>DATJIL010000092.1:0-4035 GCA_035493385.1 Rudaea sp.
GTGCGTGAAGCGATAGTAGATATTGTTCATCGCCATGATCGCGGCGGCGCTGCGGGCGCCGTCGAGTTCCTGCGGGCTGGCGGACTTTGCCGCTTCCATGGCAATCGCATCAATCGATGCTGCGTGCCGCGACGCGATGGCGGCAGCCAGCGCGACCAGGCCGATCTGCTTCTGGGTCAGGCCCGGCGCTCCGATTTCGGCGAGCACGGAATCCAGGTTCAGTCGCAGATCCTTTGCGTAGTCGGGAATGCGGGATTTGAGTTCGTTCAAGTTCATTGCGTTCTCCGAAGAACCAGCGGCACAATGCCGCCAGCTCGCATTAATGGGATCAAGCCGCTTTGAGCGTTTCTTCGCCGCGGCTCCAATTGCACGGGCAAAGCTCGTCGGTCTGCAAGGCATCGAGTATGCGCAGAACTTCGGCCGGATTGCGCCCGACGCTGCCGTCGGTGACGTAGGCGAAGCGGATGATTCCTTCCGGATCGACGAGGAACGTCGCGCGCTTGGCCACGCCTTCTGCCTCATCGAGGATGCCGAGCGCGGAACTCAGGCGCTTGGCCGTGTCGGCCAGCATCGGGAACGGCAGGAAACGCAGATCCTTGTGGTCTTTACGCCAGGCCAGATGCACGAATTCGGTGTCCGTGCTCGCGGCGAGGACCTGGCAGTCGCGGTCGCGGAACTGTGCGTTCAAATCGCCGAAACCCTTGATCTCGGTCGGACAGACGAAGGTGAAATCCTTTGGGTAGAAGAACACCAGCGTCCACTTGCCCTTGTAGGTGTTGTTGTCGATCTCGGCAAACGCCGTGTCGAGGCTATCGATGGCCACGGTGGCCTTGAGTTTGAATTCGGGAAACTTGTCGCCGACGGTAAGCATGCTGGACTCCTGATGTCGTGGTTGGGAATGATGTCGTGGTTGGAAAGGCGGCCCGGCTGGGCACGGGATCAAAGATAGGATCGCGCGATCGATCATTCAAATCGATTGATGCTATACTTTCGATAGTTTTTTCAAATGACTGGAGAAACCCCGTGAATCTGCGCGACCTGCGTTACCTCGTCGCCCTGGCCGAGCACCGCCATTTCGGCCGCGCTGCCGCGGCGAGCTTCGTCAGCCAGCCGACCCTGTCCACGCAGATCAAGAAACTCGAAGACGAACTCGGCGTGGCCCTGGTCGAACGCACGCCGCGCAAGGTGCTGCTCACCGAAGTCGGGCGCGAGATCGCGCAGCGCGCGCGCGAGGTACTCAACGAGGTCGAGCAGATCAAGGCGATCGCACGGCGCACACTGGATCCGGAATCCGGCACGGTGCGTCTGGGCATCTTCCCGACGCTGGGTCCGTACCTGCTGCCGCACGTCGTGCCGGTGATCCGTGAGCGTTTTCCGCGCCTGGAATTATTGCTGGTCGAGGAAAAAACCGAGGTCGTGCTGCGCCTGCTGCGAGAGGGCCGCCTCGACGCCGGTGTGCTCGCCCTGCCCGTCCACGACGATCAGCTGCATGCCGAATTCCTGTTCGAGGAGCCCTTCCTGCTCGCCGTGCCCGAGCAGCACGAATTGAGCCGGCGCAAGGCGCTCAAGATGGATGACCTCGCCGACCAGAGCCTGCTCCTGCTCGACGACGGCCATTGCCTGCGCGATCAGGCGCTGGAGGTGTGCCACCTGTCCGGCGCGAACGAGAAATCCGGTTTCCGCGCGACCAGCCTGGAAACCCTGCGCCAGATGGTCGCGGCCAATGTCGGCATCACCCTGCTGCCCACGCTCGCGGTGCAGCCGCCCGTGGCGCATTCGGACAACGTGCATCTCGTGCCGTTCCGCGGCCACGCGCCGAGCCGGCGCATCGCCATGCTCTGGCGCAAGAGTTCGGCGATGGCGGGCTTCCTGAAGAAATTCGCGGAGATTTTTCGCGAGCTGCCGAAAGGGTTGCTGGATGCCCGCGGTGCCGCGGCAGAATCGCCCGTGCAGACGGCCCGGCGACGTGCGCATCGATAGACATTGACTATTGGATCAATCGGAACAATCGATTTTCAAGACGCGCTCCGCTGCGTTACGCTGACGCCGTCCGCCGCGCATGCGGCAGGCTCGAATCTTCACCACAACACGAGGTGTGTCATGGCCACTCTGAAAGGCTCCAAGACCGAGCAAAGTCTGAAAGATGCATTTGGCGGCGAATCGATGGCGAACCGCCGCTATCTCTACTTCGCCCAGAAGGCGGACGTGGAAGGCTACAACGACGTCTCCGCCGTGTTCCGTTCCACCGCCGAAGGCGAAACCGGCCACGCGCACGGGCACCTGGAATATCTCGAGCAGTGCGGCGATCCGGCCACCGGCCTGCCGTTCGGCGACACCAAGGCCAACCTCAAATCGGCGATCGCCGGCGAAACCCACGAATACACCGACATGTATCCGGGCATGGCCAAGACCGCGCGCGAAGAAGGCTTCGGCGAAGTCGCCGACTGGTTCGAGACGCTGGCCAAGGCCGAGCGTTCGCACGCGAACCGCTTCACCAAAGCGTTGAACGATCTCGCCTGAGCTTTTCCCCCTCTCCCGCTGGCGGGAGAGGGCTGGGGTGAGGGTGGGTGCACGGATGTATTTTGCGTTCAACACCTGCCACCCTCACCCGCGCCTTCGGCGCGACCTCTCCCGCCAGCGGGGGAGGTGACCTTCAATCGCCGCAGGTGAGGAAGTCATGTCCGAAATCCCATCTCCATCCCCTGCCACCTCCCGCGAAGGCAGCCTCGACGCGCCGACGCGGCATCCGCTGGACTGGAGGAACCCGCAGTTCTACGACCAGGCGGCGCTGGAAGCGGAAATGGAGCGCGTGTTCCACATCTGCCACGGCTGCCGGCGCTGCGTCAGCCTGTGCCAGGCGTTTCCGACCCTGTTCGACCTCGTCGACAACTCCGCCACGATGGAAGTCGATGGCGTGGCGAAATCCGACTACGCGAAGGTCGTCGACCAGTGTTACCTGTGCGACCTGTGCTACCAGACCAAGTGCCCGTACGTGCCGCCGCACGAATGGAACGTCGATTTTCCACACCTGATGCTGCGCGCAAAGGCCGCCGCGTTCCGTCGCGGTGAAACCGGAACGGCGGAAAAGATCCTGTCGGCGACGACCACGGTCGGCAGGCTCGCGACGATTCCGGTCGTCGTGCAGGCGGTCAATGCGCTGAATCGCAGCCCGGGCGCGCGCAAGCTGCTCGAAAAGGCGCTCGGCGTGCATCGCGACGCGCGCGTACCGGAATACACGCGGCCGACCGCGCGCGCGCGCCTGAAGCATTTCGACGGCGCCGTCGCCGCGCAGACGGCGGGCCGCACGCGCGGCAAGGTCGCGCTGTTTGCAACCTGCTACTGCAACTACTCGACGCCGCAGCCGGTCGAGGACCTGGCCGCGATCCTGCGCCACAACGGCGTCGCGGTGACCCTGGTCGAGCGCGAGGTCTGCTGCGGCATGCCGAAGCTCGAGCTCGGCGACCTCGACTCGGTCGCGAAATACAAGGAGCAGAACATCCCGGTGCTGGCCGCGGCGATCCGCGCCGGCTGGGACATCAGCGCGGCGATCCCGTCGTGCGTGCTGATGTTCAAGCAGGAGCTGCCGCTGATGTTCCCCGACGACGACGACGTGCAACTGGTCAAGCGCCACATCTTCGATCCGTTCGAATACCTGTGGCAGCGCCACCAGGGCGGCCTGCTGAAGACCGAATTCATACGGGGCCTCGGCAAGATCGCCTATCACGCGCCGTGCCACCAGCGCGTACAGAACATCGGGCCGAAGACGCGCGACGTGCTCGCGCTGGTGCCGGACACGGAAATCCAGATGATCGAGCGCTGCTCGGGGCACGACGGCACCTACGGCGTCAAGGCGAAGAGCTATGCGTTCTCGCGCAAGATCGCCAAGCCGGTCGAGACGCGCGTGCAGCAGATCGCGCCGGCGCACTTCGCGTCCGACTGCCCGATGGCCGCCAGCCACGTCGCGCACGGCCTCGGTGACAGTCCGCGCGCCGAAAGCCCGATCAGCCTGCTGCGTCAGGCTTATGGCATTTGAAG
>DATJIL010000093.1:0-28880 GCA_035493385.1 Rudaea sp.
GCCGATGCGCGGCAAGGAAGACGCCGACGATTACCGTTATTTTCACGATCCGGATTTGCCGCCGCTGGCCGTGTCGGAAACCGACATCGACGCGGTGCGTGCGGCGCTGCCGGAACTGCCGGACGCGCGGCGGCGGCGCTATATCGAATCGTTGGGCCTGCCGGAAAGCGATGCGACGCAGTTGTGCGCCGACAAGCACATCGCGGATTATTTCGAAGCGACGCTCGCTGCGTTGCCCGGCCAAGCGAAGCTCTGTGCGAATTGGGTTCTTGGCGAACTTGCTGCCGCGCTGAACGTGGAAAACCTGCCTATCGAAGCCTCGCGCGTGGACGCGCCCGCGCTGGCGCGCCTGCTCGAACGCGTGCGCGAGGGCGCGATCTCGGGCAAGACCGCCAAGGACGTCTTCGCCGCGATGTGGGCGGGCGAGGGCGATGCCGATGCGATCATCGCGGCGCGCGGCCTGAAGCAGATTTCCGACAGCGGCGCGCTTGCCGCCGCGGTCGATGCAGTGATTGCGGAATTCCCCGAGCAGCTTGCCGATTACCGCGCCGGCAACGACAAGCTCCTGCAATTCTTCGTCGGCCAGGCGATGAAGCGCTTGCGCGGACAGGGTAATCCGCAGCAGTTGAATGCGCTGATCAGAGAGAGATTGTCCAGTCGTTGACGCGGATTTTCGCCTCTCCCGCTGGCGGGAGAGGCCGCGCCGGAGGCGCGGGTGAGGGTGGTTGATCGGGTTTGACGCAGCCTGCTCGGGTAGATTGCAGATTTTGCCACCCTCACCCCGACCCTCTCCCGCCAGCGGGAGAGGGGGGAAAGAAAAATCTGCGACAATGCGCGCTTTGCCTCGGCCGGAATTCCCGATGAAAGCCCTGATTTGCGGTTCGCTCGCCTATGACACCATCATGGTGTTCCCGGATCAGTTCAAGAACCACATCCTGCCGGACAAGGTGCACATGCTCAATGTCGCCTTTCTGGTTCCGCGCATGCGCCGCGAGTTCGGCGGTTGCGCCGGCAACATCAGCTACAACTTGAAGCTGCTCGGCGGGCATCCGCTGCCGATGGGCACGGTCGGCCAGGATTTCAGTCCCTACCGCGAGCATTTCACCCGCTGCGGCATCGACCTGTCGCAGGTCAAGACGATCGAGGATCTGTTCACGGCGCAGGCCTTCATCACCACCGACCTCGACGACAACCAGATCACGGCGTTTCATCCCGGCGCGATGATGCGCAGCTTCGAGAACCACGTGCGCGACGTTCCCGACGTCGCCTTCGGCATCGTCGGCCCGGACGGGCGCGAGGCGATGCTGCAGCACTCGGCCGAGTTTGCCGAGCGCGGCATCCCTTTCATCTTCGATCCCGGGCAGGCCATGCCGCTGTTCAACGGCGAGGAGTTCCGCGCCTTCATCGAGCAGGCCCAGTACGTCACCGTCAACGACTACGAATCGAATCTGCTGCAGCGCGCGACCGGCTGGAACGAAAAACAGATCGCCGAGCGCGTGAAGGCGTACATCGTCACGCGCGGACCGAAGGGCTCGCTGATCCACACGGGCAAGAAAACCATCGACATCCCGCCGGCGCACGAACGCCGCGTGTCCGATCCCACCGGTTGCGGCGATGCGTATCGTGCCGGCCTGATCTTCGGCCTGATGCGCAACATGGACCTGTCCACCTGCGGGCGCATGGCTTCGCTGATGGGTGCGCTCAAGGTCGAGCACCCCGGCACCCAGAACCAGCGCTTCACCTACAACGAATTCGCCGATCAGTTCCGCCAGCAGTTCAGCTACGCGCTGGATTGAGAGCGGTGCGCTCCCGCTAAGGCATGCGTGCGTCGGGCGGGGCGTCAAGAACTCCGACTGGGCTGATGGCGCGAGAACGCATCGCGGACCTGCTCGCGCAGCAAATCGTCATCCCATGGCTTGGTCAGAAATCTGAAGACCGCGCCGCGATTGACCGAATCTGTAACGACCTTGAGGTCGGTATAGCCGGACAGGATGATGCGCAGCGTGTCCGGATAAAGCTCCTTGACCACGCCGAACAACTCGGTCCCGGACATTCCCGGCATGCGCTGATCGGAAACGATCACTTGCACGGGGTGCAGCGCGAGCAACGCCAGCGCTTCGTTGCCGTCGCTTGCCATCAGGATGCGGTAGCCATCGCGGCGCAATACCCGTACCAGCGCGGAGCGGATTCCCGGTTCATCGTCAACCACCAGCACAGTGCGCTGAACGTCCTGCGTAGTGTGGGCAATGGTGATGCGGCGGCCGCCCAGCAAATACGCCGCGAAAAGCTCGGCATCGACCGCGGGACTGAAATAGTTTCCCTGCATCTCGTCGCAGTTGTGCTGCAACAGGTAATTGAACTGGCCTTGCGTTTCCACGCCCTCGGCGACGACTTTCAGGCGGATGCGGCGGGCTATGTCGATGATCGCGGCGGCGATCGCGGCGTCTTCGACGCTGCTGGTAATGTCGTGGACGAAACTGCGGTCGATTTTCACCCGATGGAACGGCAGCCGCTTCAGGTAGGAAAGCGAGGAATACCCCGTGCCGAAATCGTCCAGCGCCAGGCTTACGCCTAGCTCGCGCAGCCGGGCGAGCATTTTTCCGGACCCGACCACATCCTGCATGACCACGCTTTCGGTCAACTCCAGTTCGAGTCGGCCTGGCTCGAGAGAATGCCGAGCCAGCGCATCCCGGACGACCTGCAGCAAATCGCCGCGGTCGATCTGCGCGGAAGAAATGTTCGCGCCGACAGGCACGATCGGTATTCCGGCCGCCTGCCACGCCGCCTGCTGCGCGCAGACGCGTTCGATGACCCAACCGCCGATCGGCACGATTAGCCTGGTCTTCTCGGCGGCACCGATGAATTCGATCGGCCCGATCAGGCCGCGTTCGGGATGTTGCCAGCGGATCAATGCTTCGGCTCCGACGATTTCGCCGCTGCGCATATCCACGCGCGGCTGGTACGCCAGAACAAATTGTTCGAGTTTGAGGGCCTCGCGCAGCTGCGCTTCCAGGGTCAAGGTTTGCGCCGCGCGCGCGCTCAATTCCGCGGAGAAGTAGGCGAAGCGCTCGTTGGACGCTTTGGCGTGCTTGAGCGCGGATTCGGCGTGGTCGAAGTCGAAGTGTCCGTCGCCTGGGTCCGCATCGTCCGGATACTGTGCAATCCCGGCCCGTACCAAGACGGATAGCGCCTGTCCGCCGATCAGGAATGGCGCGTCGAACGCCGCAAAGACTCGTTCGAGCAAGTTCTGGGCGTGGGTACTGTCTGGCGACAGTTCGGCGACCGCGAAATCGTCGCCGCCGACCCGGCCGAGCGCGCCCGCCTCGCCCACGACTTTGCGCAGACGCTCGCCGGTCACGCGCAGCAGTTCGTCGCCCAGCGCACGGCCATAGCGCTGGTTTATCTCGGTGAAATTCTCCAGGTCGACGGCGCAGACACACAGACGCATCTTGTCCCGGCGCACAATATTCTCGAACTGGAGCAGGCGTTCGCGGAATGCCTGCGCGTTCATCAACCCGGTCAACGGGTCGTAATAGGTCAGCTGTTTGAGCTGTCGTGCGGTGTTCGCGTACTCAAGCGCGTAAGACAAATCGCGGGTCAGCCAATCGAGCAGAGCGATCTCGTCGGCGTCGAAGAAATCCGCCTCCGCGGCCAGGAAAACCAGCGCCGAAACCGCTTTGCCGGATACGAACAAGGGAAACGCGGCGCCGGAGCGGATGCCGCGCCTCACCAGTTGTTCGCGCGTGGGCAGGAACGAGTCATCGGAGAGCAGGTCGTTGACGACCACCGGTTTGGCCGTGCGCAAGGCGCGCCAGATGAGCTGATTCTCGTCCGGGATCGTGTGGCGGGCGAAATCGATGAAATTCGCCGCATCCGTGGCGACCCCGTCGATGGCGATGGTGCGCAGGTGGTCCTTGACTGGGTCGATTTCCGCCGCCCAGGCGAGCGCGAACACGCCCTCGGCGACGGCGACGCGGCAGGCGTCGCGGAGCAGTTCAACGCGATCCTGCTGACGCAGCATGGCCGAATGAATGCCGCCAATGACGGCGCGAATCCGGCTCAGGCGTGCGATCCGGCGCTCTTGCTGCTTTTGCGCGGTCCTGTCTTCGAGCAAGGCGATTGAGAAAGCGGGCATGCCGTCCGCGCCGCGCACCAATGTCGCGGTGAAGACGCCCCACAATTCGCCGCCGTCCTTGCGGCGGTACGTTCTTTCGATCTGGTAGTGGTCGATCTCGCCGCGCAGCAACTGTTCGCGCAGGCTGCTTGAGGCCGCGCTTTCCGGGGCACCGACCTGCGCCCCGGTCATCCTCTGCAGTTCCTCCGCTTCGTACCCGAGCATCTGCGCCAGCATCGGATTGACCCGAACGAGCCGGCGACTGGCCGCATCAACAATGGCGATACCCAAGCCGGCCTGTTCGAAGACCGCGCGGAAGCGATCCTCGCTTTGCCGCATTTGTACTTCCGCGCGTTTGCGTTCGCTGATGTCGCGGATCACGGCCAGGATTTTGTCTTCGGGCATCAGCGTCGCGATGGCTTCGACGTTCACGCGCGAGCCATCCTTGCGCACGAGGGTCCATTCCGCTTTATAGTCCGCGCCGCTGCCGATGATGTCGAGTGCGGGGGCGACTAACAGCGCCGCCGCCGGCTCGACAATATCGCCCGCGCTCTTGCCGATCAGTTCGTCGCGCGAATATCCAAGCATCTCGCACATGCTCGGGTTGGCGTCGAGGTACACGCTGTCGCGATCCGCGGTCAGGATGCCGTCGGGCAAGTATTCGAACAACTGCCGGTAGCGCTCCTCGCTCAGCTTGTGGGCATCTTCCGCCGCGAGACGCGCGGAAATGTCGATGCCGATTACGACCATACAGGCGGCCCCGTCCAACCGCACGCGGCGTCCGGTGAAAAAATACGAAAGCGAGCGGCCGTCCTTGGTGACGAATTGCGCTTCGAACGTGGCCTCGCCGCTGGCGAATACCGCGGTGATCCCGTTCTCGACCCGGGATTTGTCGGCGCCGGAGGAGAAGTCCAAGGGATGCATCCGCGCGATTTCCTCCGGCGCATAACCCGATATCAGCTCGAAATGCCGGTTCCAGAGCAGGAAACGGCGGTTCTCGTCATACAGATAGAGAATGCCGGGCACGCTCTGGATCATCGCGTTAGTGAACTGCCGCTCGCGCTGCACGGCGAGCTGCGCCTCGTGCGCCACCTGTTCGCGCGCCAGGTTGGCAAGCCCGAAGCCGACGTCCATGGCAGCTTCTTCGAGCAAGGCGATTTCCCGCTCCTGGAAAAAGTCGGCTTCTTTCGCGTACACCACTAGCGTGCCGGCCACGCGGCCGTCCTCGCGGATCGGGAATGCTGCTACCGCGCGCAAGTTCGCGCGCTCCAATTCATCGCGCCATGGCTGCATGGCCGGGTCGTGCAATGCGTCGTTGCAGATGTGGCGGCGTCCGCTGCGGAAGGCGATTCCGGCCGGACCGCGTCCTTCTGCCCGGTCATCTACGTAAACGCGAACGCTGCGCACATATCCATGGTCGTCGCCGCTGACCGCGATCGGCGCAAGCAGGTGCGTTTCGGGGGCGTACCAGCCGATCCAGGCCAGCGCAAAGCCTGCGTCTTCGACCAGGATCCGGCAGGTATTCTGCACCAGTTCCTCGCGCGTACGTTTCCAGACGGTGGTCTGGTTGATCCGGCTCAAGGCGTGATAAAGACGCGACAACTGCTGCGCATCGCGTTCGCGTCGCCGCAGTTCCGAAACGTCGCGCGCGCTCTTGGAAATGCCAACGATCGCGCCCGTCGCGTCCCTGATCGGCGACATCGTGATGGAAACCTCGATCAGGCGGCCATCCTTGGTGCGCCGCACCGTTTCGAGCTGGTCGATCCGGTCCCCGCGAGCGATCGTCTGCAGGATCCGGTCTTCCTCGTCCTGCCGATCCGCAGGGATGATCACGCGGATTGAGGTGCCTATCATCTCGTCGCTGCGGTAACCGAACATTTCCTCGGCACGCCGGTTCCAGCTGGTGACGACGCCGCGCAGATCCTCGCTGATGATCGCGTCCCGCGAGGACTCCACGATCGCGGCCAGATGCATCGCGGCGAGCTCGGCCTGATCCTTTTCGGAGATCGGATTCGCCGCTGCGCGCAGCACGCCCGGCTCGCATTGCGCCAGCAATTGACGGGCCACAGTCAACAGCAGCTCGCGCTGGCGAGCGCTCAACCGGCGCGTCTTGCGGTCCATGACGGCCAGTGTCCCAAATACCTTGCCGTCGGCTGTGGCCAGCGGCACCGCGGCACAGAAGGCGATACGGGATTCGGAAGCCGACGGCGCGCCGCCGCTGAAACGCGGATCGCGCGTGACGTCAAGCACGACGATCGGGGCGCGGCTGGCGCTGGCGTGCCGACAGAACGCCATCGCGTCGAGCGCTTGCTCCGGGGTCAATCCGATTGCCGCGAGGGGTTCCTGACGGCTTTCGTCGCCCAGCGAAATCAACGCGATCGGCATGGCGCACAGGCCCGCGGCCATGGCGGCGAACGCGCGTGCGGATGCTTGCGTCGACCCGACGCTCGAATTTTCGCCAAGTGCCGCTGCCTGAAGCGATTTGTTCATCGCGGGGTGGCTCGATCTACTGGCTGGGTTGAGCCGTTTGATCATACATCCAACGGCGCGCTGATCCGAACGCCAGCCTAGTAAGTAATTGCACGGATTGCGACGGTCGGTGGCGTTTCCTATGATGCGCTCCGAAAACCCCGCATACGCCCGCGTTTTTCAGTCCGGCAGGTCGAGCGGGGTCCGGCGTCGGTCGCCGACGGCGATCGATCGTGTAACCCGAACCCGGTTCGGAATGGGCGGCATCATGAATACGAGCAATGCGAGCGAATGCGAAGTTGCACCGGCGCTGCCCGACCGAGCGTCGAGTTCGACTTCGACCGAGATCGCGTTCAATCTGGTCAAGTTCGTCGATGCGACGGTCGTGCCGGCGTTGATATTCGACGCCGACATGCGCGTGCAGTACTGCAATCGCGCGGCGAAGATTTTCGCGCAGCGAATCAATCCGAAGAACAAAGCCTGCGAACCGGAATTCGTGCGCGACTTGCATCCGGACCTGGTTTCCACGGAAGCGCTGTATATATGCCGGGGCGTCGGCAACTGGATCGGCGAGATCAAGCTCGATGTCACCGGTGAACTGAAGCGGGTCGCGTTGGTGCAGATTTCCGCGCTCGGCGCGAACCGCTCGCCACCGTATGGCCTGTGCGTCCGCGACGTGACCTGGGAACACGCCCGCGAAGCGGAACTGCATGCGCGTAACGCCGAATTGGAAGTCGCCAACGCCCGGCTGAAGGGTGTGCAGGAACAGGTCATCCAGACCGAGAAACTGGCATCGATCGGTCAGCTTGCGGCCGGCGTGGCGCACGAGATCAACAATCCGATCGCCTACGTGAAGTCGAATCTGAATTCGCTGCAGCAGTACACGGCCAACTTGTATTCCACCGCGAAGACCTTTGCCGACGCGGTCATGGACCCGGACGACGCGGTTGCCGTCGACAAGGCGGCCCAGCTCGGCCGGCAGATCGATCTCGAGTCGGTCGCAACCGACGTCAAGGAACTGCTCGCGGAGTCGCGCGCGGGCATCGACCGGGTTTGCAAGATCGTGAGCGACCTGAAGGATTTCTCGCGCCGCGATCAGACCGCGGATTGGGTGTGCACGGATCTGCACAGCGGTCTGGAATCGACGCTGAACATCGTCTGGAACGAGCTCAAGTACAAGGCGCAGGTCGTCAAGACGTTTGGCGATCTGCCCCTGGTCGAATGCCTGCCGTCGGAATTGAACCAGGTATTCATGAACATCCTCATCAATGCGGGCCAGGCGATCAAGACGCACGGCGTGATAACGGTCAGCACGGAACACGTGGGCGACAAGGTACGCGTCTCGATCGGCGACGATGGCGAGGGCATTCCCGCCGAGGCGTTGCCGCGGATTTTCGATCCGTTTTTCACCACCAAGGCGGTCGGCGGAGGCACCGGGCTGGGCTTGGCGATTTCCTATGGCATCGTGGCCAAACACCATGGCACGATCGAAGTGACCAGCGTGCCGGGCCAGGGCACGCTGTTTTTGATCGAGTTACCGATCGCACAACCCCACCTGGCCTCGAAGGAGTAATTCCGATGTACCGCGTTTTGTTGCTGGATGACGAACCGTTTATCCTCAATGCGCTGCGGCGCTGTCTGACCTCGATCGACGCTGGCCAGCTCAATGGCGAGGCACTGCGCGCGGAAGCGTTCACGTCGTCCGATGCGGCGCTCGAGCGCTGCGAAGAAAGCGAGTTCGATCTCGTGATTACCGACTATCGGATGCCGGTGATGAATGGCGTCGAATTCCTGATCCGATTGATGGACATCCAGCCGGAGGTGCCGCGCGTCATCATTTCCGGATTTGCCGATCGCGCCGCGATCATTGCCGCGGTCAACGAGGCGCAGTTGACCCGCTTCATTGAAAAGCCCTGGGACGATCGCGAACTCCAGCGCGCGGTGATCACGATACTGGCGGGCACAAGCAAGCGCGGCGCCGGCGCGGGTGCGCTGAGCAGTGACCGACAACTTCGGCGGCTGGAGATGGAATGCCCGGGAATTACCCAGGTCGAGCGCGCCGAAGATGGCGGCATCCCGATCGCAGTGGAAGACCTACATGCGTGACGCGACCGGCCAACCGACCCGGCTGGCTTGCACTTATCCGGCTAGGTCCTGATCGAGAACGGCGTGAAATCGGTATCGCGGTCGTAGTAATCCTCGCTCTCCGCGCGCTTGAGCGCGGCGACAACGCGGTAGGTGAGCGGCGTGGCGAGGACTTCCCACAGCACCTTGAGCGAGTAGTTCGACGCCATCACGACGAACACCATTTTCGTGTCCCATACGCCGAGGAAGGCCAGGGGATAGAACGCCAGCGAGTCCACGCCTTCGCCGCAGATGGTCGAGCCGATGATGCGCGTCCACAGCGCATTGCCATTCGTCCACAATTTCATTTTTGCCAAGGTATATGAGTTCACGAACTCGCCGCAGAAGAACGCCGTGATCGAGGCGAGCACGATGCGCGGGGTCTGGCCGAAGATCGACTCGTAGGCGGCCTGTTCGTGCCAGCCGGCGGCGGGAGGCAGCTTGACCACGACGGTCGCCATGATCGAGGCGAACACCAGCGCGGTCAGGCCCGACCAGATCACGCGGCGCGCGCGGGCGTAGCCGTACACCTCGGTAAGGATGTCGCCGAAGATGTACGAGATCGGAAAAAACAGCACGCCGGCGCCGAACGTGAATTCGCCGATCAGCGGCAGATGCACCTGCGCTACTTTCGCCGGTCCGATCAAATTCGAGCACAGTATCGTGCAGACAAAGGCACCGAGGATGAAATCGTAGTAGCGGTAAGTGCGGGGTGGTGGGTTTGCCATTTCGCGATCCGGCGACGGAATGGCCTAGCATGCATTGCGCTGGCGGATTTCGCCAGCCCGTGCAGGGTCGATAACCGTCAAGGCGCGCGCACGGTGGCCCGCGCTGCCAGTGGATGCTCGCAAGATGTTCGCTCATGGCGTATGGTTTCCGCTGCCGTGCTGGTCGATTGTGCGGCATTGCCGAGGAGTTAGCCATGCGGATGAGCCGGCTGTTTTGTGCGCTGTTGCTGTGCCTGGCCGCGTTGCCTGCAAGTGCCTCCAAGCCCGCGCTGGCCTGGCAAGGCAAGGGCGCGGATGGCCATGAAATCCACTTCGATCCGCAGCACCTGCGCCATCCGGCGCTGTTGCTGTTCTGGGCGACGTGGTGCCCATACTGCGAAGCACTGATGCCGTATTTGCAGGATGTCTACAATGCGACCGGTCGCGACAAGCTCGATGTCTATGCGATCGACATCAAGGACGACGGACACCCCGCCGCGACATTGCGCGAGCGCCATCTGACCTTCACCCTGGTGCGCGACGGCGACGCGATCGCCGATGCCTATGGCGTGGAAGGCACGCCGGGCCTTTTCCTCGTCGATAAAAAGGGCAACATCGTTTACCAGCGCAGCGGCGGCGACGAGCCGACGCAGGTCGAGGCGAAGCTGCGCGCGTTGCTGCATTTGCCGGCGGCACGCGGCAAACACCGACGCTAGCAGGCGCCGGTCTGCGCCGACTAATGCGCTACCAATAACGGCAGATCGCTGTTCTGGAACAGATGCCGCGTCGTCCCGCCGAGCACGAGTTGCGCGATGCGTGAGTGACCCCATGCGCCCATGACGATCATGTCGGCCTGCAGGTTCCTGGCTTCGGCAAGGATGTTCGCGCCATAGTCGTTCTTCGGCGCGAATTGGCGTATTTGCGCGCTCACGCCGTGGCGTTGCAGCCATGCGGACAAGTCCAGCCGGGGCAAATGCCGTGTGCCGAGTTCGTCGTCCTGGGCCGCGCCGTCGAGCACCACGACCTGTGCTGCGCGCGCAAGCAGGGGCAGCGCTCCGCGGATCGCCAGCATCGCTTCGCGGCTGTGGTTCCAGGCGACGAGCACGCGCTCGCCCAACGTCGCCAACTTCGCGGATTCGGGCACGACGAGCACGGGCACGCCAGCCCCGAACACGGTACGCGACACCGTGCCCCAACCGGTCGGCGCGTCGGGATTGAGCGTCGGCCGTTCGGCCACGACGAAATCGCACCAGCGTGCGCTGTGGCACAGCGTTTCGACCGCTTCGCCCTGTGCGACGAGCCATTCGCCGCTTGCGCCATGCGCGATGAGCAGATCGCGCCACCATGACCCTTGCGCCTGCGCCTGCGCATACGCGCGATCGGCTTCGTGGACCTGGAACACCACGGTTTCCGGTGTGCTGAACGCGACCGCGCCGAGCGGCGCCACGGTGAGTCCATACAGATAGGAATCGATGCGCTTGCCCAGCGCGAAAGCCGCGCGTGCGGCGAGCGGTTCGCCGCCGGGTTCGCGCACGTGCACGAGAATGTCGAAGGCGGACATGACGGTTCCTCCCCGCAGGCCAAACATGAGCTTAACGCGCGGCACACAAAAATTCTGCATGGATACGCATGTTGTTGTGCGTTCAGGCAGCTTGCGCGAGACTGACCGCGGTTCAACGACAAGGAGAATCGACATGCGCAACATCCCCGTACTCGCCGCATCCGTCCTGCTCGCCGCGTCCGCGCTGTATTCCGTGCGTGCCAGTGCTGCCGGCCAGATCGATTGCGAGATGAAGTTCAACCTCACCGGCTGGGCCGCCATCTACAAGCACGCCGAAGGCCGCGGCACCATCACCTGCAGCAATGGCCGCAGCTTCAATGTCGATATCGTCGCCGTCGGCGGCGGCCTCACGGCTGGCAAATACAAGGTCGAAGGCGGCACCGGCAAATTCTCCGACGTGTACGACACGGGCGAGTTGTTTGGCAGCTACGCACAAGGCGAAGCGAATGCCGGCGTGGTCAAATCCGGCATCGCGCAGGTGTTGACCAAGGGTAATGTCTCGCTGGCGTTGGCCGGTACCGGCAATGGCGTGAACATCGGCGTTTCGTTCGGCAAGTTCACCATCTCTCGCGCGCACTGATTCGAGCGTGCACTGATCGAAAACGCGGCGCTCGGAAGGGCGCCGCGTTTTCATTGCGGCAGCGCACAAAAATCGGTAGGGTGGATGCATGAGCAACCACACGGCGACGGCGCGCTACACCCCCGGCGAGGAACTCGCCAACAGCCTCACCCACGGCGTCGGCCTTTTGCTCGCCATCGCTGGCCTGTGCGGCTTGATGTTCGCAGCCGGAGGCGTGCGAGAAACGGCCACGTGCCTGGTCTACGGCGTCACGCTGATTCTTGTCTACGCCACGTCCACGCTGTACCACGGCGTGCACCGTCCGGATGCCAAACAACTCCTGCGCACACTCGATCATGTGGCTATCTTTCTGCTGATCGCCGGAACCTATACGCCGTTCGTGCTGATCGCGCTGCGTGGCGCCTGGGGCTGGAGCCTGTTCGGCACGGTTTGGGTACTGGCCACGCTCGGTGCGCTGTTCGAGCTGAGCCGGTGGCGGCATGCGCGCGGCGTCCGCGTTGCGCTCTACATCGCCATCGGCTGGGTTGGGCTGGTCGCACTCAAGCCGCTCGTCGCCGCGTTGCCTGTGCCGGGATTGTGGCTGGTGTTCGGCGGCGGCGTGAGTTACACGTTCGGCGTGTTGTTCTACGTCTGGCGCAGTCTGCGCTATCACCACGCGGTGTGGCACCTGTTCGTGCTAGCTGGCAGCGTGCTGCAATATTTTGCGGTGTTGTGGTACGTGCTGCCGAGAACCTGAGCGATATCAGCCGACCAGGAACGCCAGCGCAAACACGCCGAGCATCGTGAAGCACAGCGCGAGCTTGGCCAGCGTGCCGAACAGCAAGCCGATCCAGGTGCCGATGCCCACGCGCGTGGCATGATCGAGTTTCTTGCCGGCTGACAGTTCGCCGATCAGTGCGCCGAGGAACGGCCCCAACAGCAGACCGGGAAGGCCGAAGAAGAACCCGACGAGCATGCCAATGCTCGCGCCCCACAGCGCGCGCGTGCTCGCGCCGACGCGTTTGGCGCCGAGGATGCCGGCGAGGAAATCGACGAGCAGGGCAAGCGCGGCAAGCACGCCGAGCAAGATCAGGGTAAAAGCGCCGATATGCTGAAAATGATCGGCCCACGCGGCCAGCAGCATGCCGCCGAACACCAGCGGCACGCCCGGCAGGATCGGCACGACCGCACCGGCGATGCCAACCAGGATCAGGATTCCGGCAAGGAAGAAATACGCCGTTTGCAGCAGCGTCGCGTTCAACGCACGCCCGTGCCCAGCTTGCGCGCTTCCGTGTCGATGGCAAACGCATCTTTGTATTCGGGTTTGAGCAGGTCGTAAAACACCTTGGCGGGCACTTCCACCTGTTGCGGGCCGTCCGCATATGGCGCCACTTGATACGGCGGGAAAATAACCGTCACGCCGATTGCACGGGTATCCAGTCCGTCGATCAGGAACACGTCGAAATTTTCGGCGGCGGGCTGCGTGCCTTTCTCTATCCAGCGTTTCATCGACTGGATGTCCGATTCTTGCTGCGCCGGCGTCATGCTGCCGGGATCGGCGCGCAATTTCGCTTCGTAGCGGCCCTCGAGTTGGCGCCGGCATTCCGCGCTCACTGCCTGCAGGCCGGTTTGCGCATCCGCGAACAGGTCGGAAAGGGTCTTGAGCTTGCCGTCGGCGAGATCCAGATTGAAGCTGGCGAGGATCGGCATGCCGTGCGCCCCACCGATGAAGGACGAACCCGAGGTAATGACGCTGACGAAATCCGCGGTGCGGCGGGCGACGGTGAAATTCAGGTCCAGCGTGTAGTCGATGCTCTTGTCCCGGTCGTCGGTGCTCGCGTTCAGGAAAGCCTTTTTCTGCACGGCGGCGGACTCACGGATCGCCTTGTCGAGCGCATGCCACTGCGGATCCAGCGTCGGATAAGCGATGGTGTAGGTGTAGCCGGGACCCTTGCCGGTATCCTCATCAGGGCGCACTTCCGCGGCCGCCGCCGTGCTCAGCGGCGGGGCCGGCTGTCGATCGCATCCGGCGGATGCCAGCAGTACGGCGACGTTTGCAAATACGACGACGCACTTCCATGCGGACAAGCGAAAGCTCATTGCGACACGGCGCCCCTGACAAAACGCCAGTGTACGCGATGGCGCAAGCGCCTGTCATGTGGCGGCTCCCGCGATCAGGGCTCGAAGCCTTCGCCGAAGAGTCGGTCCGTCGCCGGGTATTGCATGACATAGATCGCGCCGGGGCTCGCCGGGGTGCGACCGGATTCGGTCGCACCGATCACCAGCGTGGTTGTGTCGGTCGCCATGCTCACGCCGAAGCCATCGCCCGGCTGCAGTGCCGCTACGCTGTAGACTCCGGCCGGTTGCGACCCGGCGCTGGCATCATGGTGATAGGCGAAGACTTGGCCGGCATCGCCCTTGCCCATCGAACCGACCAGAGAAAAACCGCTCACCGAAGTCACGCTGGTGCCAAACATGTCGCCGCCATAGCTGTTCGCGTCGGTCAACTCGCTTTCGTAATTGAACTGCCCGGCCGCGGCGACATAGGAATACGCTGAGCCGTACGCTCCGCCCTTCATCTGACTGTAGAATTCGGCGTCTCCGGCGACGATTCTGCCGCCATCCAGGACCAGCACGTCCGGATAGTAAGCGAAGGCAACCGGGTTGGGTGCGGTGAGCATGCCGCTCTGACTCCAGCCGTTGTAGACCTTGGCGAAGGTATAAATCGCACCGGCCGAGGCGCCGACGCCGGCCAGGCCGAGATTGTCTGCGCCGACGGCCAAGGTGCCGTTGGCAGCGGCCAAACTGGAGCCGAAGCTGGACTGGTCGACCGGCGCGCGCGCGAGGATCTGCCCCGCGTAACTGGAAGGTAATTTGGACAGGTCGTAGGCTTCGACATCGCCGACCTGCAGACCATTGTCGTTGATGTAGCCCGGAAAGCCGACATACAGCGTGGATCCGTCCACTGCCAGCGAACTGCCGAATCCGCTGGCGCCGCTCATGATCCCGGTATAGCTGTATAGCGTTTCTTCAAGCAGCCATTGCCCGTTCTGCAGTACGTAGATCGACACCGAGCCGGCGTTGCCGGTGAGGTGCGGGTTCCATGCACCGGGCGAGCCGACGATGAGCGCATTGCCGGTGAAAGCGAGCAAATCCTGGCCGTCGGCGCTGTCCGGCGGTGCAATTTCCTGGAACAAGGACCACGCGCCCGCCTGGCGATGATAAATGTATACCCTGCCGTCTCCGTCCACCGCACTGATGCGCCCGAACACGGCGATCCAGTCGCCCAGTACCACCGGATTCTGACGCGCAAAACTGCTGGCGGAGCTTTCCGGCGGCGTCAGGCGCTGCGCGCGCAGCGCGGTACTCGCGTGTGCGCCGGTCGCGGCGAATGCGGCAAAGCCGAGAGCGAGGGCGAAATGGCGGATCGATTGGGTATTCATGGCGGGCTCCCAACAATGCGCGGCGATGAAGAGCCTGCTTGCCGTGCGCTCTGGCGCGAGAAAGCCCGAATCGTTTCGGAATCCTGCTCGTGGCAAGCGAGAAGGATGATAGGCAGGCGCCGGTTGCGGCGAAATGCGTATGAATACGTATGGCGTCCGCAGGCCGCGACCGGCGGCCCGGCTCGCCTAATTCGTGCCGGCGTCGCGGATCGGTTCGGCGGCTGCGAGCAATTGCATCCGCACCAGGTCGGCCAGCGAGGACGCCGCCAGTTTTTGCATCAGGTGCGCGCGATGGATTTCCACGGTCCGGTGGCTGGTGCCCAATTGCCGGGCGATTTCCTTGGCCGTGCCGCCCGCTGCCACCAGATCCAGCACTTCGCGCTCGCGCGGGGTCAGGCTGCGCAGGCGCGCGATGGTGACGTTGCGGTCTTCCGCCCGCTGCAAGTGATTGTGGGCTTGTTCCAGCAACTGACGCACGCGCGCGACCAGTTGCCGGTCGTCGAACGGCTTCTCGATGAATTCGTGCGCGCCGTTGCGCATCGCGGCAACCGCCATCGGAACATCCGCCGCGCCGGTCAGAAAAATCACCGGCAGGGCGATCCTGCGCTCATTCAAGCGGGCCTGGACTTCCAGGCCGCTCATCTGCGGCATGCGCATATCCAGCAGCACGCAGCCCGCACCGTGCAACTGGGCCTTTTCCAGGAATTCGGTACCCGAAGAATAGGTCTCCACCGTCAGGCCAGCGAGCTTCAGCAGGCGTCGCAGCGCGGAGCGGATGCCTGCCTCGTCGTCGACGACGAATACGACCGGCTTTGGGTCGCTGTTTGCCGTCTGGTTGATCGGCGCGTACGGCATGGCGACCCGATTCTATCCGCTCCAGCGCACGCCCGCCATGCGGGCGCTTCAATCCAGCCGTTTGCGCGTGCGCGCGATCGCAACGCCGAGCATCACCACGATGAATACGCCGAGTGCGACGAGCTCCGGCCACAGGTCGGCGAGCGTGGCCGCGCGCAGCAGGATGCCGCGGATCAGGCGCATGAAATGCGTCATCGGGAAAATCTCGGCGAGCCACTGCGCCGGCCACGGCATGCCGGCGTAAGGGAACATGAAGCCGGATAGAAGTATCTGCGGCAGGAACGTGAAGAACGCGAGCTGCATGGCCTGGAATTGGCTCTTCGCCAGCGTAGACAGGAACACACCTAGCGCGAGCGAGGCGACGATGAACACCAGCGCCGCGACGTAGACGTCGAACAGGCTGCCGCGAATCGGTACCTGGAAAATCGCCACCCCCAGCAACAGCACCAGCGTGACCTGGATCAGGCCGATGCCGACGAAAGGCAGCACCTTGCCCACAGTCAGTTCGGTGGGCGAAACGGGAGTTGCGATCAGGAATTCCAGATTGCCGCGCTCGCGTTCGCGCACCAGCGCCATGGCCGTGAACAGAACCATGGTCATGGTCAGGATGACGCCGATCAATCCCGGGACGGTGTTGACCGGCGCGCGCCGGCCGGGATTGTAGAAGTTCACGATTTCCACATTGGACGACGGCACCGAGGCGGCCGGGTCAAGCAGTGCGGACAACGGCAGCGCGGCAAGCTGGCGCACGGCCTGTTGCACGGTCTGGTCGGAACCGTCGACGACGATTTGCAGCGGCGGACGATCGCGCACGCCCGCGTTCGATTGGATCAGGCGTCGCTCGAAATCCGGCGGAATCACCAGCGCCGCGCTGATCTTGCCTTCGCGCAACAACGCGTCGATGTCTTGCGGTGTGCGCAGGCGGTATTCGAAGTCCAGTACATGGGTTTGTGCGAGTTGCGCGACGATCTGCCGCGAGTGCGCGGTGCGGGCCTGGTCGAGTACGGCGGCGGGCAGGTGGCGGATGTCCATGTTGATCGCGTAGCCGAACAGCAGCAATTGCATGGTCGGAATGCCGACGATCATCGCGAACGTGAGCTTGTCGCGGCGCAGTTGGCGCAGTTCCTTGACGACGATGGCGAAGAGACGGCGCAGGTTCATGCGCGGGTCTCCGCGCGCGGCGCCGGCGCCTGGCGCGTGGCGGCGACGAACACGTCCTCGAGGTTCGGCCGTGTCGTTTCCACGTGGGCGTCGATACCCGCCGCATGCAGATCTGTAGCGATGCGCGTACGCAAATCCGCAGCGTCGCTGCCGAGGACGCGCAAGGAGGCGCCGATCTGCGCCATCGCCGCTATTCCCGGCAGATTTGCCAGTGCGTTCTGCGCCGCGCGCGGATTCGCGCAGTCGACCAGCAGCACCTGGCCGGGCAGGGCGTCCTCGAGTTCGTGCGGCGTGCCGTCGGCGACGAGGCGGCCGCGGTCGAGGATCGCGAGCCGGTGGCAGCGCTCGGCTTCGTCCATGTAGTGCGTGGAGACGAGGATCGTGGTGCCTGCATCGGTGAGCGCGAACAGCGAATCCCAGAAGTCGCGCCGCGACTGCGGATCGACCGCGCTGGTCGGTTCGTCGAGCAGCAGCAATTCCGGCTTGTGCAGCACGGCGGCGGCAAGCGCGAGGCGCTGTTTTTGTCCGCCGGACAAGGTGCCGGCGAGCTGGTCGCGCTGTTCGCCGAGCCAATAGCGATCGAGCAATTCGGCGACACGCGTGCGGGTTTGCGTGCGGTCCAGTTCGTGGACGGCGCCGACGAATTCGAGGTTCTCGCGCACGGTCAGGTCGTCGTACAGCGAGAACTTCTGCGTCATGTAGCCGATGCGGCGCTTGAGCGCCTCGGCTTGCTGCGGAATCTTGTAACCGAGCACATCGATCGTGCCCGCGCTCGGCAACAGCAGTCCGCACAGCATGCGGATCGTGGTCGACTTGCCCGAGCCGTTCGGGCCGAGGAAGCCGTACACCTGCGCGCGCGCGACGGTGAGGTCGATGCGGTCGACCGCCACGACCTTGCCGAACGTGCGCGTCAGGCCGCGTGCGACGATGGCGCTGTCGGGTTCAGTGCGCGGCATGATCGAGCAGGCTCGCCTGGCACGGCACGCCCGCCGGCAGCTTGCGTGCCGCGTCGCCGTCGAGGAACAGGTCGGCGCGATACGTCAGGCGGCTGGCGTCGTCGCCCGACAGCGCATAGTACGGCGTGAAGCTCGCCTCGCTGCGGATGCGCTTGAGCGTGGCGGTGAAGGGTTGCGCCACGCCATCGACGTGGACGGAAAAATGCGCGCCGGGTTGCAACGACGCGCGTTGCGATTCCGGCACGAAGACTTGCGCGTACGGCGCCTCGCCGACCAGCAGGCTGACCACGCTGGCGCCTGCGGGCGGACGATCGCCAAGCCGAAATGGCAAGGCATCGACGCGGCCTGCGCGTGGCGCATGCACGGACAGGCGCTCCAGCGTGACCGTCAACTGCGCCGCCTGCGCCTTGGCTTGCGCGAGCGCGGCTTCGCCTTGTGCGAGGTCTTCCGGTCGCGTGCCGTTGAGCAATTGCGCGAGGTTGGCTTTCGCGGCGGCGGCGTCCGCGTCGGCCTGGTGCAGCGCCGTGTTGGCATTGTCGAGGTCGGCCTGGCTGTTCAGGCCGCGGCGGCGGATGTCGGCGACGCGCGCGCGCGCGATGCGCGCGTTCGCCGCGGTGGTCTGCGCACGCGCAAGTGCTGCGCGCGCGGCATCGATGGTCTCGATGCGGGCGCCATGGCGCAGTTCGTCGAGTGCCGCGCTCAGGCGCTGCACATCCGCCTGCGCGGCATCGAGTTGCGCCTGCGTACGGCGCGGATCGAGCGTGAGCAGCAGTTGCCCGGCCTGCACGCTGTCGCCTTCGTCCACCAGGATCCGCGTGATCGGCTCGGATACTTCCGCCGGCACCGCGATGCGGTCCCATTCCAGCGTGCCGAGCAACGGCGCGGGGCCGCTCTCTCGCGCGCATCCCGCGAGCGCGGCGCATGCGCACAAGGCCAGGAGTGCATTAATGCGTCGATATTGCATGGGGGTTCTCCAGCGCGCTGTCGATCAGCGCGAGCGTGTGTGCGATCAGGGTTTCGGTATCGGGCGCGGAGCGGCTTTGATGGACCAGGCGCCGCTCCAGCCCCGGCACGCCGCGCACGAACGACTTCGCCACGTCGCGCCAAACCGGGGCGGCGGCGAACGGAAACACCGCGAGGCTGATCAGTGACAGTCCGATCAGCATCGGCTGCAGGTCGGCGCGGATCTCGCCGCGCCGCTGCGCCGCCGCGATCAGCATGAACACCTTCGGCGAGAGTACGGCGCTGAAATTCGCCTGCATGTGTTCGCGCAGGCTGCCGCCCTCGCTCAATACTTCGCGCGTCATCAGCCGCGGCATCCAGGGGTTGGCGGCGATGTTGCGCATGTGTGTTTCGAGGAAGCGGCGCAAGGTCGCGCGCGGACTCGGCAGCGGCTTGAGCAACGGCGCCACCGAAGCGGCGACGAATGGGTCGATGCGTTCGGCGAGGACCGTGTCGACGAGGTTGCGCTTGCTCTGGAAATAGTAGTGCAGCAGCGCCGGAGTGACGCCCGCATCCCGTGCGATCGCCCGCAGCGTGGCCGCGGCAATGCCGCGCGCGGCAAAGGTCTCGATGGCCGTGTCGAGCAGGCGCGCGCGCAGATCCACCGTTCCCGCCTGCGGTCGACCGGGACGACGCGGTTTGCGCGTGGGCATTGCCTTCGGCATGCGGTTAATGTAATTAATCAGATAATTAAATACAAGTACCGCCGGTTTGCCGTGGTCGGCGCACCGCGATCGCGTGATCCATGTCGCAGCCGGATGGCCGGGCCGGGGGCAAGATGTGGCGCGGCAGGCGGCGCACGGTATCCTAGGCGTTTGAGCGTGGTTGATCGGGAGCGGTTCATGGTGATCGCGCGGTGATGGCACTGGCATTCTGGCCGGCCTGGGCGGCACCGATGTTGAACGGTGCGGCGCTCCTGCTTGCACTGGGCTTCCGGCGCAATCGCGCCGTGCTCGTGCTCGCCGTGCTCACGGTCGCCGCGTTGGCCCTGGCCGGCATCGGCCATGTCGATGCCGGCGAACGCGGCATCGACGCGGCACGCATGTTCGCCCCGTGGTTGCTGCTTGCGGCCGTGGCCTTGCCCGAGCGTGGCTTGTTGGCACGGCGCAACCTCGCCTTGCTTCTGCTGCTCGCGGTAGCGGCCTGGTTGACGTTCGCTGCCTCCGACCGCTTGTGGCCGGGCCTGCGCTCGGCCTTGCCATTCGGGCTCCTGCCATGGTCGGCCGGCAAAGTGGCGGCCGGCCTGACATTCGCCGCGGCGTTTGTGTGCATGTTTCGCTGGCTGCGGCATGGCGTACCGATGGAATTGGGTCTTTGCGTCGTGCTGGGCCTGGCCGGATTCGCGATGTTGCCCAATTTCGACACCATCCACGCGCTGGCGCTGGCTGGCGCCAGTGGCCTGCTCACTGTCCTTTACGCTTCCTACCGCATGGCCTTCGTCGATGCGCTGTCCGGCCTGCCGAATCGGCGTGCGCTGGATGAAACACTCGCCCGCCTGACCGGCGACTATGCGTTGGCGATGGTCGACGTGGATCACTTCAAGTCGTTCAACGATACGCACGGCCACGACGCCGGCGACAAGGTGCTGGAGGCCGTCGCCGGCGAATTGCGCCGCGAACGCCGTGGCCGTGCCTTCCGTTATGGCGGCGAGGAATTCTGCCTGCTGTTTGCCGGCGCGCGCAGCCGCGATGCGGTGCGCATGTGCGACCAGACGCGCCGCGCCGTGGAACAGATGCGCGTGCGCATCCGCTCCGCGCCGAAGAAGCCGCGCGGCGGACAGGCGGTCAAGCGCCGCGAAGACGTCGAAACGAACGTCACCGTGAGCATCGGCGTGGCCTTGCGCGATGCGCAAACGCGCCTCGCATCGGATGTACTCAAGGCCGCCGACCAGGCGCTGTACCAGGCCAAGTTGCGCGGACGCAACCGCGTGGTGGCGCGCTGATCGCGCGGGCGCAGGCACGCCACGATCGTCCGCGTTGACGCAAGTCAATGCAAACTCCGCGCGCAATCGCCACTGTGCTGTCCCGCGGATCACCGTGCCGGACGGCAGCCTGCAGATGAATCGTCTGCGCTCGACAGCAGGACGTTTCAGCCTCCCCTGCGGGTTGCCGGGCCGGCTCCCCGTGGCGCGGCGCGCATGAACCTCCTGCCGGCACCGCAGTTGCTCGCGCTCGCCGGAGCGCGCCGTGCGATCGATCAGGTCGACGATGCGTTGCTGCTGCTGGTGGCCGCGCGCCGGCGCATCGTGCGCATGCTGGCGCCGATGAAAAGTGGCTCGGGCGAGGCCGCGCGCGATCGCGCGCGCGAATCGCAGGTGCATGCGCGCGCGCAGCGCCTCGCGCGCCGGCTCGATGTACCGCGTGCGACCGTACGCCAGCTGGTCGAAATCCTGATCCGCGATGCGTGCCGGCAACAGGGATTGGCGCCTGACCTGGATCAAGGCGCGACGGCCGCCGACACCGGCATGATCGCATCCGTCATGACCGCGCCACTGGAAATCGAATCGACGCCAACGCACGCCTGGCTGCGGCTGTTGCCACCGCCGCGGCGCATGCGCCCGCTGCTGCGTGCCATCCCGCCGCGCTGGCGCGCGCACGCCGTCAGCGCGGTGCTCGGCCGCGCGCTGGCGCCGCTGGGCGCGGGCGATGCGCTCGCATTCATGCACGAGCGCCGGCTCGGCATCGAAGTGTCGGATCTGGACCTGCGCTGGACATTCACCTGGGATGGCGGCGGCTTGCGCGTCTGCGCTGCACCCGCCGAGGCGACCGTGCGCGGCAGCCTGACCGACCTGTTGTTGCTCGCCAGCCGCCTGGAAGACGCCGACACGTTGTTTTTCCAGCGCCGGCTGGAATTGAGCGGCGACACCGAGCTCGGCTTGACCTTGCGCAACGTGCTCGATCGCCTGCCCTGGGAGCAGGTGCCGCTGGGTTTGCGCATCGCACTCAACCGCCTCGCGCGTTTCGCGCGCGCGGCGCGTACGGCGCATCGCGGAACGGCATAGTGGGGACAGCGTTGCCTGGCCGTGTCCGGCGCCGCATGCCGGAACCGATTGGCGCGCGGCCACCTGTGCGACAATCGCCGTCCTTTCCCCCTGCATAGTCCCTGATGCCCGCACCCCGTTCGCTCGACTACGACCAGTTGCTGGCCTGCGCCCGCGGCGAGCTGTTCGGCCCCGGCAACGCGCGTCTGCCGTCGCCGCCGATGCTGATGTTCGATCGCATAACGCACATCGACGAGCACGGTGGCGCGCATGGCAAGGGCGTGTTGCGCGCCGAGCTCGACATCCGTCCCGACCTGTGGTTCTTCGGCTGTCACTTCGAAGGCGATCCGGTCATGCCGGGCTGCCTGGGCCTGGATGCGATGTGGCAGCTGGCCGGCTTCTTCCTGCCCTGGCTCGGCGAGGCCGGCCGCGGCCGCGCGCTCGGCGTGGGCGAGGTCAAGTTCACCGGGCAGGTGCTGCCCACGGCGCGCCTCGTGCGCTACGAGATCGATGTCAGCCGGGTCATCCGCGGGCGCCTGAAACTGGTCGTCGCCGATGGCCGCACGTTCGTCGACGATCGCCTGATCTACGCGGCCAACAATTTGCGTGTTGGTCTGTTCCAATCCACGGAGAATCTCTGACATGCGTCGCGTCGTCGTCACCGGCATGGGCCTGGTGTCCTGTCTCGGACACGGGTTGGATCAGGTCGCGCATGCGCTGCGCGATGGCCTGAGCGGGATTCGCGCCATGCCGGAATTCGCCGCGCACGGCCTGCGCAGCGCGGTGGCCGGCCAGCCCGAGATCGACCTGGAAGCGCTCATCGACCGCAAGCTCAAGCGCTTCATGGGCGATGCGGCCGCGTATGCCTACGTGTCCATGCGCAACGCGATCGCCGATGCCGGCCTCGCGCTGGATCGCATCCGCCATCCGCGCATCGGCGTGATCGCCGGTTCCGGCGGCGGCTCGGCGCAATGGCAGATCGAAACCGGCGACTTGCTGCGCGCCCGCGGCGTGCGCAAGGTCGGTCCGTTCATGGTGCCGCGCACGATGTGTTCGACCGTATCGGCCACGCTCGCGACTGCGTTCGGCATCCTCGGCCTGAGCTATTCGATCGCGGCGGCCTGCGCCACTTCGGCGCATTGCATCGGCGCCGGCGCCGACCTCATCCGACATGGCGCGCAGGACATCGTGTTCGCCGGCGGCGGCGAGGAGTTGCACTGGGGCATGACCGCGCAGTTCGACGCGATGGGCGCGCTGTCGACGGCCTACAACGCGACGCCGCATGCCGCCTCGCGTCCCTACGACACCGGCCGCGACGGTTTCGTCATCGCTGGCGGCGGCGGCATCCTCGTGCTCGAGGAATACGAGCACGCGAAAGCACGCGGCGCGCGCATCCATGCCGAGCTCATCGGCTACGGCGTCACCTCCGACGGCGCCGACATGGTCGCGCCGACCGGCGAGGGTGCGGTGCGCTGCATGCGCATGGCGCTTAAGGACGCGCGCGGCCCGATCGACTACCTCAACACGCACGGCACGTCGACGCCACTGGGCGATCTCATCGAGATCGGCGCGGTGCGCGAAGCTTTTGGCGCCGACGTGCCGCCGCTGTCCTCGACCAAGGCGCTGACCGGGCATTCGCTCGGCGCCGCCAGCGTGCACGAGGCGATCTACAGCCTGCTCATGCTGCACGGGGGCTTCATCGCCGGTTCGGCGAACATCGACACGCTCGACCCGCGCGCCGAAGGCTATCCGATCGTGCGCGCGAGCCGCGACGCAACCTTGCGCACGGTGATGTCGAATAGTTTCGGCTTTGGCGGCACCAACGCCAGCCTGGTGTTTGCCAGGATCTGATCAGGCGCCGGGCAGGCTCATGCCCGGCTCGCCGTGCCAGTAACCGTTGCGTGCGCCGATGCGTTGCGGTGGCTGTGCCGTCCGTCGCGCCTGGTCGAAATGCGCCACCACCTGTGCCATGCCTTCGTGCTGCGGATACAGGCGCAGCACGTCGACGCCGAGTTCGCGCAGGCCGGGCAGTTCGGGACCGAGGTCGGTGACTTCGTCGCCCTGGATCTGGATGCCGTTGATGCGCAGGAACGGCGAGCCATCGCGTGTGGCGAGCGGCAAGCCGTCCGGATAATCGATGCAGCGGAATCCGCACTGGTCCTTGGCGACGTCGTGCGCACGCGCGGTGAAGCAGCGCGCCGACCAGGACAGCGGCAAGCGCCCGTAGGCAATCACCTCGAGCTCTGGCATGGCGCGGTCCCACGCTGCCATCGCGGCATGCACATCGGCGATCAGGGTTTTGCCCTGCTCCACGCCGGGCACCCAGCGGCGCAGGCCGTCGTCCATCAGCATCGCCAGCGCAACGTGGTTGTAGACGTTGAGCGAAGGCCCGCCGACGAACGGCACGCGACGCTCGCGGCACAGTTGCACGGCGGACAAATCATTCGCCTCGATCCAGAATTCGCCATTCTCTACCTGGCGTTTGAGTGCGCCGAGTTCGGATTCGGCCTCGATCAGGGCGAGCGAGGACAGCACGATCTGCTTGCCGCTGTCGGCCAACTCCTGCGCGAGCGCGATCCAGTCGCCGGTTCCCAGTTCGCGGCGCTTGCTGCACACGGTTTCGCCGAGATAGATGATGTCCAGCGGCCAGTGCACGGCTTCGCGGTAGAACGCCAGCGCGCGCTCGCGCGGCCAGAAGTATTGCGGGGGACCGAGGCTGAGTTTCATCACGATTCTTCAATGCCAGTGGCGGTGATACGGGCCGAGCGTGGTCTGGTGGCCCTCGGCGTGCCGGGTCAGCGCGGACTGCCATCCCGGCTGCACGTTCCAGTCCTCCGGCGCTGCGCGGTGGCGGTCCAGCGCCTCGCGCCAGGTGCGCGTGACCGAGGCGACGTAGGCGGCGCCGCGCTGGCGGCCTTCGATCTTCAGCGCCGCGACGCCGGCGCGTGCCAGGCGCGGCAGCAATTCCAGGGTGTTCAGGCTGGTCGGCTCCTCAAGCGCGTGGAAGACCTCGTCGCGCACGTCGAAACGGCCCTTGCACACGGTCGGATAGCCGGCCGGTTCGGCCGGCTCGAAACGGTCGATCAGCACGCCGTTCAGGTGCACGCTGCGGCGTCCGTCGGGCTGTTCGTCCCAGCGCACGAACTTGGCCGGCGAGCACACGCCGTGGCGGTTCGGCGAAGCGCCGGTGACGTAGCTCGACAACTGGCAGCGGCCCTCGACCATGATGCACAGGCTGCCGAAGGCGAACACTTCCAGCGGCACCGGCGCGCTCTCGCACAGGCGCTCGACCTGCTGGATCGCGAGCACGCGCGGCAACACGGCGCGGGCGATGCCGAAGCGTTCATGCATGTAGCGCAACGCCGGCGCGGTCGTGGCCGAGCCCTGCACGGACAGGTGGCGCGGCAGTTGCGGGTGCGTGCGCGCGGCGTAATCGAGCACGGCCATTTCCGCGGCGATGATCGCATCGCAACCGAACGCGGCGGCCTTGTCGACGGCACTGAACCAGGTCGCCAGGCGCGCGCTGTCCGGATACGTATTGAGTGCGAGATAGACCTTGCGGCCGCGCCCATGCGCGTAGGCGATGCCGATGCGCAGTTCGTCGTCGCTGAAATTCAGGCCCGGAAACGCGCGCGCGTTGGTCTGGTCGCGCAAGCCCGCGTAGACCGCATCGGCGCCGGCGTCGATCGCCGCCTGCAGGGCCGGCAGGTTGCCGGCCGGACAAACCAGTTGCATGCGCGCACCTCGCTGCGATGGGTGGCGCGCATGGTCGCGCGCCTGCGCGCGCGCGGCCTTGACCTGGATCAGGCAAGCCGCGTGCGGATCGGTGCATTCGCGGACCTTGACGCACGTCAGGGCACACTCGCGCGCGCCACGCTGCAATGCGCGCATGATCAGTCCACGCCTGCCCCTGACGATGCCCGGTTGCGAAGAGGCCCTCGACATCGTGCTGGACCATGCCACGCGCCTGGAATCGGAATGGTGTCCGCTGGATCAGGCGCTCGGGCGCGTGCTCCATGACGACGTGCATGCCGGCGCGTGCCTGCCGCCGTTCGACAACGCCGCGATGGACGGATTCGCCCTGCGTGTCGGCGACGGCGGCGCGCGTGCCGGTGCCGAATTCGCGGTCGACGGCCGCCTGGCGGCGGGCGACGGCGTTCCGGCGCTTATCGGCGACGGCAGCGCGATCGAGATCATGACCGGTGCCTGTGTTCCGGCATCGCTCGATGCCGTGGTCCCGGTCGAGCAGGCGATCGTGCTCGCGCGCCATGCCGATGGCAGCGCATGCCGAATCCGCCTGCTCGGCGATGTCGCCGTGCACCAACACATCCGCCGCACCGGCACGGACGTTGCGCCGGGCACGCGCATCGTGCGCGCGGGCGAACCCGTGCAGCCGCAGCACCTGATGTTGTTCGCAGCGCTTGGCGCGACGCCGGTCGCGGTCACGCGCACGCCGCGCGTGGCGGTGATCTGCACCGGTCGCGAACTGGTCGACGATCCATCGCGCGCACTGCAACCCGGGCAAATACGCAACGGCAACGGCCCGTTCCTCGCCGCGTGCATCGCCGCGGCCGGTGCGCAATGTGTCTATCGGGCGACGGTCGGCGACGATGCGGATTCCTTCATCGCCGCGCTGGAAGCGGCGCGGCAAGCGCGCGCGGACGTGGTGCTGAGCACGGGCGCAGTGTCGATGGGCGCGCACGATTTCGTGCCGGAAGCCTTGCGCCGCGCCGGCGCGGACATCGCGTTCCACAAAGTGCGCATGCGCCCGGGCAAGCCACTGCTGTTCGCGCGCCTGGCGGAAGGGATGGCGTTCTTCGGCCTGCCCGGCAATCCGGTCGCTGCGGCCGTCGGCATGCGTTTTTTCGTCGAACCAATGTTGCGCGCGATGCTTGGCATGCCGGCGCAGCGCGCGTTGCAGGCAACCCTGGCCGAGACGTTCGAAAAGCGCGCGCCGATGACCTTCTTCCTCAAGGCGCGCCTGTGCGCGGATGCCTCGGGCGGATTGCGCGCCGAGGTGCTGCCGGGGCAGGAATCCTTCCGCGTCCTGCCGCTTGCCGCCGCCAATGCCTGGGCCGTCGTTCCGGAAGCGGCGATGCGACTGGAGCGCGGCGCGACGGTTGCGGTCCATGGGCTGGGGCACCTGCAGCCGCCCGCGATCGACAGCGACTCACGCGTGCGCGCAGCGGTGGATCGGCATGCCCACGCGCTGTGCGTCGCGGCGGGGAATTGATCTGAATCATGGCGCGTCCCGCGCGCTTGCTGCAACATCGCGGCGGGGTTCGGTATCCTTGAAATCTCCGGGGCAGGCGAGTAAACCTTCTCGGGCGGGGACTGGCGCGTGCGCAAAAGCAAGAGAGGTTTCCAGCCATGAGTTACTTTCTCGATCGCCTGACATTCTTCCGCCGCGATCCCGAACCGTTCGCCGATGGCCACGGTTTCACCAAGACCGAGAGCCGCGACTGGGAAAACTCCTACCGCGCGCGCTGGCAGTACGACAAGATCGTACGCTCCACGCACGGCGTGAATTGCACCGGCTCGTGCAGTTGGAAGATCTACGTCAAGAACGGGCTGGTCACGTGGGAGACGCAGCAGACCGACTATCCGCGCACGCGTCCGGATCTGCCCAACCACGAGCCACGCGGCTGTCCGCGCGGGGCCAGCTATTCCTGGTACCTGTACAGCGCGAACCGGATGAAATACCCGCTCGTGCGCGGTGCGCTGCTGCGCATGTGGCGGCAGGCGCGCAAGACGATGGCGCCGGTGGATGCGTGGGCGAGCATCGTCGAGGATCCGGCCAAGGCGAAGGATTACAAGTCCCGCCGCGGCATGGGTGGTTTCGCGCGCGTGCGCTGGGACGAGGCCAACGAAATCGTCGCCGCCGCCAATCTCTACACGGTGAAGAAATACGGCCCGGATCGCGTGATCGGCTTCTCGCCGATTCCGGCGATGTCGATGATCTCCTACGCTTCCGGCGCGCGTTACCTGTCGCTGCTCGGCGGCGTGTGCCTGTCGTTCTACGATTGGTACTGCGACTTGCCGCCGTCCTCGCCGCAGGTCTGGGGCGAACAGACCGACGTGCCCGAATCGGCTGACTGGTACAACAGCCGCTACCTCATCGCCTGGGGTTCGAACGTTCCGCAAACGCGCACGCCGGACGCGCATTTTTTCACCGAGGCGCGCTACAACGGCACCAAGACGGTGGCGATCACGCCGGATTATTCCGAAGTCGCCAAGCTCACCGACCACTGGCTGCATCCCAAGCAGGGCACCGACGCGGCTCTGGCGTTCGCGTTCGGCCACGTGATCCTGAGGGAATTCCACGTCGACAAACCGTCGGCGTACTTCACCGACTACTGCCGGCAGTATTCGGACATGCCGCTGCTGGTGCGCCTGGAGCAGCGCGCCGGCGGGCGCCTCGTGCCCGAGCGCTACCTGCGCGCGAGCGACCTGGGCGGACTGGGCGAGGCCAACAATCCGGAATGGAAGACGCTCGCGTTCGATGAAAACGCCGGCACGCTCGCGGTGCCGAGCGGCTCGGTCGGTTTCCGCTGGGGCGAGAAGGGCAAGTGGAACATCGAGGAAAAAGACAGCGCCGGTCGCGCCACGCGCCTGCGCCTGAGCCTGAAGGATGCCAACGACGGCATCGCCGCGGTGAGCTTTCCGTATTTCGGAGGCATCGAACACGAGCACTGGACCGCGGCGAAATTCGACGAAGTTCTGGAACGCAACATCCCGGTGCGCCGCCTCAAGCTCGCCGACGGCAAGGAATGGGCGGTGGCGACGGTCTACGACCTGCTGCTCGCGCAGTACGGCGTGGATCGCGGTTTCGGCGGCGGCAACGTCGCCAAGGGCTACGACGACGACATGCCGGGGACGCCGGCGTGGCAGGAGAGGATCACCGGCGTGCCACGCGCGGACGTGATCGAGATCGCGCGCGAATTCGCGC
>DATJIL010000094.1:0-9413 GCA_035493385.1 Rudaea sp.
CCTGCTGCCGTACATGGACTGGCTCGCGCAGCATCCGGACAGCTACCTGCCGGGCGCAACCGGCCAGCTCGCCGAAGACCGCCTCGGCCGCATCCAGCGCCTGCTCACCTGGGCGCAGTTCGACAACGGCGCCGCGCATCCCGTCGCCGGCGGCCTGCAGACGAGTGCCGCGCCGCAATGACCGCGCGCGGCACCGGCGCCAACTGGGAAAGCGCGGCCGAAACACATTTGCACGAATCCGGATTGAGTACGCTGGCACGCAATTTCACCTGCCGTCTCGGCGAGATCGACCTCATCATGGCCGAGCGCGACTGCACCGTGTTCGTGGAGGTGCGTTTCCGCCGCAATGCCGCGCACGGCGACGGTGCGGCGTCGGTCGGCGCATCCAAGCGCACGAAACTTCTGCGCGCCGCGCAGGTCTGGCTCTTGGCGCATCCGCAACGCGCCACGCAACCGTGCCGGTTCGACGTCATCGGTTGCAGCGGCACGCCGCAAGCGCCGCAATTCGACTGGATCCGCAACGCCTTCGAGGCATGCTGAAAAATGAAAATGTATAAAACGATCTTGATGCTGATCGCCGTGCCGCTGCTGCATGGCTGCGTGGCCGTCGTCGCCGGTGGCGTGCTGGCCGGCGCGCATGCCGTGCACGACCGCCGCGCGATCGGCACGGTGCTCAGCGACCGCAACATCCAGTTGAGCGCGATCGACGCCATCAACAAGCATCGCGAACTCACCCGCGACGACAACAACGTCAAGGTCGTCGTCTACAACGGCGTGATGCTGCTGTGCGGGCAGGTGCGCAGCGAGCAACTCAAGCAGCTCGCGCATGCCTCGGCGGACGGTTTCGAGGGCGTGACCCGCCTCGTCGACGAGATCGAGGTGACCGACACGCCGCAAGGCTTCTGGCGACGGCGCGGGGACGAAACGATCACCGCACACGTCAAGACCGGCTTGCTCGACATCACCAGCATTCCCGGTTTCGACCCGACCCGGATCAACGTCACTACCGCACATGGCGTGGTCTACCTGATGGGGCTGGTCAGGCACGCCGAGGCCGACGCCGCCACCGACGTGGCGCGCAATGCGAATGGCGTGGACAAGGTCGTGAAATTGTTCGACTACGTCGACTGAGCGCGAATGCGGTCGGACCGAACGTGACGCCCTTCACAGCCCGCCCGGAGCAGGAGTAGACTCGCACAGTCTTTCTTCAATCAGGGGTGTTCCGTGGAATCCAAGTTGCTGCGTCCCTTGTCCCAGGCCGTGGCGCTGGCGCTTGCCGCCGGTGGAGCGCATGCGGCCGCGATCACCGTTACCGATGGCGGCGATGCCGGCACGGCCGGCACCTGCACGCTGCGCCAGGCCATCTTTTCGGCGAACACCGACAGCGCTCAGGGCACCTGCGCGGCAGGCAGTGGCGCCGACACGATCACCTTTGCGGCAGGCTTGGCGAATTCGACCATCGCGCTGCAATCCGGCCAGTTATTCGTCACCAGCGACGTAACCATCAGCGGCAGCGGGCAGACAGTTACAGCAGCTGCGAACAGCAGGGTGCTGGTGAGCAACGCCATCGCAACCGTGTCGATCAGCGACCTGACCATCACCGGCGGCAACACGGCAGGCGCCGGCGGCGGCATTGCCATCTATGGCTCGAACTTCACCTTGGACAAGGTCACCATTTCGGGAAACCAGGCCAACGCCCTTGCCGGCGGCCTGTTCATCCGGGGCGGCCAATTGTCCCTGAATCAATCCACCGTCTCGGGCAATGCGTTGACTACGGGACGCGGCGGTGGCGGTATTTACGCCGGCGGTAACGCAAGCATCACGATCACAGACGCGACGATTTCCGGAAACAGCGCAGCGGGAGGAGGAGCCCCGAGAGTCGCGGGCGGTCTGCTGGCTGACAACAGTTCGGTGACCATCACCAACTCCACCCTTGCCAACAACATTGCTTCCGGTACGAGTTACGGCGCAGGTGGCTTGATGTCGAGAGTCTATGGCTCCGCACAGACCCTGGATGTCTACAACACGACCATCACCGGCAACAGCGGGGCCTCATCCAATGTCGCTGCCGGTGGCATTCTGGTTGGTGCACCCGTTGGGACGCTCGTCGCGACGATAACCAACAGCATTATTGCCGGCAATACCGGCGCCACAGCGGATGTTTCCCGGTTCAACAACGCAAATGTCATCGCCCATTCGGACCTGCTCGGGACTGCTTTGTCCGCCACCTATGCCGGCAACGGCAACGTGTTCAGCGATGCGCCCGGGCTCGGCGTGCTGGCCAACAATGGCGGGCCTACGCTGACCATGCTGCCGCAGGCCGGCAGTCCTGCATTGGGCGCGGGCAACGCCGCCCTGGTTCCCTCGGGCGTGACCACCGATCAGCGCGGCGCGGGATTCCCGCGCGTGACCAACGGCGTACTCGACATCGGCGCGGTGCAGGCAACCGTCGCACCGATTGTGCCGCCGACGCCGACGCCCGCGCTTTCGCGCTGGGCCATGCTCGCGCTCGCCGGATTGCTTGGCCTGTTCGGGTTGCGCAAGCGAAGACGCACGGGCTGATTCGCGCGCCGCGCCGGCGTAAACTGGCGCCATGAGTCTTCCCGATTCGCTGACCTCCGCGTTGCGCGAGATTTTCGGCGACGCGCTGGTCGTCGATCCCGCCGAATGCCTCGCCTACGGCTACGACAATTCACGCCGTCAGGCTCAGCCCGACGCCGTCGTCTTTCCGATCGAACACGCGCAGGTCGTGCAGCTCGTGCGCGCCTGCCGCGCCGCGCGCACGCCGCTGATCGCGCGTGGCCGCGGCACCAACACCACCGGCGCGACGGTGCCGATCGATGGCGGGGTCGTGGTTTCGTTCGAACGCATGAACCGCATCGTCAAGATCGATTCCGACAACCGTCTCGCCGTGGTCGAACCGGGCGTACTTAACGGCGATCTGCAAACCGCACTTGCCGGACACGGCTTCTTCTGGCCGCCCGATCCGACTTCGAGCCCCTACTGCACGATCGGCGGCAACCTCGCCTGCAATGCCGCTGGACCGCGCGCGGTGAAATACGGCAGTTGCCGCGAGAACACGCTCGCGCTGCGTGCGGTAACCGGCGCCGGTGAAGAATTGCGCTGCGGCGTCAACACCACCAAAGGCGCGGTCGGCTACGACCTGACGCGGCTGCTGATCGGTGCGGAAGGCACGCTCGCCGTCATCACGCAGGCCACGCTCAAGCTCACGCCAAAACCCGCGGCCAAGGCCACGCTCGCCGCAAGCTACGCCGATGTCGCCGCCGCCACGGCAGCCGTCGCTCGCCTCATGGCGCAGCCGGTCGTGCCTTGTGCACTGGAATTCATGGACGACGAGGCGCTGCGACTCGCGCGTGCGCATGCAGGCGATGCGATCCCCGAGGCCGGTGCGCTGCTCATCGTTGAAGCCGACGGCGATGCAACCGATCTTGCGCGTGCCATCGACGCGTTGGCCGCTGCCGCGCGCGGGGCCGGGCTGATTGAACTGCGTTCCGCCGCCGATGCATGCGAAGCCGAAGCTTTATGGGCCGCACGCCGCGCGCTGTCGCCCGCGCTGCGCACGATCTCACCCGACAAGATCAACGAGGATGTGGTCGTGCCGGTTTCGCGCCTGCCGGAACTGATCGCGACGCTGCGCGGCATCGCGCGCAAGCACGCCATCCCCATCGTCAACTTCGGCCATGCGGGCAATGGCAACATCCATGTGAATCTGCTGCCGCGCGATGCGCAGGAGCACGCCCGCGCGGAAAACGCCCTGCCCGAGGTGTTCGCCGCGGTGCTCGAACTCGGCGGCACGCTCTCCGGCGAACACGGCATTGGCCTGGCCAAGCGCGATTTCCTCACCCAGGCGCTCGATCCAACGGCGCTCGCGCTGATGCGCCGGATCAAGACGCAGTTCGATCCGGACGGGATTCTCAATCCGGGCAAGCTGCTGCCGCCGTGACGAAAAAGCTCGACGCGCTGCTGCGCGATATCCGCGCCTGCCGCATCTGCGAAAAGCATCTGCCACTCGGACCCAATCCCGTGCTGCGCGCGAGCGCCAGCGCGCGAATCCTGATTGTCGGGCAGGCGCCGGGCACCAAGGTGCATGCGACAGGAATTCCGTGGAACGATGCGAGCGGCGAACGCCTGCGCGCGTGGATGGACGTGGACCGCGACACTTTCTACGACGAATCGCGCATCGCCATCGTGCCGATAGGCTTTTGTTATCCCGGCCGTGGACGCGGCGGCGACAATCCGCCGCGTCCGGAATGCGCTCGCACCTGGCATCCGCAATTGATTCCGCTGTTGCGCAACGTGCGCCTGACCTTGCTGATCGGCCAGTACGCGCACCGGTATTTCCTGCGCGAGCGGCGCCGCGATTCGCTCACGGCGACGGTGCGCGCGTTCGGCGATTACCTGCCGCAATTCCTGCCAATGGTGCATCCGAGTCCGCGCAACCAGGGCTGGCTCAAGCGCCACGCGTGGTTCGAGAAGGATCTGCTGCCGGTGTTACGCGAACGCGTGCACGAGCTGCTGTAGCGCCGCCAGCGCCAGCGCCGCGTAGACGCCGGCGATCACGTCGTCGAGCATCACGCCAAGGCCGCCGGGAACCTTGCGGTCGGCCCACGACACCGGCCAGGGTTTGAGGATGTCGAAAATACGGAACAGCGCGAATCCGCAGGTGACCCACGGCCATCCGCGCGGCCACCACACGAGCGGTGCCAGCGCGATCCACTGGCCGACGAATTCGTCCCAAACCACGACAGACGGATCGGCGATTTTCAGCGTGCGCACGGCCCAGCCGCAAACCCACACTCCCAGTACAAACGCGAGTGCGAGCGCGAGCACGAACCATGGCAACGGCAATTCGCGCAGCGCCAGCCATGGCAGCAGCGCGGCCAGCGATCCGGCAGTGCCTGGCGCGAACGGACTCAAACCGGAGCCGAAGCCGCAGGCGATCCAGCCGGCCGGATGCCTGAGCAGCGCGCGGCGTTGCGTGGCATCCAGACTCATGCAAAATGTTCCCAACCACGTCGCGGCACTGAGACGAGCTTTCCGGACGCATCGTGCACATGTACATCGGCGCCCGCCACAATGCGGCCAATGCACGTCGCGGCGCAGCCGCTGCCCGCGAGATCGCGCAGCAAATCGGATGCAACCGCGTCCGGCGCGGTGAAACACAATTCGTAGTCGTCGCCGCCGGCAAGCTGGAATTCACGGCGCGTGGACACATCGAAAGCGGCGGCAAGCTCGGACGACGCCGGCAGCGCATCCGCGTCGATCTGCGCGCCAACGCCACTGGCGTCGCAGATGTGTCCCAGATCGGCGGCGAGTCCGTCGGAGACATCGATGCAGGCGCTGGACCGACCGCGCAGGATCGATCCTTGTTCGACGCGCGGCGTCGGCCGGTTCAGGCGCCCCGACAAATACGCGCTTTGCGTCCGGCCCGATTGCAGCAGGCGCAATCCCGCCGCCGCGTCGCCCAGCGTGCCGGTGACATACACGCCATCGCCGACACGCGCGCCGGACCGCGTGAGCGCCGCGCCTTCACGCACGAAACCGTGAATCGTCACCGTGATCGACAGCGGACCTTGCGCTGTATCGCCGCCGACGAGAGCGACGCGGTGCTGGTGCGCGAGTTCCGCGAAGCCGTCGGCGAATTCTTCAACCCAGCGCGCATCGGCACCCGGCAAGTTCAGCGCGAGCGTGGCCCAGGCCGGTTCCGCGCCCATCGCGGCGAGATCGGACAAGTTCACGGCAAGCGCCTTCCAGCCAATGTCGCGCGCAGCAGTGTCGTGCGGAAAATGCACGCCGGCGACCAGCGTATCGGTGCTTACGGCGAGCAATTTTCCTGCGGGCATGGCGAGCAAGGCCGCATCGTCGCCGATGCCCAGGCGCACATCCGCACGCGTGGCGTGGCAACGTTTCCGGATCAGGTCGATGAGCGCGAATTCGGCCACGTCAGCCGCGACGCGGGTTCCCGGTTTCCGCCGCACGCCACTCGCGCGCCGCCTTGTCGAGCACGCCGTTGACGTAGGTGTGGCCGTGCTCGGCACCGAAACGCTTGGCGACTTCGACCGCCTCGTTGAGCACGACGCGGTACGGCACGTCGGGACGATGGCGCAGCTCGTAGGCAGCCAGGCGCAATATCGCGCGCTCGATCGGATCGACCTGCGCCATGTCGCGATCGAGCCATGGTGCAAGCCCGGCATCGAGTTCGGCGCAGTGTTTTTCCACGCCGCGCAGCAGATCCTCGAAATAATCCAGGTCCGCGATTTCCATGTCCTGTTCGTGGCGGAACTCTTCGATGACGTCGCGCATCGGATTGCCACCGATCTGCCAGGCGTACAGCGCCTGTGCGGCGCGCCGGCGTGCGCGCGAACGCGCGCTGAGATCGATGCCGGAATTGCGGTTTTGATCGCTCATAGTCGCCTCAATAAATCCGCCATTTCCAATGCCGCCAACGCGACTTCCTCGCCCTTGTTCCCGCGCGCACCGCCAGCACGCGCCTGCGCGTCTTCGTGACGCTCCACGGCGAGTACACCGTTGAGCACCGGCACGCCGTTATCCAGCGCCACGCGCATCAGACCGGTGGCGCATTCATCGGCGACATGCTCAAAGTGCCGCGTGTCGCCGCGCACCACGCAGCCCAGGGCAACGATGGCCGCGTGTTTGCCGCCGAGCGCGATCCTTGCCGCCGCTTGCGGAATCTCCCAGGCGCCCGGCACGCGAATCACGTCGAGCGCCGCCTCGGCCACGCCATGCGCCGCGAATGCGCGCCGCGCACCCTCGACCAGCGCGTCGACGATGCGCGGATTCCAGCGGCTGGCGACAATGGCGAACCGCGCTTGCGCATCGGCGCGTGGGTCGCCGGCGAATTCCGGCACGGGCGTTTCCTCTTCGCGGCGGGCGCCGCGCGCGTAGTTTACCCGACCCGGCCTTGCCGAAACCGCGCCAGCCACGCCGCTTCCGCGGCATCGCCGAAGACCGCGAACACGTCGCAGGAGGCGTCGATCTCGCCCAGATGCGCCAGGCGGCCGACGAGCATGTCCAGACCAGCGCGCAACGGCACCAGGCGTTGCAGGTTGAGATCATGATTCTGCAACGAAATCGCGAACACGCGTGCATCCAGCGCAGCCAGTTGCGCGGCATACCGGTCGAGCGAAACGCCGGCGAGTTGCAGCAGTCCCGGCGCGAATTCCATCAGGCAACCCAGACGCTCGCGGTTGACGGAAATCGTGTTCGCCATGCCGGCAAGGATGCGCGGCTCGGCGCCCTGCGTGTCGATCTTGATGAAATCCAGCGGCGCACCGGCTAGCGCGGAATCGAGGTCGATGGTTTCGACCGCGACGCGTCGACGTCCCGGCGTCGGCGCGAGGCGATGATCGCCTGGATTGTCGTCGCACAGATGCAGGAACTCGGCGCCGCCGCCTTCCGCCAGCGCCAGTGGCCGCGCCTGGACATTGCCGCAATCGTTGAGCAGCAGGTTGGCCAGCAGCATGCGGAAATTGGCCGGCTCCGGCTCGAAGGCAATGACGCCGCCGGTCGCGCCGACCAGATGCGAGAACAACACGCTGTAGTAGCCGGCGTGTGCGCCGGCATCGACCATACGCATGCCCGGGCGCAGCAGCCGCTGGCACAGGGCGGTCTCGGCCGGCTCCCAGACGCCGTGAGCGCGCAGATGGGGTGCGATGCTGCGATCGCCCTGCGTTTCCAGCGCGAGCACGAACGACGGCACATTCGGCGCGCGCACCTGGAGCAGCTCGACGCGGCGCGGCGCCGCCGAAGCGTTCACGCCTCCATCATCCCGGAATGGCGGGTGACGATGGTCGGATCCAGGTAGGTCGGGAATCCGAGCCGGCGCAACTCGCGGCAGACCCAGTAATCCTCGGACAGGTATTCGTCGCCGACCACGCCCGTGCGGAAGACGTCGTACTGCACGCTGCTCCTGAGTTCCACGCCGCGCAAGTCGAAGCCGCGCGAGTACACGCGGCCGTCGCGACGCGCATCCGCGACGAGCGCATCCACTGCCGCACGCGACAGCAGCAGCGCTGCCGTACCGATGCGATCGACCGCGTACAGCGCGCCATCCTCGCCGCGCACCGCGCCTGCATTGAAGATGCGCCCGCCGCTGGCATTGCGGCCCTTGAGCGCGACCGCGGCGCCGACGACATCGCGGCCCGCGCCCAGCATGCGTCGCAAGCCGGTGGGCGGCAGCAGCACGTCCGCATCGAGGAACAGCAGATGGCTGAAATCCGCGCGCGCATGGAATTCGGAAAGGATCGTGTTGCGTGCGCGCGTGATCAGGCTTTCGTTGCCGATGCTCATCAGCGCGAAGTCGATGCCGGCGCGCTGGTACTGCAACAGCGCGCTCACGTAGTCGCTGTGCATCATGCCGCCATACGCCGGCGTGCCGATCAGCAGACGGGGCGCGGAGGCGTTCATTCGGGGCGGTACTTGTCGCGATTGCCGACGATCTGCGCCTGGATTTCCGAGAATCGTTCCAGTTGCGGATCTTCCAGTTGACGATAGCTTTCCAGCAGCGCGCAGTTGGCGGCGTAATGCGGCTGGGCGTAGGTGGTTTCCTGCGAACGCGGATGCGCCAAATGAACCGCCGGGCGGATGTCGAGTTCGAAGGCAGGCACACGCGCGCGCTCGAGGCGGTAGCTGAAGGCGTCGTCTTCGCCGCCCCAGCCGCGGAAGCGTTCGTCCCAGCCGCCCAGGCGCACGAACGCGGCGCGCGCGACGAGGAACACGCCGCCGGCGAACACGATGCGCTCACCCGCACCCTCGCGATTGGGCGCGGCATCGCGGCGATCGGGAACGAAATCGAAATCGCCGCCGCGCACACGCGCGCTTTCGGACGCGTCGAGGTCGATCAGGCGACGATACGGTTTGATCGCCCAATATCCCTTCTCCAGATGCTCCAGCGTGGCAGTCAAGGCGGCGCCAAGCACGACGTCGGCATCGGCAAAGGCCAGCCAAGCGTGCGTACAGCAGCGGAAGCCGACGTTCAGGCCCCAGCTCTTGTTGAACGGCCCCGGGTTGTAGGCGAATACATGCTTGCAAGCCGGATGCGGCAAACCGCCATCAAGGCGCGGCACCGAATCCTGCTCGACGAGAAACGGCTCGAATTGCGGATAACGCGCCAGCCATTCCAGCACGGCAAAAAGATTGGCGCGGCGGCTCGCGTCTTCGCCGTCGCGCCAGGTCAGGATGTAGGCGATCTTTTGCATCCGTCCACTTCCGCACCCCTTACAATCAGGGGTCATGATCAGTTGTTTGATGATAACCCAGGCCTCGCGCCTTGCGCTGGCGAAACTCGCGATCGGCGATTTCGCGGCGCAGACGCACGCCGAACGCGAGCTGGTGATCGTGCACGATGGCGACGATGCCTGCCACGCAGAATT
>DATJIL010000095.1:0-10035 GCA_035493385.1 Rudaea sp.
TTGGCGAAACGGCCGGTCAGGCTCTGTTCGCGCTTGAGCTGTTCGAGTTCCGCATTCTGCTGCTCGCCAATCCGGGTCTCCCAGCGCCGCTTGATCTGATCCTGCTGCACCTTGGTGCGCAGTTGTGCACGGAACGAATCCGACAACGCCTCCTGGAACAGGTTGCTTTCCTCGCGCATCAGGTAGCGGCCGATGGCGTCGAACGTGGATTCGCTGAGCTGCGTGGCCGGCAGATTCTTGGTCGCCGTGCCGAGCGAATCGAAGTTCACGAAGTTCATGCGCACCCCCGCGCTTTCGGCATCGGCGAAAAACGTGGCGGTCAGCGGAATGCGGCCCTTGGCGTTGAATTTGGCCGAGACCACCTCACCGTTGCCGTCCTTCTTCAGCTCGAGCAAGCCGCCCAGATGGTAGCGCTGGAACGCGCCAGCGACGGTCTTGACCTTGCTGGCACCAACCACCTCGACGGTGGGGCATTCCTCGCTCGCCACCAGGCACGGAAAGCTCAGCACGATCTCGCGCGAACCCGGCTGCGTGTTGGACTTGAGGTCGTATTCGTGTTCGATGTAGCCGACGATCTCGCCATAGCCGACCAGGGCGAAGCGCAGCTGCTTCTTCGGTTGCAGCAGTTTGAGATTGGCGACGAGCTTGCCGAGGAACTCGTGCAGCGCGTGCATGCCCGGCTCGAGTTGGGTGCGAAAAACCTCCTCGCGCTGCGACTTGCGCTTCTCCGCGTCGTCGGCGTTGGCTTTGCGCTGCTGCGCCTGCTGTTCGAGCTCGTCGAGCAATCCCACGGATGGGCCCCTTGGCGCCGCGCCGGAACGCGCGGCCTGCATGGTGTTTAACTTAATTCCAACGGCGCGCGCATGCAAGCATCGCGTAACCTGCAAGGGCGGCGGATGTGACGTTCGCCGCGGATTTTTTGATTTGCGACGGGGTTAATGGCATTCTACCGGCACGATTTTAACCACCCTAATTGCGAGAGTCGTCAATGGCCATCGAATTGAAAAATCTCAACAAGAAACAACTCGCGGAATTGATCGCGCGCGCGTCTTCACGCAGCCGCGAACTGGATGTCGCGGAACTGGACAAGGTCCGCGCCGACGTGCGCGCATACGCCAAGACGAAAGGCTATACCATCGAGCAATTGTTCGGCGGGCGCGGGCGCAAGGGCAAGCGCAGCAAGGCCGCGCCGAAATACCGCAACCCGGCCGATCCGTCGCAGACCTGGTCCGGCCGCGGCAAGCGCCCACGCTGGTTTCACGCGGCATTGAAAGCGGGCAAGCGCGAAAAGGATCTTTTAATCTGACCGCGAATCGATTCGCGAAAAAATGCCGGCTTTTGCCGGCATTTTTGTTGGCGTCACAGACTGCGTCGGGGAGCCACGAGTAAATCCCCGAACAATAATCCGGCAACCAGCGCGACCAGGATCGCGACCAGGGTGAAGCCGACGTCCAGGCCCAGGGTCACGTCACGCTCGAACATCAGCGACAAGGTGCGGAAACCCACGCTGCCCGGCACCAGCAGGATGATGCCCGGCTCGCGCACCAGCGCGCCGGGACGCCCTGCCAGGCGCGCGTACAGGTTGCTCGCCGCGCCGATGGCAAGTCCCGCCAGGAACACGCCGAAATCCGGCGTGAACGCCGAGCTGGCGTCATAGGCGACGATATAACCGAGCGCCGCCGACGCCATCACCAGCGGGTAATCGCGGCGCGCGGCCTGGAACAGGACGGCAAAGGAAAAGCAGCCGAACCCGAGCGCCACCCATTCGGCCCAGTCCGGCACCGCCGGCGCCGACGTGGCCTGCGGAGCCCAGTGCAGCGCCTTGCATAGCTCAGAAGCCGCCAGCGTGCCGAAGGCGAGCTTGAGCAGGCTCATCATCGCGCCGGCCAGGCGCGCCACGCCCGAGGCCAGGTGCTGGGTCGACAACTCGCGCACGGCGGTCGTCAGGCTCAATCCCGGCAACAACACGATCAACGCCGCCAGCACCACCGTCTTGACGTTGAGCGGCACCAGCCACGCACCGGCGGCGGTGGCGATCAGGGTCGCGAGCATGGCGGAGATCGCCTCGAAGCTCGCGCCCAGGCGCGGCCTGCCTTCGCTCGCCAAGGCGATCGCACCGATCAGGATGCCGATGACACCGGCGACGGCGACGTCGGCCCAGGCCGCGTGCAGGATCGCCGCGACCGCCGCCGCCGCGATGCCGTAACTGCCCGCCGTGAAAACGCGATTGCGCACGTTGCGGCGGCCATGGATCGCGCGCAGCAGGCGCGAACCCTCGGCGATATCCAGCGTGCCGGCGATGACGCGGTCAGCGATCTCGTCCACCTCGCACATGCGGCGCAGGTTCACGTCACCGGGCGAGAGGCGAATGACCTGGGTGTGTTCGCTCAGGTCGTCCTCGGCCTGCCCGCGCGCGGTAAACGACAGGATCAACGCGGTCGGCGTGGACAACGTGTTGCAATTCAATCCCAGCCGCGCGCTGACGCTGTCGATCGCCGATTCCAGGCGCGGCGCGGCGGCACCGTACTGGTGCAGGCGCCGCGCCAGCTCGACTACGAAGCGCATGCGCGTGGCGGAATCTTCATGCCGCAGCGGCGGATTCACGGATGCGTTCATGCCCTGACCGGATAATCGGGCGTCGCATCCAGCGCCGCGGCGCACACTTCCGCCAGTTCCAGCAGGCGCAGGTCGGACCCGGGCGGACCCATGAGCTGCAATCCGGTCGGCAATCCGTCGGCGGTGAGGCCCATCGGCAGGCTCAGCGCGGGGCAGCCCGACAGGTTTGCGAACGCGGTGAAGTCGGCCTGGTCGGCCGGTGCCGGCGTGCCATGCGCGAACGCGGTTTGCGGCGTGGTCGGCGTGACCAGCACGTCGACATCGGCGAACAAACGTCGCGCCTTGAGCACGGCTGCGTCGACCACACGGTCGGCGCTCGCAAAATCGGCGGCGGATTTCCCCCGCGCATAATCGAGCATTCGCGCCAGGCGAGGCGAGGCACCGGTGATCACATGCGCGGGATAGGCACCGAGTATTTCCGCCTCGGTCAGCAGCAGTCCGGCGCGGCGCGCGGCGGGAATGGGGAAATCCGCGAAATCCACATGGCGTCGATTCGGCAACTCATGCGTCAGCGCATCGAGAGCGCGCGCAAAGACGTCGGCGACCTCGTCGGTCGTGCCCCAGGCGCGCATATCCGCGAACACGCCGACGCGCAGCTTCCCGGGCTCCCAGTCGGGCAGATCCGGATCGACGCGGCGGCGGCGCGAACGCGGATCGGCCGCGTCATAGCCGGCGAGCACGTGGTACAGAACGCCCAGATCGTCGACGCCGCGCGCGAGCAGGCCCACGCCATCCAGCCGCCGTGCCGCCGGCGCAATCCCGCGCATCGAGATCTCGCCCGCGGTCGGCTTGAACCCATAAACCCCGCAATAACTCGCCGGGATGCGCACCGAACCGAGCGTGTCGGTGCCGATCGCCGCCGCGCACAAACCCGCCGCGACCGCCGCGGCGCTGCCGGCGGACGAGCCGCCCGGGGAGAATCCGGGCCGCCACGGATTGTGCACGGAGCCGAAATGCGGATTGCTGCCGTCGGCACCGGGACCTTCGTCCATGCCGGTCTTGCCAAGGATCACGGCACCCGCGCCGCGCAGGCGCTCGACCACGGCGGCATTGCGTGCGGCCGGCGCGCGTGTGCCGGGCAGGCCTGCCTGCGTGGGCAATCCCGCCACGTCGATGTTGTCCTTGACCGCAACGGGCACGCCATCGAGGCGGCCGATCGCCTTGCCCTGCGCGCGTCGGGAATCGGATTCGCGCGCCTGTATCGCGGCTCCGGCGGCATCGATGGCGACGAACGCATTCAACCGCGCATTGGTCCGGGCCGCGGCATCCAGATACGTGCGCGTCAACCGCTCCGCGTCGATCGTCCCGCCGGCGAGCCAGTGCAAGGCCTGGCAAAGCCGCGCGCCCCGCAGCTGCCATTCTGTTATCGTTTGCCCCATCGATTTCTCCCTATCGTCCGCAGATTATGCCGCAAGCGCACGCCGACGCCGCCGACAAACCGGATACCGCCGTCCGCGGCCTGCGCTCGTCGCGCCAGCCGCGCTACCTGCAGGTTTCGGAGATATTGCGCGAAGAGATCCGTCGCGGCGAACACCCGGTCGGCAAGGCGTTTCCGACCGAAGCGGTGCTGTGCAAACGCTTCAAGATCAGCCGTTTCACCGCGCGTGCGGCCCTGCAACTGCTCACCGACCAGGGCCTCATCCTGCGCCGGCGCGGCGCCGGCACCCTGGTACGCAGTACCGAGACGCGCGTGACCTACGAGCAGCACATCCGCTCGATCGATGATCTTCTCCAATTCACCAACGCGACCGGTTTCCAGTTCCTGCACACCGACCGTGTCGCCGCCGATTCGGTGCTGGCCGGCTGGCTCAATATCAGTGTCGGCACCGAATGCATCCATTTTCACGGTATCCGCTACCATCGTCGCACGCAGTTGCCGTACTGCCTGGGCGAGGTGTATCGGCGCGCGAGCTGGCAAGGCCTGCCGCAGGGTTTTTCGCGCATGGAAGACGCCATGCGCCACCTCATCGAGGAAAAATTTCAGGAGCGCATCGGCAAGGTCGAACAATCGCTGTCCGCGGTTTCGATCACCGAAGATCAGGCCCACGAATTGAAGGTGCGTGCCGACATACCCGGATTCCGCAGTGTGCGCCGCTATTTCGACCTCAAGGGCCGCCTGGTGCTGGTGGCCGTGACCTTACACCCCGGCCACCTGTTCAGTTATTTCAGCAAGTACGAGCGCATCGATCCGTCGGTGCGGATCTGAGCGCGCGACCAATTCCGCGACAGGACTCCTCATGAGCGAACGCGAATCCATGGAATACGACGTCGTCACCGTCGGTGCTGGCCCGGCGGGACTGGCGTTCGCAATCCGGCTCAAGCAACTCAAGCCCGACATCCGCGTCTGTGTGATCGAGAAGGCTTCAACCGTTGGCGCGCAAATTCTTTCCGGCGCAGTGATCGAACCCGAGCCCTTGAACGAACTGCTGCCGGAATGGAGCAAGAATCCGCCACCGATCTGCGTGCCGGCGGCGCACGACGAATTCTGGTGGCTGCGCGACGCGACGCGAGCCTTGAAACTGCCCACGCCGCCGCAAATGCACAACCGCGGCAATTTCATCGTCTCCCTCGGCGCGCTGTGCGCATGGCTGGCGCCGCAGGCCGAAGCGCTGGGCGTGGAAATCTATCCCGGCTTTGCCGCGGCGGAACCTTTTTTCAACGCGGACGGCTCGGTCGGCGGCGTGCGCATCGGCGACATGGGCGTGGCGAAAGACGGCACGCACAAATCCGGCTACACGCAGGGCATCGACATCAAGGCGCCGATCACGGTGCTCGCCGAAGGCTGCCGCGGCAGTCTGTCCAAGCAACTGATCGCGAAATTCAAACTCGACGCCAACAGCGATCCGCAAACCTACGGCATTGGCATCAAGGAGCTGTGGCAACTACCCGCCGGCCGCGTCGAGCCGGGGAAAATCGTGCACAGCGTCGGATGGCCGCTGGACAGTTGCACCTACGGCGGCAGTTTTCTGTATCACCTGGACAAGGATCGCGTCGCGATCGGCTTCGTGGCTGGCCTCGACTACGACGACCCCGAATTCAAGCCGTGGGAAGCGTTCCAGCAACTCAAGAATCACGCGAAGATCAAGCCACTGCTCGAAGGCGGACAGATCCTGTCGGCTGGCGCGCGCGCGCTGATCGAAGGCGGCTGGCAGTCGCTGCCGAAATGCGAGATGCCCGGCGCGATCCTTATCGGCGACGCAGCGGGCCTGATGAACGTGCCCAAGATCAAGGGCACGCACCAGGCGCTGCGCTCGGGCATGCTCGCCGCCGAACACATCGTGGCGACGAACGAGGCCGCCGGCTGGGACACGAAGCTGCGCGCGTCGGCGGTGATGAAGGAACTGCGCAAGGTGCGCAACATCCGCCCCGGTTTCCGCAAGGGTTTCGTCGTCGGCCTGCTCAATGCCGGCTGGGAAACGGTCACGATGGGATTCTCGCCGTGGACGCTGCACAATCACGCCGACTATTCGTCGCTGCTCAAGGTCGGCTCGTTCGAGGAGCCCCGGCGCGGCTGGATCGACCGCACCCTGCCGCCGCGCGACCGCCTGGCCTCGGTGTATTTCGCGTCCACCCAGCACGACGAGGACCAGCCGATTCACCTCAAGGTGCCCGATACGGACATCTGCATCGGCAAGTGCGTGACCGAGTACCAGAATCCCTGCACGCGTTTCTGTCCCGCCGGCGTGTACGAGATGGTCGGCGAGGGCGCCAGCCTGCGCCTGCAGATCAACGCCGCCAACTGCGTGCACTGCAAGACCTGCGACATCAAGGACCCTTACGAGAACATCATCTGGACCACGCCCGAAGGCGGCAGTGGACCGAATTACCAGAATCTGTAGGGGTCGACTTCCCATGACACAGATACGCGACATCGCCCTTGCGGCGTTTTTTGTCTGGATCGTGATCGACGGCATCGTCGTCTTCCGCCGCCGTACAGGCGCGGCCGAGAACCGCGATCGCTCGTCACTGCAGGTGCTGATGATGGGCAACGTGCTGGCGTGGATCCTCGCGTTCTGGCTGGCGTTCGCCTACCCCGGCACGATCCGGCCTCCGCAGCTGCAACTCGCCGGCTTGCTCGTCATGGCGGCGGGCATCGCGATCCGCAGCGTGGCCATCGCCCAACTCGGACGTTTCCATACGCCGAACGTTGCCGTTCTCGCCGACCATGAAGTGATGGATCGCGGGCTTTATCACGTGGTGCGCCATCCCAGTTATCTCGGGGCACTGATCGCGTTCCTTGGCCTGGGCCTGGCGCTGGGGAACTGGTTCAGCGTGATCGCCCTCGTTTTGATGACCGTCATCGTGTACTCGTATCGCATCCACGAAGAGGAAACCGCACTGCAGGCAGCCCTGGGGGCGCGCTATGCCGATTATTGCCACCGCACCAAGCGACTGATCCCCGGCGTTTATTGACCATGCCCGGCATTGCCCTCGTCACCGCCAGCGTTACTGGCGTCGGCGATTGCCTCGGTGACGGGCCTACCAATCCAGCAGCGACAGGCCAACGCCGAGATAGGTTGCGGCGTGGTTGTAGTCGATCAGGCTTTCGCCGTAGCCGGAAAACATCTCGACATAGCCGCGCAGGTTGCCGTCGAGCGGAAAACTCCAGCTCAGGCGCGCGGAGCCGTGGTTCGCAGCGCCACCGCGCAGTGAATGGCGCAGCGTGAGATTGAATTCCTGGTCGTTCCAGAAATGCAGCACCTGCATTTCGCCGCGCCCGACGTAATCGGCGATGTCCGGGTTGTTGTCGTCGTTGCGCGCCTCGGGAATGCGCCACCAGGGGCGCAGCCGCACCATCCAGTTGCCGCGCTCGAAGCCGAAGTCCGCGACCACGCGGTTCCAGCTGCGCGAGAACGGGTCGCTGCGTCCGTTGGACTGGTGGTCGATGCCGATGTCGAACAGGTGGCCGTTCCAGCCGAGTACGCTGTAGCCGGTGCCGAACACGAGCAGTGCCTCCGGTTCGTAATCGGACTCGCGGAACGGCCGCGACTGCGGCACGTTGTAGACCTGCCAGCGCGAAGACTGCGTATAGCCGACCCACAGGTCGCCGGCATCGCCGAACACGCCCTGCCAGACCTTGGTCTTGAGGCTGAGCTGGAACTTCGCCTCGACATTGTCGAGCTGTTGCTTCTGCGTCACCGTGTCGACGGGATTCGGGCTGGACGGCAGGCTGTTGCGCCGGCTGGTGGCGAAAAACGGCATCACGTAGACCGGCTGGTAGCTGCGCAGGTTGAACGTGCCGAGCTTGCTGTCCGGCTCCAGCTCCCAGCGGCTGTCGAGCAGCGAGCGCGGCGCAATCGCCGCAATTTCGGTTTCCGGCTTCACCTGCCGGAACACGCCGGTCTTGCGCACCGCTTCGTCGGCCAGCTTCTGTTCGGCCGCCACCGTGTCGTCGCGGTGCGTGGCGCGGTCGTAGCAGGCGAGTCGCTGCGCATCGCCCTGAATTGCCGTGCAGGCGCGGATATCCATCGGATCGGGATTCTGCGCGCGCGCCGGCGGCGCGACGAAAACCGCGATCGGAAGCGCAAACAGGGCGAACGGCAACCGGCGCATCGCTGACTCCATGAACGCTTGCGCTATGGTGACGAAAACGCCCGGCGCTTTCCAGCCGCCAGGGCGGATTTTGGCGTATAAAGCGCGTTTTGCCCGGATTCGACTCCATGCCATCGCACCGCATCGCCCTTGTCACCGCCAATGCCGCGCGCGACCTTGACGAAGACCTCGCTCCGCTCGAATCCGCGCTGCGCGAAGCCGGTGCGGACGTCACCATCGCGGCCTGGGATGACGCCGGCATCGACTGGCCGCGCTTCGATCTGGCGTTGCTGCGCTCGCCCTGGGATTACACGCAGCGCCTGCCGGAATTCCTCGCTTGGGCCGAACGCACGGCGGCGCGGACGAAACTGCTCAATCCGCTGCCGGTGATCCGCTGGAACACCGACAAGCACTATTTGCGCGATCTGGAAAAATCCGGCGTCGCCATCGTTCCGAGCATGTTTGTGGAACCGGGCGACGACGCGACCGTGGCATTGGCCGCGTTCCGACGCGCGCATCCAGCCGATGAATTCGTGGCCAAGCCAGCGATCGGCGCCGGCTCGCGCGACGCGCAGCGCTATCACGCGAGCGAACGCGACGCGGCGACCGCGCATGTGCGGCGCCTGCTCGAAGGCAAGCGCAGCGTGCTGCTGCAACCTTACCTGGACCGCGTCGATGAACACGGCGAAACCGCGCTGGTCTTCTTCGACGGAAAATTCTCGCATGCGATCCGCAAGGGTCCGCTGCTGCGCCGCGGCGAAGGCCCGACGCGGGCGCTGTTTGCCGCCGAACACATCACGCCGCGCCAGCCAAGCGCCGCGGAACTCGCGCTCGCCGAACGCACGCTGGCGGCCATTCCGTTCGGCACGTTGCTGTATGCGCGTGTCGACCTGTTGCATGTCGATCAAGGCAGCAACGCGGATGGTTCACCGTGCGTGCTGGAACTGGAACTGACCGAACCCTCGCTGTTCTTCGCCCACGCGGCGGGCTCGGCCGCGCGCTTCGCCAAGGCCATCCTGGCGCGGTAGAATCCGCATTCCTTTCGCCCGCACACGCGGGCCGCAGCATCGGGAAAGCGGAAACATGAAGATACTCGTGGGCTACAAGCGCGTCGTCGATTACAACGTGCGCATCCAGGTCAAGCCGGACGGTTCCGGCGTGGTCACGGACGGCGTCAAGCTGTCCGCCAACCCGTTCGACGACATCGCCCTGGAAGAAGCGCTGCGCCTGCGCGAGAAAGGCATCGCGACGGAAGTGATCGTCGCCACGATCGGCCCGGCCGATTGTCAGGCGCATCTGCGCAATGGCCTGGCGATGGGCGCGAACCGCGCCATTCACGTCGTCACGAACGACGCGATCCAGCCGCTGACCGCCGCGCGCACCCTGCTCAAGCTGATCGAGAAGGAGCAGCCGCAGCTCGTCATCCTCGGCAAGCAGGCCATCGACGACGACTGCAACCAGACCGGACAGATGCTCGCCGCACTGTGGAACCGCCCGCAGGCAACGTTCGCCTCGAAGATCGAAGTCAACGGCGCCGCCGCGCGCGTCACGCGCGAAGTCGACGCCGGCCTGGAAACCATCGACGTAGACCTGCCCGCCGTCATCACCACGGATTTGCGACTGAACGAGCCGCGCTTCATCAAGCTGCCGGACATCATGAAGGCCAAATCCAAGCCGCTGGAGAGCATTCCCTTCGCCGACCTCGGCGTCGACACCGGGCACATGCTCAAGACCACGAACTACGCCGCGCCGGCCAAGCGCAGCAAGGGCGTGATGGTGAAGGACGTGCCCGAGCTGGTCGCCGCGCTGAAGGCGAAAGGTCTCCTGTAGCGTGCGCCCCGCGCACGCCGCCCCGCTGCAACGTTCGTGCGCGTAGCGCACGCACCG
>DATJIL010000096.1:0-2495 GCA_035493385.1 Rudaea sp.
CCGACCTGAGCGTGAAGCTGGAGATTCCGCAACTCAGCGTCGCCGAATATCACAAACCCTATGTCGCGCTGTGGATAGAGAACGGCGACCAGGCTTTCGTGCGCAACCTCGCCGTCTGGTACGACATCAAGAAAAAAGACAATGCCGGCACCAAGTGGCTGAAAGACGTGCGCCAGTGGTGGCGCAAGAGCGGCCGCGATCTGCAGATGCCGGTAGACGGCATCAGCGGCGCAACCCGCACGCCGGGCGTCCATGAAGTCAATTTCAACGGTGCGAAATACGATTTGAACTCGCTGCCGGCGGGTAAATACACGCTGGTCGCCGAAGCGTCGCGCGAAGCGGGCGGCCGCGAAGTGGTGCGCGTGCCGTTTCAGTGGCCGCCGAAGGCCGCGCAAAGTGCGCAAGCCAAGGGCGACCACGAACTGGGCAGCGTTTCCGTCGAAGTCGAACCATAAGACCACAGGAAGATTCCATGCCGAAACCAGCTTTTACCCAATACGCCGCAGCGCTCGGCGCTGCCGTCATGCTGACGCTGCCGCTGGCAGCGCATGCGCATCGCACCTTCCTGTTGCCGTCCACCACGCTGGCGGACAAGGCCGGCGCGGTGGTGACCTTCGACACTTCCGCTACGGAAGAATTGTTTGTTCCCGATCATGCGGTTCAACTTGAAAAGATCGCCGTCGATGGGCCCGGCAATGCGCGTCCACAACCGGAAAATACCTGGAGCGGCAAGCAGCGCAGCAGCTTCGAACTGAAGCTGCCCGACGCCGGCACCTATCGCGTCGCGCTGATAAACGACGGCTTGAGCGCGATGTACAAGGTCGATGGCCAGGTGAAGCGCTGGCGCGGCAATGCCGAGTCTTTCGCGAAGGAAGTGCCGGCCAATGCGCAGGATTTGAACGTGATGCGCATGCAAAGCCGCAACGAAACCTTCGTGCGCGCAGGCGATGAAGCCGGCAAGACAGAATGGAAGACGAGCGGCGTCGGCATCGAAATGACGCCGTTGAGCTCGCCGACCGAACTTTTCAAAGGCGATACGACGAGCTTGCGTTTCACGCTCAACGGCAAGCCGGCGGCCGATCTGACCGTCACCGTGATCCGCGGCGGCAACCGCTACCGCGATGCGCTGGGCGAGATCACGCTGAAGACCGATCGCGATGGCAAGATCAGCATCAGGTGGCCGGACGCCGGCATGTATTGGATCGGGGCCAGCACCGGCCGCCCACCGCAAGGCGCCAGCGGCACGCTGGCCGCACCCATCGTGCGCGCCAGCTATAGCGCGACGCTGGAAGTTCTGCAACCTTAAGCGGTTTTTCATCGCGCCCGTCGCCTGACGGCGGCGGGCGTTTTCTTTTGCGACCGTTGACCCTCACACCATGAGACGCACGCTGCTCCCGCCGCTCTCTTCACCGCCTTCCCCGCCTCGGCTGGGCGCGCGGGTACATGCGCTGCAGGGCCGCACGATGGGCACGACCTGGTCCGTCAAACTGGTGGCGGATGCCGGCAAACTGCCGGATTTGGAACGGTCGATCCAGGCCGAGCTCGACTTGGTCGTCGCGCAGATGAGCACGTGGGAGCCGTCATCCAATCTCTGCCGCTTCAACGCCGCAGCCGCCGACAGTTGGCATAGCTTGCCGCAGGAATTCTTCCGCGTGCTGCAATATGCGCTGCAGGTCGCGCGCGAATCCGGCGGCGCCTACGACCCGACCGCCGGCGCACTCGTCAACGCCTGGGGCTTCGGCCCGACGCAAGGCTACGGCGACGCGGGTTTCAGCGCGCCGGACGAAGCACAACTGGCATCCGCGCTTGCCGTCTGCGGCTGGCAAGCCGTGGACGTAGAAGAAAACGCAGGCCGCGTACGCCAACCCGGCGGCGTGTGCCTGGATTTGTCGGCAATTGCGAAAGGTTTTGGCGTGGACCAGGTCGCGCGCCGTCTATTGCACCTCGGCGTCGATAGTTTTTTAGTCGAGATCGGCGGCGAGTTGCGCGGCGAAGGCGTCAAACCGGACGGCCAGCCGTGGTGGGTAGCGCTGGAGCAGCCCTTGTCCGATGCGCCGTCGCCGGCTGGGCAAGCCGCAATCGTGGAGGGCGACATTGCGGTCGCACTGTATGGCTGGTCGATCGCCACTTCCGGCGACTACCGGCGCTACTTCGAATCCAATCGCAGGCGTTACTCGCACACCATCGATCCGCGCCACGGCCGTCCGATCAGCAACGGACTCGCTGCCGTCACCGTACTGCATCGCGAATGCATGGCGGCCGATGCGTGGTCCACCGCGCTCGGCGTGCTGGGTGCAGAAGAAGGATGTGCGTTGGCCAACCGGCTCGGCTTGTGCGCGCTGTTCGTGCGTCGCGAACGCGGCTGCCTGGTCGAAACGCTGAGCGCGCCGCTGGCGGCTTTGCTGGAATGAGCGCGAGACGACCATGACATCTTCCCGCCTGTTTGCCGCGCTATTGCTGATCGCTGTTTACCTGCTTATGTGCGTTGCGATTTA
>DATJIL010000097.1:0-7878 GCA_035493385.1 Rudaea sp.
CGCTGAACTGCATGTCCAACGGCACGTCCTTGGGGAAGAAGCCCGCGGATATGCGCCCGGCATTCGTGTTCTGGTTGCTGACCGAATCGCCGGTGTTGGAGTTCGTGCCGTAGCCGTCGTGGTGCAGCGAGGCATAGGCCATGCGTGCGCGGAACTGGCCGTCGTCCGTGGCGCCGCCCAGGCCCACTTTCAGGTCGGCGCGGCCCTCGTTGCCGGCATCGACCTGGGCATAGCCTTCGTCCTGCGTGGGCAGGTCGCGCGAGACGTACTTGATTGCGCCGCCGATTGTGTTCTTGCCGTACAGCGTGCCCTGCGGACCGCGCAGCACTTCGATGCGCTGCACGTCGAACACGTCGAGCAACGCACCCTGCGGCCGCGCGATGTAGACGTCGTCCAGGTAAATGCCAACGCCGGGATCCGAGCCCCAGGTCGGGTCGGACTGGCCCACGCCGCGAATATACGTGGTGATCGTGGTGTTGCTGCCGCGTGCATCGTGGATCACGAGGTTCGGCACGTTGCCGGCAAGGTCGTTGAGGCTCTGCACGTTCTGCGTCTCGAGCGCCGCGGCGGACAACGCCGTTACCGCGATCGGCACGTCCTGCAGCAACTCCGCGCGGCGGCGCGCAGTCACCGTGATGGTTTCCATCGACGCGGCTTGCTCGTTCTTCTTCGCGGCATCGTTTTTCCTTGCCGCCGCCGCGCCGGGCGCGTCCGCGGCGGTGCCGGCGGCGGTGCCGGCGGCGGCATTGGACACGGCGTCGGCATGCGCCAGCGCGCTGGCGAACAAGGCGGCGGCAATGGCGATTTTCAGGGACTTGCAGGTCATTGTGGACTCTCCAGGATGTTGGTGCCGTGCGGGTGCGGCGTTGTGCGGCGCAGATTGCTTTTTATTTATTAGTGAATAAACTACCAGCCTGTTTTCTGACACGCACGCCGCAATGCAGCAATGCGACCCGAACCCGATTTGGCTTGGCTCAGCGGCGCGCGCCGATGGCGCGGATGCCGGCCGTGCACCACTCGACCAGGCGCGGCTCGATCGCCGCGTAGTCGTTGGCGCGGCAGCGTCCGCGCGACAGCCCCTCGATGCGGTCGTTGCGCGAGTAGCTCAGGGTCAGCGCCCCGGAAATGAATTGATAGCCCCAGTACAAATCGACTTCGCGCGCCTTCGGCAAGGCCAGGCGCAACAGCTCGATCAGGCGCTGCACAGCGGAATCGAAGTATTCCTTCACCGTGCCGCCGCCCCACAATTCCGAATTGTTGGCCAGGGCAATGAGCGCGGCGAAGTTGTTGAAGCCGCGACCGCCGTTGCGCAGGCGCTCGAACACCGGGTGCAGGTAGGCGCGCACGATGCCGTCGACGTCGGGCTTGCCGCCGCACGCCAGGGCGTAGTCGTCCAGCGATCGCGTGCGCGCCGCGTTGATCTCGCCCGCGCGGCGCAGCAGCACCGCTTCGTAGATGCCGTCCTTGTTGGAGAAGTGATAGTGCAACAGCGCGGTATCGACGTCGGCGCGGTCGGCGATGTCGCGAATGCTCACGCCGTAGATGCCGTGATGCGAGAACAATTCCTCGGCCGCATCGAGGATGCGCGCCTGCGTCCTGCGGCTGCGCGCGGCCTTGCCCGAGGCGGCCGTCGTGGCATCCGCCGCCGCGCGGCGCGGTGGCGGCTTGCGCCGACTGGATCGAGTATCGGTAGTGCGTCGTGGCTTGGGCATGGGCATCTCGCCGGAGTCGTTGCGCTATTCTCGCCAAATTCACGATTTGATCAATAACCCAGTAATCCGGGCAGGCCATCGAGAGGAATCCATGCCGCAATACGCAGACACGTATTTCACCAGCTCCGACGGCCTGCGCCTGTTTGCGCGCGACTACCCGGGTCCGGATGCGAATGCCGCCACGCTGGTCTGCCTGCCTGGCCTGACCCGCAACTCCAAGGATTTCGCCGACATCGCCGCGCACCTTGCGCAACGTTATCGCGTGCTCTGCCCCGACATGCGCGGGCGCGGCCGCTCCGCGCGCGATCCGAAACCTGAAAACTACCGGCCGGACATCTACGTCGGCGACGTGTGGCGCCTGCTCGATGCACTGGGCGTGGACACGGTCGGCGTCATCGGCACCTCGCTCGGCGCGCTGATGGCGATGCTGATGAATGCCATCGCGCCCGCTCGCGTCACCCGCACCGTGCTCAACGATGCCGGGCCCGAACTCGATGTGCGCGGCCTCGCCCGCATCGCCAGCTACACCGGCAAGCCCGCGCCGCCGATGACAACCTGGGCCGAGGCGGCTCGGCGCATCGCGGAAAATTACGGGGTTTGCTATCCGGATTTCACGCCGGCGGACTGGGCGGACTACGCGCGCGCCAGCTGCATCCGCGACGTCGATGGCGCGATCCGGTTCGACTACGATGCGGATATCGCGATCGGCCTGAAGACCGGTTCGGCCACGCCCGACCTGTGGCCGCTGTTCGACAGCCTTGGCACGAAGCCGTCGCTGGTGTTGCGTGGCGAACGCTCCGACCTGCTCAGCGAAGCGATCGTCGCGAAAATGCAAGCGCGATTGCCCACGCTGCGCGCCGTGACGGTTCCCGGCCGCGGCCACGCGCCAACCTTGAACGAGCCCGCCGCGCGCGCAGCGATCGACGCGTTGCTGGCCGACGCCGACGCATAGCCCTTTTCAGGCGTGTCGCATCCGGCTCCGACGGCCACTCGAATCCACCGGAAAAACATGGTGTAAAACGTCAAACGGGGATGGCGCAGGCACATTCCAGCGCCAGTTCGGCCATGCGGTCGAGCCCGTGCTCGCGTTCGGCCGCCGGCAAGTGCGTGTCGTGTTCGAGGTGATCGCTGACGGCAAGGATCGCCAGCGCCTGTGCGCCCTCGCGCAGGGCCAGGCCGTACAGCCCCGCCGCTTCCATCTCGACGCCACTGATGCGGTGGCGGCGCAGGAGTTCCACAAGCCCCGGCATCCCGGCGTAGAAACTGTCGGTGCTGAACACCGGTGCCACGCGCGCGGCGATGCCGAGCCGCGCGGCGGTTTCCACGGCGCCGCGCAACAGCGCGAAGTCGGCGCAGGCTGCAAGGTCCATCCCGCCGAAGGCCAGGCGATTGAAGTGCGAATCGGTGCTCGCCGACGGCGCCAGCAGCACGTCGCCCAACGCGACGTCGCCGACGCCGCCGCAGGTGCCGACACGGATGATGCGGCGGACGCCGTACACGCGTACCAGTTCGGTCGCGTAGATCGCGCAGGACGGAATGCCCATGCCGCTGCCCATCACCGAGACGCGGCGGCCGCGGTAGCTGCCGGTGTAGCCGAGCATGTTGCGGCGCGCGGTGACCTCGACCGCGGCGTCGAGCAGGTTGCGGGCGATGTGACGCGCGCGCAGCGGATCGCCGGGGAGCAGCACGGTGTCGGCGAGTGCGCCGGGTTCTGCATCGATGTGCGGCGTGCTCATGCCGCACCTGCGAGCGACGCGGCCAGTTCGTCGTACAGCGCGCTGGCGCCGATGCGAAAATGCGCTGGCGTGATCCAGTCCTCGCCGAGGCGCGCGCGTGCCAGTTGCAGATAGACGGCCGCATCGGCGGCGTGGCGGATGCCGCCGGCGGCCTTGAAGCCGCAACGTCCGCCGTGGGCGGCGATGACGTCGAGCATGATTGCTGCCGCTTCCGGCGTGGCGTTGACCGCCACCTTGCCGGTCGAGGTCTTGAGGAAGTCCACGCCCGCCGCGATGCCCAGTTCCGCCGCCGCACGTATCCGCGCGGGCGTGCCTAGTTCGCCGGTTTCCAGGATGAGCTTGAGTGCGTGCGCCGTTCCGCAGGCCCGCCGCGCCGCATCCACCACGGCACGCGCCGCGGCGACGTCGCCGCGGCACAACGCCGCCCACGGCAGGACCAGGTCGATCTCGTCGGCACCGGCGGCGATGGCGCGACGGGTTTCGCGCTCCACCCGCGTCGCGTCGCTGGCGCCGTCCGGGAAATTCACCACGCTGGCGACCTTCACCGCCGCGCCGGCGAGCGCGCGACGTGCCGTGGTCGCATGCTCGGGATACACGCACACCGCGGCGGGCGGCACGCCGCAGCGTGCCCGCGCGCACAGCGCCGCGATCTGCTCCGGCGTGTCGTCTTCACCGAGGCGGGTGAGGTCGAGCAAGGGCATCAGGCGTGCGGCGAGAGAGCGCGAGGCGGCGTCGGGCATGGCGGATTTCGGTCGGCGGGATTCATAGCCTATGGCCTGCGTCGCGCCACGGCTTTGATCTGCGGCAAGCATCCATTGTTTGCGGCGGTTTGCATTCACCAAGCAGACGTTGAGAAGAGCGAACTTGCGCTAACCGAAGGATTTGCTGAAACTGCGTTCCGCCGGTAAACCGGCAACACGGGGTCGAAATAAGCATGAAGCGCGGCCTGTTCACCGAGCTGAAGCGCCGCAACGTGCTGCGCGCGGCGACGTTCTACGCAGCCAGCGCGTGGTTGCTGGTGCAGATCGTGACCCAGGTCGGCCCGGTGTTCGACCTGCCGCCGGCCACGCAACGTTGGATCATCGTCGCGGCGCTGATCGGATTTCCGTTCGCAATGGCGTTCTCGTGGTTTTACGAGTGGACACCGCAGGGCATCCAGCTCGAGAGCGAGGTGTCTCAGGATGCGTCGATTGCGCGCGAGACCGGCAAGAAGCTCGATCGCTGGATCATTACGGTGCTTTCGCTCGCGGTCGTGCTACTGCTTGCCGATCGGTTCGTGCCACACAGGGAACCAGCTGCGGTCGCCGTGCAAACGCCCGGCAAGTCCATCGCCGTGCTGCCGTTCGAGAACCTCAGCGACGACAAGGGCAATGCGTATTTCAGCGACGGCATTACCGAAGAGATCCTCGATGCACTTGCGAAAATCCCGAACCTTAAGGTCGCCGCGCGGAGCTCCGCGTTCCAGTTCAGAAGCGGCAAACAGGACCTGCGCAAGGCTGGGCTGACCTTGGGCGTTGCGAACATCCTTGAAGGCGGCGTGCAGAAGGCCGGCGACCAGGTGCGTATCAACGTGCAGTTGGTCGATGCTCAGTCCGGTTTGCAGCTGTGGTCGCAGAAGTACGACCGCAAGCTCGACAACGTGTTTGCTGTCGAGGACGACATCTCGAAGTCAATCGCGACCCAGTTGCGCGTGCAGCTGACTGGCGGAGGTGGGCAGCCGCTTGTGTCCGGTGGCACGAACAACACTGCGGCGCACGAGTTGTACCTGCGTGGCCTGCCCCTGATTGCCGCACGCGGACCGAAGTTGCGAGATGCGGCCGCCGATTTCCAGCAGGCTGTCGCGCTCGATCCGGATTACGCACAGGCATGGGCGGCGCTGGCGGAGACGCAGATGTTGCTGCCGCACTATTTCCTGGAATCGCAGGACACGGCATTCCCGGCCGGCGAAGCGGCCGCACGGCGGGCGCTGGCGCTCGACCCGGACACGGCTGCAGCACATGCGGCACTGGGGATGTTGTACCGGATACAGTGGAAATGGGCGGAGGCGGACTCAGCCTTCCAGCGTGCGGTAAAGCTTGCGCCCGGGGATGCGGAAGTGGCCGATCAGTATGGTCAGTTCCTGTTGGCGGAAGGACGCTTGCCCGCTTCGCTGGCGGAGATCGAGCGCGCGCAGAAGCTCGATCCCCTGTCGGGAATCATCGCCGTTACGCGCATCAACGTGCTTACTGCATTGCACAGGTTTGGCGACGCCGACGCCCAGACGCGGAGCATGATCGAAGGGCATCCCGATTACGCACTGGGCCAGTATCTCGCTGCCGACGTGGCTGTTCTGCGCCGAGACTTCCCGGACGCGAAAATCCGATTCGAGGCCGGCGCAAAACTGACGGGCGAGAGTCCGAACATCTACCTGCAACTGGTGGACGCCGTCGCCGATCCGGCAAAACGCGCCGACGCCGTGCGCGCCGTGCTTGCTGCGACCGACGATCCGCACCAGCGCTTGACCGAGCCTGCGCGGATCAAATGGCTGATGCTGCTTGATGCGCACGACGATGCGCTTGCTGCCTTGCAGCGCATCGAACACGACATCATGTTCGGTCAGGACAATGTCTGGCAGCCCGCGTTTGATCCCGTTCGTGGCGATCCACGGTTCAAGGCCGCGCTCACTCGGATGGGATTGGCTCTCACCGCAGACACGGGAGCAGCGCCATGAGCGAACCTCGGCGATCCGGTAGGAAACGACTTGCGCGCATCCGTTTCCGTTCCATCAACGTGGTGTTGGAACCTTGACGGAACACGTTCCTATCTTTCGTTTTTTTGCATCTTCGCTGGCAAACGCCGGGCTCTCAACGGCGCTCCATCTGGTTTGGTTCTGTTCCATGGCGGCTGCTTGAATGCTGCCGCGAGAAAGTCGACGAGCCGTCGCACTTTGATCGAGAGATGCTTGCGCGACAGATACAGCGCGTGGATGCCGATTTCGGCAGCACGAAACTGCGGCATGAGTTCCACCAAGGCTCCACTGTGCAGGTCCCTGCCCACAAGAAAGTCCGGCTGCAAAATCACACCCTGATGATCCAAAGCCGCCGCGCGACAGGTGTCGCCGTTGTTGGTGTGAATGCAGGCGCTGACGCGGACGGACCGCGCACCGTCAGGCCCGACGAATTCCCACTGGTCACCTCCCGACCAGTAGCTGTAGGAAATTATCTGGTGCTGTGCCAGATCACTGGGCTGCCGCGGCGTGCCGCGACGCTTGAGGTATGTTGGCGAAGCGCAAAGCATCATCCGGGTATCAGCCAGTTTGCGGCCGATCAGGGCCGAGTTGGCCATGTTCGTTATGCGCACGGCAACGTCGTATCCCTCTTCGGCGAGGTCCACGACGCGGTCGGAAAGGCTGATATCGAGGGCAACTTTCGGATTGGCGGCGATGAAACGTCCCCACAGCGGGGCAAGATGGAGAATGCCGAATGTAAGCGGCGCGTTGATCCGCAACGTGCCGCTCGGCTCGCCGCGGCGAGCACTGATCTCCGATTCCGCTTCGTCGAGCGCGCCCAATAACTCCTTCGCATGCGCGTAGAAGACGCGGCCGTCATCGGTTAGGGAAAGGCGCCGCGTGGTCCGATGCAAAAGGCGCGCACCGAGGCGCAGTTCGAGATCGGCGACATGGCGCGAGACCGCCGCCTTCGACAAGCCCGTCGCGTCGGCAGCGGCGACGAAACTTCCGCTTTCGACCACGGCGACGAAACTGCTCATTTCCTGAAATCGGTCCATCGTATTGTCTCGAAATACGAGACTATAAGTTTACACGATCAATATTTATCTACCAGGTGATAGTCAATAGATTGTGCGTCGAACCCGCACGGCGGGACCAAACCGAAAACGAGGAGACACTCATGAAGATCACGATCCTTGGCGCAGGCAACATGGGCTCAGCTTTGGCCAAGCAATTTTCGCGCGCAGGCCACGCCGTGCGAATCACGTCGCGCAACGAGGCCAAGCGCGCAGCAGTCGCGGCGGCCAATCCGGGCGTCGTCGCTGCCGCTCCGGCGCAGGCGCTCGCCGATTCCACGGTCGTCGTCGTCGCCACCGGCTATGCCGATGCCATCCCCGCGCTGCGCGAACTCGGCCCGCTGGATGGCAAGGTCGTGGTCGACATCACCAACCCGCTCACGCCCGACTACATGGGTCTGACCATCGGCCACAGCACTTCGGCGGCGGAAGAGATCGCCAAGGCGGTGCCCGGTGCCGAGGTCGTCAAGGCATTCAACACGGTATTCGCCACCGTACTGGCCGACGGTCCGCAATTCGCCGATGGCCAGGTCGCGCCCGTGTTCTATGCCAGCGACAACGAGCGCGCCAGGCAAACGGCGAAGGCGCTGATCGAGAGCATCGGCTTCCAGCCAGTCGATGCCGGCGGGCTGAAGAACGCCCGCTAT
>DATJIL010000098.1:0-3688 GCA_035493385.1 Rudaea sp.
ACCGCGCTGGAATCCGCGCCGCCCGTGCCGATCGCCATGACGCGCTTCAGGACGGCGCCGATCAGGCGAGCGTGCTCGCGCTTGCAGCCGGCACCGGCGCGAGCCGGTACACGTACACCGAGACGGTATTGAGACCCATCCCTGGTCATCCGGATGCGGTGCCGCCAGTATTCGTGTGGGAATCCGGACCGGATGCATTTCGCCGCTGCGAATCACGAACGGCTCGCCATCCAGCAGGAATCGCCGACCGAAAATTCGCACCGCTGCGGCTTGTGTCGGGTGCCGGCTGGATGCGCAGGCGCCGCGGACGGCACCGCCCGCACCCGTGCAGCGAATGCCCTCGGTGGCGCAAGCACGCTCAGGCGCAAAAAAACCCGGCGGCCGCATACCATTGTCTGCCGGCTGCGGAAAGGCGCTGCGCTTGTCGTTATCCACTTCCGTGCATCGCCGTCGGCTCCATCTCATTATGCCCTTCGTGTATGCATATAAAATTCATGGGTGAAACTGCGAACGGAACGCCATCATTGAATGAAAGATCCGCTGCGATGAGCCAACTCCATCCCCTGCGCAAAAACGACAGCGAGAATGCCTGGCTCGTACTCGCGGCCGACGTCGGCGGCACGCACGCTCGCATCGGCCTGCTGCAGGTCCGACCGGGCGCGCAACCGCCACTCGACATGCTGGCCAGCCACGTCTACGAATGCGCGAAATGGCCGGGACTCGGCGAAATCCTGCAGGACTTCATGGTCCATCACGCGAACAGCCGCCGCAGCATCGCGCGCTGCGCGCTGGCGGTGGCCGGTTACCTGCGCGGCGACGAACTGGTCGCGGAAAACCTGCGCTGGCCGGTACGGATTTCCGAATTGCGCGCGCACCTGAAACTGGATTGCCTTGATATCGTCAACGATTTCGAGGCGCTGGCCCGCGGCACCCGGTTTCTGTCCGTGTCCGACAGCATCGCGGTCATCGATGCGAACGGCGCGACCGGTCCGACTGTGGTGGTCGGACCGGGAACGGGACTCGGCTGCGCCGTGCTGTTGCCCAACGGCGATGCACCGATCGTGATGCCAAGCGAAGCCGGTCACGTCGCGCTCGCGCCCGGCAACGATCGCGAAATCGAGGTGCTGCGCCGACTCTGCCGCGACCGCGGCTACGTCCATACAGGCCACGCGCTTTCCGGCCCAGGGCTGGCGAACCTGTATCGCGCGCTGGCGGACATCGAAGGCGTCGCCGCCGTGCATGCGGAACCGGCGGCGATCAGCGCGGCCGCGATCGGGGGCGGCGACCCGCTCGCGCGCGAGGCGCTGTCGATGTTTTGCGCGATGCTCGGCAGCTTCGCGGGCGACCTCGCGGTGACGTTCAAGGCCGGCGGCGGCGTGTATCTCGCTGGCGGCATCCTGCCGTACATCCGCGATTTCCTGCTCGCCAGCGAATTCCGCACGCGCTTCTTCAACAAGGGCGTGATGCGCGAATTCCTGACGGCGGTTCCGGTGCGATTGATCGAACACGGGCAACTCGGCGTGTTCGGCGCGGCGGCGACGGAAATGGATAAAGCCGGCTGAGCGCGGATTCCGAATCCTGACGGCGACAACGATCAGTTGGGTTCCCGCCGTTCGTCCGGAGGTTGAGCCCGAAGGGCCGAAGCCGAAGAACCCCCGGGTGGACGCCGCGACTTCGCTTGCCAAGCCACGCTCGGCGTGCACGGACTCAAGTTGAACGTCGTCAGGCGTTACTCGGCTTGGGTGCACCTTCGCCAAACGACGGCGGCCGGTCTTCCGATGCCGCGCCGAATTGCTTGTTCGGCTTTTCGCCCATTTCGAATGCCAGCGTGCCCCCCTTCGCGAGTTCCGCGTGCGCGATCCAGCTTTTCGTCCATGGTTTTCCGTTCCACGTCACCGACTGGACGTAAACCCGATCTTCGCCGTTGTTTCGCGCTTCCACGATCAATTTTCTGCCACCGCCGACGTCGATCTCGGCATGGTCGACCAGTGGACTGCCGAACACCCAGTTCGCGCTGACCGGATCGACCGCGTACAGGCCCAGCGCCCCGAGCACGTACCACGCGCTCATCTGCCCGCAGTCCTCGTTGCCGGCAAGGCCGTCCGGCGCGGCGCGATACATGGTTTCCAGCAGCATCCGCACGCGCGCCTGCGTCTTCCAGTGCGAGCCGGAATACGCGTACAGATAGGCAATGTGATGGCTCGGCTCGTTGCCGTGCGCGTATTGCCCGACCATGCCAGCGATGTCGGGCGGTGCATTGGGTGGCAACGTGGACGCTGTGGTGAACAATTCGTCCAGTTTGCGCTCGAACGCGGCTTCGCCGCCGAACATCGCCATGTAGTGATACAGGTCGTGCTGGTTGAGGAAGGTCGCGACCCACGGATTGGATTCCGTGTAGTCGCGCCACTGTTCCGAGTGGCCCATCTCGATCGGATCGAACGGCTCCAGCCACTTCCCATCGGCGCCACGCGGACGCATGAAGGCAAGCTTGCGGTCGAACACATTTTGGTAATTGCGCGAGCGTTCGCGCAAAGTCCCGGCATCGGCGTGTTCGCCGAGCCCTTCCGCGAAATGGGCCATCGCCCAGTCGTCGTAGGCGTATTCCAGCGTCTTGCTGACGGCCTCGCCCTCCTTGTCACTGGGGATGTAACCGAGCTTGCGGTACGACTTGAGCCCACGGTAATCATCGCTCATCGCGCGCCTGCGATATGCCGACCACGCCCCGGCGTAATCGACGCCGGTGAAGCCTTTCGCCTGCGCCTCGGCGATCACCGCTATCGAGTGATAGCCGATCATGGTGCCGGTCTCGACGCCCTGCAGCGGCCATACCGTGGGCCCTTGCGGACTCTCGTTGGCCTTGCGCACCAGCCCCTGCACCAGGTCCGGCACCTTGTCGGGCTGGAACAACGTGTACAGCGGGTGCAGCGCGCGGTAAGTGTCCCACAGCGAATAGGTGCTGTAGTTGTGCCGGCCTTTCGGCAGCGTGTGCACCTCCAGGTCCATGCCGCGATAGCGGCCATCGACGTCGCTGGACAGGGTGGGCGCCAGCAGCGTGTGATACAGCCCGCTGTAGAAGGTTTTCATGAAGTCTTCGGATTCGGACTTGACCTTGATGCGCTCGAGTTCGCCCTCCCACGCGGCCATGGCGGCAACCTGCACGCGCTGGAAATCCCAGTGCGGCAGTTCCGCTTCCAGGTTGCGCAGCGCGCCTTCGATGTCCACCGCGGAAATGCCGACCTTCACCAGCAACGGCGCCTTCGAGGCATCGTCGAAATGCAGCACGGCCTTCAAATGATTGCCCCTGGCATCCGTTGCCACTGCCAGCGGCTTGTCCTCCGAATACAGCTCCGCACGCGTGAATGGGCGCGACACCTTCATCGCGAAAAAGATGTAACGCCCGTCCGCCCACTGGTGCACACGCCGGCCCCCGACCAACGTGTCATCGCCGATCACCTTCAGCGTTGCGTCGGAGACCTTGCACGGCACCGTGGCTTCATCGTGATAACCGTGCGCCAGATCGACCAGCAGATGTGCCGGACCTTGGCGCCTGAAGGTGTAACGATGCAATCCGACGCGTGCGGTCGCGGTCAGCTCGGCGATGATGTCGTGGTCGGTGAGATGCACCCGGTACGAGCCGGGGAAGGCGGACTCGGAGGTCTTGTCGAAGCGCGATCGATAGCCCTTGCCG
>DATJIL010000099.1:0-9277 GCA_035493385.1 Rudaea sp.
TTGCCCTTCTTCGGCGCGGCGGCAACGGCCGCGACCTCCGTCGCCGGCGGCTGCGGCGGCGCGTTTTCCGCCGGGAACATCATGCCCTGCCCATTCTCGTGCGCGTAAATCGCCAGGATCGCGTGCATGGGCGCCTCGACGCTGCGGCTGACGCCGGAAAAGCGCGCCATGAATCGCACCTTGTCCATGCCCAGGTCCAGTTGCGCGACCGCGCGCGCGGCCACGTTGAGCACAACGCGACCGTCCTTGACCGCGCTTTGCGGCACCTCGACGCCGGGCGCGGCGGCATCGACCAGGATGTACGGGGTCAGGCCGTTGTCGCTGATCCAGTCGTACATCGCCCGCAGCAGGTACGGACGGTTGGATGTCATGCCGACCGTACTCATGGGTCGCGCAGCAGCTTTTCTTCCGCCGTCAGGCTGCGCGTGAATCCCGGATTGCGGAAGATGCGCTCGCCGTAGTCGATGATGACGTGCGCCTCGCGCGGCAATGCCACGCCCAAGCTCGGCAGGCGCCAGATCAACGGCGCCAGCGCGCAGTCGGCAAGCGAGAGTTCGGGGTTGAGGAAGAATTTCGCCGCCTTGAACAGCGGCACGGCGGCAAGCAGGGCCTCGCGCAGGCGCTTGCGCGCGGTTTCGGCCGGGCGTCCGCCGGCATGGATCTGCGCCACGAACGGCAGCCAGTCGCGCTCGATGCGCACGGTGGCCAGGCGCAGGCGTGCGCGCGACAGCGGATCAACCGGCATCAGCGGCGGGTGCGGATACCGCTCATCGAGGTATTCGCAGATCACGCCGGTGTCGTAAAGCACGAGGTCGCGATCGACCAGCGTCGGTACCGAATTGTAGGGATTCAGGTCGAGCAGGTCTTCGGGCGGATTCTTGGCCGTGACCGGGACCAGGTCGTAGACCACGCCTTTGGCGGCCAACACCAGTCGCACGCGATGGCACTGCGTGTCGTCGTTCGACGAATACAAGGTCAATACGGTGCGCGATCGTTGACTCAACGCCATGACACGGTCCCTCACGTCCCCTCGGGCAATTCGGCGCCGGAATCGCTCGGCCCCTCGTCCGAATGTACACCCCAGCGGGGAAAGCGCCTAGCCCTCGCGACGAGTCGCCGATCCCGGCAACTCGCCCGATGTCTCAATGCACGTCTTTCCAATACTCGTGCTTGAGCAGGTACGCCAGCAGCGTGAAGAATGCCAGGTACAGCAGCACCCACACGCCGATGGAATGGCGCTGCAACGCAGCCGGTTCGCTTGCATACTCGAGGAATGCGGTCACGTCGCGAACCGTGTCGTCGTACTGGGCAGGCGTGAGTTTGCCGGGCGTGGACAGCTCGAGCTTCTCGACCACGGGTTCCGCGCCCGGCTTGGCCGGCGCGTAAACCGGGGTCTGCACGCCTTGCAGTTCCCACAGCGGGAAGGGCATGGACGCGTTCGGGAACACCGTGTTGTTCCAACCGACCGGGCGCGACGGATCGATGTAAAACCTCTTCAGGTAGGTGTAGACCCAGTCCGCACCCTTGGCGCGCACTTCCAGCGACAGATCGGGCGGCGCCTTGCCGAACCACACTTCCGCGCCCTGTGCGGGCACGTCGCCGCTGGCCGGCTTCGAAGGCATGTTCGAAATCGCCAGGTCGCCGATCTTCGCGCCGGCGCTGGCGAAATTCTTGAGCACGTCGTCGTCGCTGAGCTGCAAGTCCTGCGCGATGCGCGAGTAGCGCATGTATTTCAGGGAATGGCAGCCCGAGCAGTAGTTGAAGAACGTGCGCGCGCCGCTTTGCAGCGAGGCGATGTTGGTCACGTGCGCGCCGGCCTCTTCGAGACCTGCTCCTTCCTGCGCCAGCGCGCTGCCGGCGACCAGGAGGGCTCCCGCGGCCGCCACGGCCACGCGTGCGAAAACGGATGGGATGCAGAAGGACTTAGTCATGGGTCGTTACCCGCTCCGGCACCGGCTTGGTCTTTTCCCAGCCGAAATAGGTGTAGGCCCACAAGGCCGCGAAACACGCAAAGTAGACGAACAGCCAGAAGCGGCCGAACGCGTTCTCGATGGTAGTCACGTCGGCGGTCGGGCCGAACCAGGCCGGGATGTACTCGCTGGTCAATCCCGCGCCCACCGCGCCGAGCATCACGAACGACAGCGCAAACAGGCCGAGGCCGATCTTGTAGCCCAGGCCGCGATAGCGCACCGATTTGACCCGGCCGCGATCCAGCCACGGCACCAGGAACAGCACGGCGATGCCGAGGAACATGATGATCACGCCCGGCAGCTTGGCCGGAATCATGCGCAGCATTGCGTAGAACGGCGTGAAGTACCACACCGGCTTGATCTCGGCCGGCGTCACCAGCGAGTTGGCCGGGATGAAGTTGTCCGGCTCGAGGAACCAGCCGCCGACAGTCGGCTCGAAGAAGATGATGAAGGCGCAGATGACGAGGAAGAAGCCGACGCCGAACAGATCCTTGACCGTGTAGTACGGATGGAACGGGATGCCGTCGGCGGGCTTGTCTGCGCCGAAGCGGCTGCCTTTCGGACCCTTCTTGATTTCCACGCCGTCCGGATTGTTCGAACCGACCTCGTGCAGCGCCGCCAGGTGCAGCACCACCAGTAGCAGCAGCACCAGCGGCAGCGCGATCACGTGCAGCGAGAAGAAGCGGTTGAGCGTGGCGTCGGCTGGATTGAAATCGCCCATGATCCACTGCACCAGTGTGTCGCCGACCCACGGCACCGCACCGAACAGCGAGATGATCACCTTGGCGCCCCAGAAGCTCATGTTGCCCCATGGCAGCACGTAGCCCATGAACGCCTCGGCCATCAGGGCGAGGAAGATCAGCATGCCGAGGATCCACACCAGCTCACGCGGCTTCTTGTACGAACCGTACATCAGGCCACGGAACATGTGCAGGTAGACGACGATGAAAAACATCGAGGCGCCGACTTCGTGCATGTAGCGGATCAGCCAGCCCCAGTCGACGTCGCGCATGATGTACTCGACCGAGGCGAACGCGGTGTCCGCGCCGGGCTTGTAGAACATGGTCAGGAAAATGCCGGTGACGATCTGGTTGACCAGCACCAGCAGGGCGAGCGAGCCGAAGTAGTACCAGAAATTGAAATTCTTCGGCGCGTAGTACTCGCTGGTGTGCGAGGACAGGAACGACAGGATCGGCAGGCGCTCCTCGATCCAGGCCAGCAGGCGGTTCTTGGGTTGGATGCGTACGGGTGTCGTCGCCATCACGCGGCTCCTTGCGGATCGACGCCGATCTGGATCAGCGTGTCGGACACGAAATGGTACGGCGGCACCTGCAGGTTGGCCGGGGCCGGCACACCGTCGAACACGCGTCCGGAAATGTCATAGCGCGACTTGTGGCAGGGGCAGAAAAAGCCGCCCTTCCAGTTCGGATCGAACGGCTCGGCCTTGATCTCGCCGAAGTATTCCGGCGAACAGCCCAGGTGCGTGCAGATGCCGACCACGACCAGCCATTCCGGCTTGATCGAGCGATTTTCGTTTTTCGCGTAGGCGGGCTGCTGATCGGTGTTGTTGCTGTCCGGATCTTTCAGGCGGCCATCCTCGCCCTTGAGTGCGGCAAGCTGTTGCGAGGTGCGATTGACCACGAACACCGGCATGCCGCGCCAGCCAAAAGTCACTTTCTGGCCGGGTTCGATCTTGCCGATGTCGGCCATGACCGGCGCGCCGGCTGCCTTGGCACGCGCGCTGGGTTCCCAGCTCTTGATGAACGGCACTGCCGCGCACGCGACTCCCACGGCGCCGACGACCGACGTCGTCGCGGTGAGAAAGCGGCGGCGTCCGGGATCCACGACTTCATTCGCCATCCGGCACTCCGATGATTCCAGATCAGGTTTCGCAACGTGTGGGAGCGCCTGGCGGCGGTCCGCAAAACTGCGCTAGTTTAGCGAACGCGTCGGCGGCAAACAATGTAGCCTATGCGCCATGAGCGCCGGATCTGCCGGCGCGCGACGTTTTCCGACGCTGGATCACGCATGAAGACCCTTTTCCGAACGCTGCTCTTCCTCGGCCAGTTCATTACGCTGGGATTGGCGGCAGCGTTCGTCGTCAGCGTGATTTCGCCGCGCTTGGTCGAACGCGTACGCCAGCGTTTTGCCGCACCGACCGCGATCGCCACGTCGGCATCGGTCGCGCATAGCGCACCGGAGCACGCCGCCAGCGCCGTCGAAGCCGGCGCGGACCGCAACGCCGTCACCGTGTCGTATGCGGCGGCCGTCGCGCGCGCGGCACCGGCCGTGGTGAGCATCACCGCGAACAAGGTGGTGAGTACGCGCCAGGTGCTGGTGCCATCCAACCCGGTGCTGCAGCGCATGTTCCCCGGCATCCAGATCGGGCCGACGCGCACGCAACGCCAGCAGAGCCTGGGTTCGGGCGTGATCGTGAGTCCGGACGGCTACGTCGTCACCAACAACCACGTGATCCAGGGCGCGGAGGAAATCCAGGTCGTGCTTTACGACGGCGGCACCACCAGTGCGCGCGTGATCGGCACGGACGCCGACACGGACCTGGCCGTGCTCAAGATCGATACGCCGCACCTGCCGAGCGTCGCCATCGCCGACAAGACCCCGCTCAACGTCGGCGACGTGGTGCTCGCGATCGGCAACCCGTTCGGCCTGAACCGCACGGTGACGATGGGCATCGTCAGCGCGCTCGGGCGCCAGTTGAATTTGTCGAGCCAGCAGAATGCCTCGACCTACACGGATTTCATCCAGACCGACGCGGCGATCAACCAGGGCAACTCCGGCGGCGCGCTGGTCAATGCCTATGGCGAACTGGTCGGCATCAATTCCGACATCTTTTCGCCTTCCGGCGGCAGCATCGGCATCGGCTTCGCGATTCCGGTGAGCACGGCCAAGGCAGTGCTCGACCAGATCGTCGCGCATGGCCGCGTGATTCGCGGCTGGCTCGGCGCCGAGTATGCCGACGTGAGTGTCCTGCAAAACCCCAGCGCCACGCACGGCGTGGCCATCGTCGGCATCTACGACAAGGGACCGGCCGCGCTGGCCGGCCTGAAACCGGGAGACGTGCTGTTCACCCTCGACGGCAAGTCCATCACGAGCCAGCTGGAACTGCGCAATCACGAAGCCAGCCTGGCGCCCGGCACGCAGGTGCATTTGACCGGCGAACGCTATGGCACGCCGTTTTCGCTGACCGCCACGCTGCAGGAACGCCCACAACGCCAGACGAGCGGTTAGACTACGCACTGTACTCAGGGGCAAAATAGCTGCATGCCAGCGCATCGATCCAATCGGGTGCTGCATCTGCCGCTTTTCGCGGCAATGGTGATTGTCGCCGGCCCCGCGGCGGCGGCAGCGCAGGCAGCGCCCGCGACAACCGCCGCGCCCATGCCCTCGGCTGCCGCCTTCGATGCCCTGTTCCAGCGCGTGGACATCGGCGACCTGACTGCGTTGAGCGCCGCCGAACAGCGCAAGGTGGTCAAGCAACTCGCGCAATTGCTGCCGCCGGGCGACGCGCACCGCGCGCGCCTGCTCGATACCGAGCGCTGCGGGCTGGATTTCACCAACGACAACCAGAAGGGTTACGAATTCGCCAACGCCAGACTGGCCGTAGCGCTGGCCGCACACGATGATGCGGCCGCGATCCGCTTTTACTACTGTCGCGGCGGCTATCTGGAAAGCCTCAAGACCCCGCGCGATGCCCTGGCTGATTTCGAACGCGGCATCGATCTGGCGCGTTCGAGCGGAGACGATGCAATGCTGGCTGCCGGCCTGCAGGCGCGCGGTGGCATGTACTCGTTGCTCGGCATCTACGGCAAGGCGCTGGCAGACCTGCTCGAAGCGCAGCGGCTGTTCACCGAGAAGGAATTGGACGAGGCTGCCAGCCAGATCCTGCAGGACATCGGCATCACCTACCGGCGCCTGGGCTATCCGGACAAGGCGCGCGAATACCTGAACCAGGCCATCGCCCACGAAAAACGCGTCGGCGACACCGAATCGCTGTACATCTCCGCCTTGCAACTGGGTTATGCCGACCAGGAAACCGGACAATACGAATCCGCGCTCGCTACCCAGCAGCACGCCCTGGAGCTGGCCGCCACGACCGGCGATCGCTCCAGCATCGCGTCGGTGAATCTCGCCATCGCTTCCGTCCTGACCGATCTGCACCGCTATGCCGAAGCCCAGTCGGCGCTGCGCAAGGCCGCGGATGGCTTCACCGCCGTCGGCGACCGCGCCGATACCGGCATGCTCGCCTACGAGAGCGGCCGCGCGCTGGCGGGAATGAAGGAGCCGCGCAAGGCCCTGGCCGAATTCGCCACCGCCGAGAAGGAATTCAACGCCAGCGGCAATCGTCGTTACCAGGAAATCCTCTATCGCGCCCAGGCCAAGTCCCTCGAAGATTCCAATCAGCCGGCCGCGGCGCTGACCGCGTACAAGAACTATCTCGCCGCGCACGACGCCGTGGCCAAGGAACGCGCCAACCAGCAGGCGCAGATGCTGCGCGAACAGTTCGACACGGACCGCGCCAAGATGGAGAACCTGCGCCTGAAAAGCGAACAGGCAGCCAAGGATCACCAGGTCGAGGCGCTGCAAGGCGTGCGCCGCTGGCAGCAGGTGGCGATGGGACTGCTCGCGATCCTGCTCGGCCTGCTCTCATTGCTGGCGATCCGGCAACTGGCGCGGCTGCGCAACTGGAAGCGCATGGCCTCCGTCGACGCGCTGACCGGCGTGGCCAATCTGCGCGGCGTGCAGCATTTCGCCAATGCCTCGCTGCGGCGCGCGCACGCACAGAACGAGCCGCTGACCGTGCTCGCCATCGACATCGACGAATTCAAGCGCATCAACGATGCGCACGGACACCCCGCCGGCGACCGCGTGCTGCGCGAAGTCGCCCGCGCCTGTGCGGATGCGCTGCGCGACGGCGATCTGCTCGGCCGCATCGGTGGCGAGGAATTCCTCGCGGTCCTGCCCAGCACCCTGATCGATCACGCCGTCGACGTAGCCGAGCGCCTGCGCCGACGCGTTGAAACGCTGGAAATCGCCGACTTGCCGGGCAATGTGCACGCCACCATCAGCATCGGCGTCGCCGAAATGCTGCCGCACGAGCGCGACGTATCCACCCTGGTCGAGCGCGCCGATGCGGCCCTGTACCGGGCCAAGGCACTTGGACGCAATCGGGTGGTGAGCGCGGAAACCTCTGGATAACCTGCTGCGCTCGACATCTCACGTGCCGGCAGTGCTCGGAATCCTCACATACGACAAAGTATGCTCCGGTTCCTGCGCGCTGGCGTCACGCGATCTGTCTTCGCTCGCGACGGTTCTTCAGGGGTTTCTCATGAGCGCGGCGCGGCGGCCGGTGTCGCGGCGGCGACCGGCGGGGATTCCGCGGCGCGATAGCGCTTGTGCAAAGTGGCCACGCGCTGCACGTAGACCTGGGTTTCGTCGAACGGCGGCACGCCCTTGTACTTCTGCACGTTCTGCGCGCCGGCGTTGTAGGCCGCCGTGGCGAGTTGCTCGTCGCCATTGAACTGCTTGAGCAGCTGCGCCAGGTAATCGGCGCCGCCACGGATGTTCTGGCCGGCGTCGAACGGATCAGCGACGCCGAGGTCCGCCGCCGTGCCCGGCATCAACTGCATCAGGCCCTGCGCACCCTTGTCCGATACGGCGTAGCGCTTGAATGCGGACTCGGCGTGGATCACCGCGCGCAACAGCGCCGGATCGATGTGGTAATCCTTCGCCGCCGTGGCGATTTCATCGCTGTAGGCATCGAGGTTGAGCGGGATCGCGCCCCAGTTCAGCTTTGAATGCACGTTGCAGGCGTAACAGGTCGCCATGTAAGTGAACAGCACGCGGTACGTGGCGCCGGTCGACGGCCGGATGTTGGTGTACTCGGTGATGCCATTGGCCCTGACCACCTTGTAGACGGCGCCGCGATGCACCTGGATCGCGCTGTCGTCCGCGGCTTGCGGTTTCGGCGCGGCGGCCGGTTCCACGGCGGCATCGGACGGCGCCGCGTTGGAGCGGTATTCGGAATGCGGCTTGCCGTCCTCGGCAACCGGTACCGGCTTCTTGTCGGCGTAGCTGGCCACCTCGTGGCATTGCGTGAACGTGCTCGGCCGGTTGGTGAAGGCGGTCTGGCCATTCGGCCCCTGGCAGCGGTACACGCTGCCGGCCAGCGCGGGCACACACGCCAGTGCGCCGCCGCCAAGCAGCGCGCAAATGGCAAAAAAGCGCAAAATCCGCATTGTGGAAAACGCTGAATTCATGGCAACGGGCGCGGGCAATCCGTGCAAGTGTCAGGCAGAACAAGGCCTTTGCCAAGTGCCAGGCCGATTTTCGTGGCGCCGGCGCCGGGTGCGGCTTAAAATGCGCGGTTTCCAGATTCGGTTCGCGCCATGTCCGGCAAGTCCGCTCCAGGCAAGCTCTACATCAAGACCCACGGTTGCCAGATGAACGAGTACGACTCGGCCAAGATGGCCGACGTGCTCGCCGCCTCGCACGGCCTCGCGCTCACCGAAAACGAGGCCGAGGCGGACGTCATCCTGATCAACACCTGTTCGATCCGCGAAAAAGCGCAGGAGAAAGTCTTTTCCCAGCTCGGCCGCTGGAAGGAGCTCAAGCAGGCCAATCCGCAACTGGTGATCGGCGTCGGCGGCTGCGTGGCCAGCCAGGAAGGCGCGGCCATCGTCAAGCGTGCGCCGTATGTCGACCTCGTGTTCGGCCCGCAGACCCTGCATCGCCTGCCGGAAATGATCGAAGCGCATAAAAGTACACAACGCGCACAAGTAGATATCTCGTTCCCCGAGATCGAAAAGTTCGACCGTCTGCCCGAACCGCGCGCGGAAGGCATCACCGCGTTCGTGTCGATCATGGAAGGCTGCTCGAAGTACTGCTCCTATTGCGTCGTGCCGTACACGCGCGGCGAGGAAATCAGCCGCCCGTTCGACGACGTGGTCGCCGAAGTCGCCGCACTCGCCGATCAGGGCGTGCGCGAGGTCAACCTGCTCGGCCAGAACGTCAACGCGTATCGCGGGCCGATGCACGACGGCAGCCTGGCCGATCTGTCGCTGCTGATCCACGCCATCGCGCAACTGCCCGGCATCGGCCGCATCCGCTTCACCACTTCGCATCCGCTGGAGTTTTCCGACTCGCTGATCGAGGCCTACGCGAATGTGCCCAAGCTCGCCAATTACCTGCATCTTCCCGTGCAGGCGGGCTCGGATCGGATCCTGTCGGCGATGAAACGCGGCTACACCGCGCTCGAGTTCAAGCAGAAGATCCGCAAGTTGCGCAAA
>DATJIL010000100.1:0-8127 GCA_035493385.1 Rudaea sp.
AATCGAGCACGTTGCCGAAACGCACGGTGACGAAGCGCGTCGCCGATTGCGCGGCGAAATTCTGGCAGAAGATCTCGGCCACGCGCTTGCACGCGCCCATGACGCTGGACGGGTTGACCGCCTTGTCGGTGGAAATCAGCACGAAGCAGCCGACGCCGTGGCGGTCGGCCGCCTGCGCCACCGTTTGCGTGCCGAGTACGTTGTTGCGAAACGCTTCGCGTACCTGGTTTTGCAACAGCGGCACGTGCTTGAACGCCGCCGCATGCAGCACAACCTGCGGACGCGCGCGCGCGAACACGCGCTCGCAAGCAGCCGCATCGCCGCAATCGCCGAGCACGGCATCGACCAGAAGATCCGGAAACTCGCGGCGCAGTTCCTGCTCGATGCGATACAGGTTGTACTCGGACAATTCCAGGATAGCCAGCGATTCGACGCCCAGGCGCGCCACCTGCCGGCACAGTTCCGCGCCGATGGAGCCGCCACCACCGGTGATGAGCACGCGCTGGCCGGACAATCCCGCGCGCATCGCGGCCCAGTCGAGATTCACCGGGTCGCGGCCGAGCAGGTCCTCGATCGCTACTTCCTTGAGTTGGCTGAAACCCGCGCGCCCGGCAACGACATCCTGCAAACGCGGTACGGTGCGGAACGGCACGCCGGTTTCCTCGCACAGTTCGACGATGCGGCGCATCTGCGTGGTGGTTGCCGAAGGGATCGCGATCAGCAACATTTCGGCGGCAGCTTCGCGCGCCAGCTCCGGCAGGCGTTCCAGCGTGCCGAGCACCGGCACGCCATGCACGCGCGCTCCACGCAAGGTGAGGTTGTCGTCGAGCAGGCCGACCGGACGATACCGCGCATCGTGCGCGAGTTCGCGCAGCAGCGCTTCACCCGTGCGTCCGGCGCCGAGCACGAGCACGCGCCGCGCCGGAACGCGCGCGAGCAATTCGAAGCGGCTGTCCTTCCAGTAGCGATAGGCGAGCCGCGGCGTGCCGAGCAACACGGCCAGAATCGCCGGATAAAGCGCCAGCACGCTGCGCGGCACCGATTCAAGGCGATCGTAGAGGAACAACGCGACCGCGATTCCCAGCGCACCAAGTACAGCCGCGCGCACGATGTTCCACAGATCCGGCAGGCTGGCGAAGCGCCACAGGCCCTTGTACAAACCCGTCCACCACAGCACCGCGCCCTGCACCAGCAGGACGATGGCGGTATCCGGCGCCAGTTGCCACGCCGTGGGCGGATGCGCCTCGAAGCTGTAGCGCAGCCAGTTCGCCGCCGTCCAGGCGAGCCAGACCATGACCAGGTCGTGCAGCACGACGGCCAGTCGCGGGTGGATGGTAGCGGTCAGTCTACGCATGGCGCGACGATTCTACCGCGTCCAGGCAGCGGCGCTTGCCGTACGCCCACAACGCGATTCCGCCGCCGTACACGATGGCGGCGATTTGCGCATTGTGGCCGTCCGTGTATTCGAGCAGCAGCAACGCCGGCGCGACGACGAGCAGGTTCCATGCGGCATAGATGGCAACCACGCGCGCATGGCTCATCCTGCGCGCAAGCCATTGGTAAAGATGCTCGCGGTGCGCACTGTACCAACGCCGTCCGCGCCACATGCGCGACGAGAGCGTGCAACTGGCGTCGATCACAAAAGCGGAAACCAAAACCAGCGCCTGCGCCGGCACGAGCAGGCCGAAATCCAGACCGAGGCCGAGCGCCGCAGCAATCAGAAAGCCGAGCGCGCCGCTGCCCACATCGCCCATGAACACCCGTGCGCGCGGAAAGTTGAACGGCAGGAAGCCGACTGTCGCGGCGGCGGCGGCCCACATCGGCAGTGCAAAATCCGGCTGTGCGTAGTGCGTGCCCAGGCAGCCAAGCACCGTGAACACGAACAGCGCCTGCGCGCCGAGGATGCCGTCGATGCCGTCCATGAAGTTGTGCAGGTTGATCGACCAGACCGCCGCCAGCGCGAAAATGGCGGCGGCGGCTACGCCGTCGCCGCCGAGCAGGCTGTACGCCAGCGCCGCCGCGGCCAGAACGTGCACGGCAAGGCGCGGGATCGCGCCGAGCCCGAAATGATCGTCCCACCAGCCCACCGCGGCGACGGCAAGGATACCGAACTCGATCGCGGCTGCCGCCCCGGCGACGCCGGGGTATACCTCGAATAGCGGCACGGCGAAGAACACGGCGCAGGCGGCGACGATGCCGATGCCGCCGCCGCGCGGGGTCGGCGTGCTGTGCGAACGCCGCCGGCCGGGTTGGTCAATCAGATTGCGACGGCGCGCGTAGCGGATGCTCAGCCAGGTGACAAACGCGGAAAACAGGAAACAACCGAGCAGCGAACCCAACCAAAGCAGACCGAAGCGCGGTGGCCACCAATCCATCGACTCACTCGCCCGCCACGCCGTGGATCGGTCGCACCGATCCCCAGGTCTTGCAACTCGGGCATTGCCAGTGATGCGCCTTGGCGCCGAAACCGCATTTGCTGCAGCGGTACATGGCTTGGCCTTCGATGAGCTTGCGGGTCAGGTCCTGCAGGATAAGCAGGTTCTCGCGCGCATCGCCGCGCGAATGGTCAAGGGAGGCACCGATCAGCGTCATCAGCCCGCGCACGGACGGCCGCTGGCGCAGTTGCCGGGTCAGGAATTCGATGGCCGCGGCCTCGCCGCGCGTGCCGGAGTAGAGTTTGGCCAGCGCGATCACCGGCGACACGCCCTGCGAGCGCTCGATGATGTCGACGAGGAAGCGTTCCGCGCGCTGCATCTGCCCGAGGCGCGCGTAGCAATCGAGCAGCGGCGTGAGCACTTCGGGGACGAAATCCACGTCCAGCGTGGCCACGCGCTCGAAGGCCTGCGCGGCGGCCTCGAGGTTGCCCTGCTGCATTTCCAGGTGGCCGAGCACGATGTAGGCGCGCACGCACTCCGGCTGGCAAACGAAGGCGTTCTCCAGGTGCGCGTGCGCCGCGGAGAAATCGCGCGCGGCGCGCGCCTGCTCGGACAACTCGCAATGGAACTGCGCGATGGTCGGACCTTCGGATTCGCCGGTGATCTTCTCCAGCCGGCGCGCATGGTCGATGGCCTTGTTCCAGTCCTTCTCGTGCTGGTAGATGCCGATGAGATGGCGCAGCGCCGAGGGCACGTGCGCGTCCATCGCCACGAGATCGCTGAACAGGGTTTCGGCGCGATCGAGCAGGCCGGCGCGCATGTAATCCTCGCCGAGTTCAAGCAGGGCGACGGTCTTTTCCTCGTTGTTGAGGTTCGGCCGCGCGATCAGGTGCTGGTGCACGCGGATCGCCCGATCGACTTCGCCGCGGCGGCGGAACAGGTTGCCGAGCGCAAGATGGGTTTCCACCGTGTCGCGGTTGAATTCGGCCAGCTTGAGGAAGACCTCGATGGCCTTGTCGGGCTGCTCGTTGAGCAGGTAGTTCAAGCCACGGAAATAACTCGACGACAGTTCGCTCACGCCGGCGCGCCGCGAACGTTCGCTGCTGCGGCGGCCGTAATACCAGCCGGACAACGCGGCCAACGGGAGCAGGAACGCGAGCGCCGGCAGCAACAGCGGCGGCAAGGCACTCATGGTGGCGGACTCAGGCGGACCGGCGGAGGGCGAGGTTGACCCGTTCGCGCAATTCCTTGCCGGGCTTGAAATGCGGCACGTGCTTGCCGGGCAGCGCGACCTGGGTTCCGGTCTTGGGGTTGCGGCCCATGCGCGGCGGGCGGAAATGCAGCGAGAAGCTGCCGAAGCCGCGGATCTCGATGCGCTCGCCGCTGGACAGGGACAGGCTCATCTGTTCCATCACGTTCTTGACCGACAATTCCACGTCGTTGAACGCCAGATGACTCTGGCGCGCGGCCAAGGCTTCGATAAGCTCGGACTTAGTCATGCAGACCTCTGGCTTCGACTGGCGCTCGCACTTTCCACAACCCCATCAAAGCCCCGCGCGTGCGGGGCTTTGATCGCCCCCTTGATTCAAGGGGGCTGGAAGCAAAAGCAACATTACTCGGATTTGCTCAACTGCTCCTTGAGCAAGGCGCCGAGCTTGGTCGTACCGCCGGAAGCTGACTGGTATTCCTCGAGTGCCTGCTGCATCTCGTCGTCGTCCTTGGCGCGGATCGACAACTGCAGCACGCGGCCCTTGCGGTCCATGCCGGTGTACTTGGCTTCGACGGCATCACCCACCTTGAAGTGCTGGGTGGCGTCGTCGACGCGGTCCTTGGCGATGTCGCGCGCGGCCAAATAGCCTTCCACGCCCTCGCCCAGATCGACCGTGGCACCCTTGGCGTCGACTTCCTTGACCGTGCCGTTGACGATGGTGCCGCGCGGATGCGCCGCCATGAACTGGCCGAACGGATCCTGCTCGAGCTGCTTGACGCCGAGGCTGATGCGCTCGCGCTCCGGATCGACTGCCAGCACCACGGCCTCGACCTCGTCGCCCTTCTTGAACTTGCGCACCAGCTCCTCGCCCGTGCTCTGCCAGGAGATGTCCGACAGGTGGACGAGGCCATCGATGCCGCCGTCCAGGCCGACGAAGATGCCGAAGTCGGTGATCGACTTGATCTGGCCGGAAACCTTGTCGCCCTTCTTGTGGATCGCGGCGAAGGATTCCCACGGATTGGCCCGGGTCTGCTTGATGCCGAGCGAGATGCGGCGACGCTCCTCGTCCACGTCGAGAACCATGACTTCGACCTCGTCGCCGACCTGCACGAGCTTGGCCGGATTGACGTTCTTGTTGGTCCAGTCCATCTCGGACACGTGCACCAGGCCTTCCACGCCCGGCTCGAGTTCGACGAAGCAGCCGTAATCGGTGACGTTGGAAATCTTGCCGAACAGGCGCGTGCTGGTCGGGTAGCGGCGCGCGATGGCGACCCAGGGATCCTCGCCGAGCTGCTTGAGGCCCAGCGAAACGCGGTTGCGCTCGCGGTCGAACTTGAGCACGCGCACTTCAAGCTCGTCGCCGACATTGACGACTTCGCTCGGATGACGCACGCGCTTCCACGCCATGTCGGTGATGTGGAGCAGGCCGTCGATGCCGCCGAGGTCGACGAACGCACCGTAATCGGTGAGGTTCTTGACCACGCCCTTGACCACGGCGCCTTCCTGCAGGCGGTCGAGCAGCTGCTCGCGCTCCTCGGAATGCTCGCTCTCGACCACGGCGCGGCGCGAAACCACCACGTTGTTGCGCTTGCGGTCGAGCTTGATGATCTTGAATTCCAGTTCCTTGCCTTCCAGGAACACCGGATCGCGCACCGGACGCACATCCACCAGGGAACCCGGCAGGAACGCGCGCACGTCCTTGATGTCGACGGTGAAGCCGCCCTTGACCTTGCCGGAAATCTTGCCGGTCACGGTGGCGTTGGCGGTTTGCGCCTCTTCCAGCTCGTCCCAAACCAGCGAGCGCTTGGCCTTTTCACGCGACAGGCGGGTTTCGCCGAAGCCGTCTTCGATGGCGTCCAGCGCCACTTTCACCTCGTCGCCGAGCTTGACTTCAAGCTCGCCGGATTCGTTCCGGAATTGCTCGATCGGGACAATGCCCTCGGACTTGAGTCCCGCGTTGATGACGACGACGTCATTGCGGATCTCGACGACGATGCCGGAAACGATGGCGCCCGGCTTCAATTTGTTGAGCGTCTGGCTCTGTTCAAACAGTTCGGCAAAACTTTCGGTCATGTTGAATTCCAAGTTGTCTCAAGACAGTTATCCAATCGATTGATCGAAAGGATTTTACTGTCCACCCGTAGGTGATCCGGACGCCCCGGACCGTAGCCGGTTTCCGCAACGGAAATCGGAAATGAAAAATCCGCCGGCAGCGCGTACCGCGGTCTTCGCATTTCCCATTTCCGCGGAATCGATTCCGCCGGATTCAATCCCGGTGGAATCAGCCGCGCCCTTTTCCCACGAGTTCCAGCACGGCGGCGACGACACGCTCGACCGGCATTCCGGTCGAATCGATGACGACGGCATCGGCGGCAGGCTTGAGCGGCGCAACCGCGCGACCGGCGTCGCGCACGTCGCGCGCCTGAATCTCGCGCAAAAGGGCGGCAAGTGTAACGCCCAATCCCTTTTCTTTCAACTGCTTATAGCGGCGTTTGGCGCGTTCTTCGGCGCTGGCAGTCAGAAACACCTTGCACTGGGCATCCGGGAAAATCACGGTGCCCATGTCGCGGCCGTCGGCGACCAGGCCCGGCGCCTTGCGGAAGGCCCGCTGCTTGTCGAACAGGGCCGTGCGAACGCCCGGGATTGCAGCGATGGCCGAGGCCGCCGCGCCGCAGGTCTCGGTACGGATTTCGTCCGTCGCGTCCATGCCGTTCACTATCACCCGCGTCTCGCCGCCGTCCTTGGGGTCGCGGAACGAGATTTTCGTCGTTTGCGCGCAGCGCGTGACCGCCTCGGCGTCGGACAGGTCCAGCCCTTCCATGCCGGCGGCGAAGCCGACCGCGCGATATAACGCACCCGAGTCGAGCATGTGCCAGCCCAAGGTCTCGGCGACCATCCGGCTGATCGTGCCCTTGCCGGAACCGGAAGGGCCGTCGATGGTGAGTACCGGTACGATTTTGTCGGGCATCCGGCCATTTTACCGGAAAGCCCCGCATAGCTTTACATCAGTGCTGCCGCGAGATCGAAACCATGGGAATTGGCCAGTTCCATGAACCCCGGAAACGAGGTGGCCACGTTGGCGCAGTCGCGTACGCGCACGGGTGCGCGTGCGACCAGCCCGGCCACGGCAAAACTCATGGCGCAACGGTGATCGCCGGCCGAATCGGCCTCGCCGCCCGTGAACTTTCCACCTTCGATGATCGCGCCGTCCGGCGTTTCCTCGACGTGGATGCCGAGTACGCGCAGGCCTTTTGCCATCACCGCAATGCGGTCGGATTCCTTGACGCGCAATTCCGCAGCGCCGCGGATGCGCGTGGTGCCGCGCGCCGCCGCGGCGGCCACGAACAGGATCGGGAATTCATCGATCATGTCCGCTACCCATTCCAGCGGAACATCGATTCCGGCAAGCGGCGCATGCCGCACGATCAAATCGGCAATCGGTTCGCCGCCCTGCCCGCGCCTGCTCGATTCACGCACGTTCGATTCGCGAATATCGGCGCCCATCGCGCGCAGCGCGTGCAGCAGTCCCGTGCGACGCGGATTCATGCCGACGTCGCGCAGTACGAGTTCGGAGCCCGGCACGAGCGTCGCGGCGACGATGAAAAACGCGGCCGAGGAAAAATCCGCCGGCACGATGATGTCGGTTGCACGCAACCCATTGCCACCGCTCAATTTCGCCCAACCCGCGCCGAACTCCACCGGCCAACCGAATGCGTGCAGCATGCGTTCGGTGTAGTCGCGCGTCGGATGAGGCTCGCGCACCTGCGTTTCTCCATGTGCATAAAGTCCCGCGAGCAGGATCGCGGATTTCACCTGCGCGCTGGCAACCGGCAGTTCGTAGTCGATGCCGCGTAAATCGCATTTCCCGGCGATGCGCAACGGCGGCAAGCCGTTATCGGATTCGATCCTCGCGCCCATGCGTTCGAGCGGCTCAAGCACGCGCCGCATCGGGCGTTTCGACAGCGATGCGTCGCCGGTCAACGTCGAAGCGAACGCCTGTCCCGCGAGGATGCCGGTCAGCAAGCGCATGCCGGTGCCGGCGTTGCCGCAGTCGATAGAGCCATGCGGTGCTTGCAAGCCATGCAGGCCGACACCATGCACGATGCGTTCGCTCGCACGCGGCGCCTCGATGCGCACGCCCATTTGCGCGAACGCGCGCGCGGTCGCCAGCGTGTCCTCGCCTTCGAGGAATCCCGTGATGCGCGACGTACCTTGCGCGAGTGCGGCGAGCATGATCGCGCGATGCGAAACCGACTTGTCGCCTGGAACCCCCGCATCGCCGCGCAGCGGACCGGCTGGCGCGCTGATCCAATGGATCACGTCAGGTCGCTCACGGCAGCGCTTCCAGCAGGCGCTCGTTCTCGGCGCGCGAACCGACGCTGATGCGCAGGAATTCGCTCAATCCGTAACCGCCCATCGGCCGTACGATCACGCCGCGGTCGAACAACGCGTTCTCGATGGCTGCAGCATCGCGTGCGAAATCGACAAGGACGAAATTCGTTTGCGACGGCAGCACGCGCAGGCCACGATTTTCCAGTTGCG
>DATJIL010000101.1:0-4824 GCA_035493385.1 Rudaea sp.
CAATGCCTACGCACCCGAGCACCTGATCCTGAATCTGCGCGACGCACGTGCCTGGCTCGATCGTGTCGAAAGTGCGGGCTCGGTTTTTCTGGGGGCATGGTCGCCGGAAGCAGTGGGTGATTACTGCAGCGGCACCAACCATGTGTTGCCGACCTATGGCTTCGCGCGTGCGTGGAGCGGCGTGTCGGTCGCCAGTTTCCTGAAGCAGATCAGCGTGCAGGAACTGTCGCCTGACGGCCTGCGCGAAATCGGCCCGGACGCGATGACGCTCGCGCGCGCCGAAGGATTGCACGCGCACGAACGCGCGGTGTCCTTGCGCCTGGCTGCGCTCGCCGGGGAAGGCGCATGAAATTGCTCGAACGCGCGCGCCCGGAAATCCTGGCGCTGCAGCCGTATTCGTCCGCGCGCATGGAAGCCGGCGCCGCCGCGATCATGCTCAACGCCAACGAGTCGCCGTGGCCACCCGTTGGCGCGGCATCCGCCCTGAACCGTTATCCCGATCCGCAGCCGGCCGCATTGCGCGCCGCGCTGGCGCGGCTTTACTCGGTTGCACCCGACAACGTATTGGTCGGACGCGGCAGCGACGAGGCAATCGACTTGATCGTGCGCGCCTTTTGCCGGGATGGACACGACGCGGTCGTGATCGCGCCGCCGACCTTCGGCATGTATGCGGTCGCCGCGCGCATCCAGGGAGCGACGGTGATCGAAGCGCCGCGTGGCGACGGATTCGCGCTCGATGCGCAGGCCATCCTCGCCGCAGTGACCGAAGCCACCAAGCTGGTCTTCGTCTGCACGCCGAACAATCCCACCGGCGACGTCGTCCCGCTCGCGGTCCTTGCGTATCTCGCCAGCGCGTTGCGCGATCGCGCCGTGCTGGTCGTCGACGAGGCCTATATCGAATTTAGCGATGGCGCGCAAAGCGCCACTGCGTTGCTCCCGCGGCACGACAACATCGCGGTGTTGCGCACCTTGTCGAAAGCGCATGCGCTGGCGGCGGCACGGGTCGGTGCGCTGATTGCCGCGGCGCCGGTCGTGGCGCTGTTGCGCCGCATCCAAGCCCCGTATCCATTGCCCGCGCCAAGCATCGCAGCAGCGCTGGCCGCGCTCGAGCCAGCGGCTTTGGCGGAAACGGACGCACGCATCGCCAGGATTCGTGGCGAGCGCGAACGTCTCGCCCGCGAGTTGCTTGCGCTGCCCGGGGTTATCGCCGTGTTCGCATCCGCGGCGAATTTTCTTTGCGTGCGTTTCGCCGATGCGCCCCGCGCATACCACGCCCTCGCCATGGCCGGCATCATCGTCAGGGATGTCGGCGGGTACCCGGGACTTTCCGGCTGCCTGCGCATCACGATTGGCACGGCGCAGGAAAACGCGGCCCTGCTGGGCGCGCTCGGCGTGTGCGAGGCGGCGGCATGAACGCACGCAAGCTGCTTTTCCTTGATCGCGACGGCACCTTGATCGTCGAACCGCCCGACCAGCAGGTCGACTCCTTGGACAAATTCGCGATGATCGACGGCGTGATCGCGGCCCTGCAAAAATGCGTGGCTGCTGGCTACGAACTCGTCATGGTCACGAACCAGGACGGACTCGGCACGCCGGCGTTCCCGCAGGCCGCGTTCGACGGCCCGCAAAACCTGCTGCTGCAAATCCTGGGCTCGCAGGGCATGCGCTTTCGCGAAGTGCTCATCGATGCGAGCTTGCCCGCCGATGGCCGGGATACGCGCAAACCCGGTACCGGATTGGTGCGCCATTATCTGGCCGACGACGGTTGGAGCCGTGCGCAATCGGCGATGGTCGGCGACCGCGACACCGATGCGCGATTCGCCGCGAACCTGGGCATCCGCGCTTTCCGGCTGGACACCGGCGAGTGGGACTGGCCGGGCATCGCACATGCGCTGTGCGATGCGCCGCGGCGTGCGCGCGTCGAGCGTGCGACGAAGGAAACGCGCGTCGTGGCCAGCGTCGATCTCGACCGCATTGCCGATCCCATCGTGCAGGCGGGAATCGGATTCTTCGATCACATGCTGGAACAGATCGGCAAGCATGGCGGATTTGCGCTGGAGTTGCGTTGCACGGGTGACACGCACGTCGACGAACACCACAGCGTGGAGGACAGTGCGCTGGCGCTCGGCGAGGCGCTGCGGGCAGCGCTTGGCGACAAGCGCGGCATGGGTCGTTACGGGTTCGCCTTGCCGATGGACGAGGCACAGGCCAGCGCGATCCTGGACCTGTCCGGGCGCGCGTGCTTCCTCTTCGACGGGGCATTCCCGCGCGATCGCATCGGCGCGTTGCCGACTGAACTCGTTCCGCATTTTTTCCGTTCGCTGTGCGACGCGCTCGGCGCGAACCTGCACCTGAGCGTGCGCGGCGAAAACGCGCATCACATGGTCGAGGCTTGCTTCAAGGCGGTCGGACGCGCATTGCGCATGGCATTGCGTCGTGACGGCGTCGAGTTGCCGAGCACCAAGGGTGCGCTGTGATGGCGAACGTGGTCCTGGTGGATTCGGGGGGATCGAACATAGGTTCGCTGCGTTTCGCGTTGCAGCGCCTTGGTGTCGACGCCGGCCTGACGGACGATGCCGACGCGATCCGCAACGCCGATCGCGTGATCCTTCCCGGCGTCGGCGCCGCGGACAGGGGCATGGCGCGCCTGCGTGAACGCGGTCTCGTCGACACGGTCCGCGGCTTGACCCAGCCGGTGCTTGGCGTGTGCCTCGGCATGCAGTTGCTGTTCGAGCATTCCGAGGAAGGCGACACGCCATGCCTGGGAATCCTGCCCGGCCGGCTGCGTCGTTTCGACAGCGCGGCGCTGCGCGTGCCGCACATGGGCTGGAATGCGTTGCGTGTCGAGCGCGCGGCTCCCCTGGTCGGCGGGATCGACTCGGGCGCGTTCGTGTACTTCGTGCACAGCTATGCTGCTCCAGTTGGAGCCGAGACCCTGGCGTCATGCGATTACGGCTCGGCGTTTTCCGCAGTCGTGCGCAGCGGAAATTTCTTCGGGATGCAGTTTCATCCCGAACGCTCCGGCGAGGTCGGTGCGAGATTGTTGCAGAACTTCCTGGAACTGTGACCGTGCAGATCGTGCCGGCCATCGATTTGCGCAACGGACACGTCGTGCGCCTGCGTCAGGGCGACTATGCGCGGGAATCCCGCTACGCCGTCGACGCCATCGCGCTTGCGGACAGCCACGCGCAGGCGGGGGCGCGCTGGCTGCACATGGTCGATCTCGATGGCGCCCGCTCTGGCGAGTTCGCCAATCTGCGCACGATCGAGACGATCGCCAGGGCCGGACGGCTGGCGGTGCAGGCCGGAGGCGGCGTGCGCGACGAATCCGGCGTGCAGCGCCTGTTCTATGCCGGCGTGGCGCGTGTCGTCGTCGGCAGCATCGCGGTGCGCGAGCCCGAAGTCGTGGAACGCTGGATTGCAAGGTTCGGCGCCGAGCGCATCGTCATCGCGCTCGATGCGCGCTTTGTCGGCGGCGTGTGGAAACTGCCGAGCGCTGGCTGGACGCAGGATGAGGCGGCGACGCTCGACGATCTGGCGCCGCGCTTTGCGGGCGCCGGCGCACGCCACTTGCTATGCACCGATATCGCACGCGATGGGATGTTGTCGGGTCCGAATCTGGCGCTGTATGCGTATCTGCGCGGGATCGCACCAACGCTGTCGCTGATCGCGTCCGGTGGCATACGCGATATCGCCGATTTGCAGGCATTGCGCGGCCGCGGCGTCGCGGCAGCCGTGCTGGGCCGCAGCCTTCTCGATGGCGCGCTGGGTCTGGCCGAGGCTTTGGCGTGCTGACACGTCGAATCATCCCGTGCCTGGATGTGCGCGACGGCAAGGTCGTCAAGGGCGTGCGCTTCCGCGAGCACGCCGTGGTCGGCGATATCGTCGATCTGGCCGCGCGTTATCGCGACGAGGGCGCGGACGAGCTTGTGTTCTACGACATCGCGGCGAGCCCCGAACGGCGCAGCGTGGACCGTGACTGGGTGCAACGCGTGGCCTGCATGATCGACATCCCGTTCTGCGTCGCGGGCGGCATTTGCGATGTCGAAGGCGCGCGTGCCTTGCTGCATGCGGGCGCGGACAAGATTTCGGTCAACTCTCCGGCGTTGGAGCGTCCGCAACTCATCGACGAACTGGCCGAGGCGTTCGGCACGCAGTGCGTCGTGGTCGGCATCGATTCGTTGCACGATGACGACGGGGAATGGCGCGTCCGCCAATACACCGGTTCCGCGGGCACGACGCGCGCCTTGCCGCGGCGAACGCTGGACTGGGTCGACGAAGTGCAGGGGCGGGGCGCCGGGGAGATCGTGCTCAACTGCATGGGTGCGGATGGCGTGCGCGACGGCTACGACCTGGAACAACTCGCCGCGATTCGCGCGCGCTGCCGCGTACCATTGGTCGCGTCCGGCGGTGCCGGGAGCGAGGAGCACTTTCGCGATGTGTTCACCGAAGCCGATGCCGACGGCGCACTGGCGGCCAGCGTATTCCACTCTGGTGCGATCGCGATCCCGCAACTCAAGGCATGGCTTCGCAGCCAGGGAGTGCATGTACGGCCATGAACGAACTCGACCTGGATTGGAACAAGGGAGGAGGCCTGCTGCCCGCCATCGTGCAGGATGCGCGCAGCGGTGCGGTGCTCATGCTGGGTTACATGAATGCCGAAGCGCTTGCGCAGACGCAGCAAGGCGGAAAAGTGACTTTCTACAGCCGCAGCAAACAACGCCTGTGGACGAAGGGCGAGACGACGGGCAATCATTTGCTGCTGAAATCGGTACGTGCCGACTGCGATAACGACGCACTGTTGATTCTGGCCGAACCGATTGG
>DATJIL010000102.1:0-5425 GCA_035493385.1 Rudaea sp.
CGCCAATGCATTGACGTCATCGACATTGAGCCTGGCAAGCTTGTCTTCGATACGCTTGGCCAGGCCGCCGTGCGCCAGAAAATCACGGTACGCCTGCGCCGTGGTGGCGAATCCGCCCGGCACGCGCACGCCGGCATTCGCAAGCTGGCCGATCATCTCGCCCAGCGACGCGTTTTTGCCGCCGACGCGTCCCACATCCTGCATGCGCAGTTTTTCGAAGGCGACGACGTACGACTCGTTACTCATGTACCACCTGTTTAAGATTTGTGCAAAGCATCAAAAGCGGCTATTTTACCGGTTATACCTTTCCTGGCCATTGCGATGCCGCAAAAGCGCTCCGCTTTCTTCATTTCCGACCGCACCGGCATTACCGCCGAGATGCTCGGCCACTCTCTCCTGACCCAATTTGAGATGGTATCGTTCAACGAAGTCACCCTGCCCTTCGTCGATTCGATCGAGAAAGCGGACGCGGCGGTCAGGCAAATCAACGAACAGGGCGAGAAGGACGGTACGCGCCCGCTGATATTCAGCACGCTCGTCAACCAGGACGTGTCCAGCGTGGTCGCGAAGGCGAGCGCGCTCTTTCTCGACTGCTTCGACATTTTCATCCTGCCGATGGAAAAAGAGCTCGGCGTGCTCGCCTCGCACGCGGTCGGACGTTCGCACAGCGCCAACGATTTCGCCAATTACCACCATCGGATCGAGGCGGTGAATTATTCGCTGAGCCATGACGACGGCGTTTCCACCCGCGACCTTTCGGAGGCCGACGTGATCCTGGTGGGCGTGTCGCGCTGCGGCAAGACGCCCACCTGCCTGTATCTTGCGATGCAGTTCGGCATCCGCGCGGCGAACTACCCGCTCGTGCCCGAGGATTTCGCCAGCATGCAACTGCCGGGGCAGGTCAAGAGTTTGCGCAAGCGTCTATACGGCCTGACAATCAAGCCGGACCGCCTGGAGAAGATCCGCAACGAGCGGCGCCCGGGCAGCACTTACGCGACGCGCGCGAATTGCGAATTCGAAATCCGCGAAGCCGAGGCGCTGATGCGCCAGGAAGGCATTCCCTACCTGGATGTGACGACCAAATCGGTGGAAGAGCTGGCCACGACCATATTGCAGCAGGCGAAACTCGTGCGCCGCGTCTACTGACGGCCGCGCGCCGCGCGCTGCTGGCGCACGCGCTCGAACAGGCACACGGCCGCGGCGGCGGCGATATTCAACGACTCGGCGCGTCCCGGCATCGGAATCGCCACCACGGCGTGCGCCGCCGCCATGAGTTCCGCCGACAAGCCGGTGCCTTCGTTGCCGAACACTATCGCCACCTGCCCCGTCAGGTCGACATCAAAGACCGCCTTGCCCGCGCGGTGGCTGGTCGCGACTACGCGGCCGATGAATTCGCGCGCCAGCCCCTGCAAATCACATTGCTCATAGATCCGCAGCATGAAGTGCGCGCCCATGCCGGCACGCAGCACGCGCGGCGACCACGCATGGACCGATGACCGCGACAGGAAAACATGCTCGACGCCGGCGGCCGCCGCCGAGCGCAACAGCGATCCCAGATTGCCTGGGTCCTGGATATCCTCGAGCATCACGCACGCGTCGATATGCTCGGGCGCAACCGGTGGGCGCGGCGTCTCGACCGTCGCCAATACGCCGGTCGGCGTAGCGACCGTCGACAGCTGATGAAATAGCGCATCGGAAAGCACTAAAGGCGCCACGGGTGCCATCGCGGCGACGAGTGCCTCGACTTCCGGATTCGACGCGCCCGTGTTGCTGATCACCAGTTCGCGAGGCAAGCCGACATGCTCGCGATAGGCGGCGACGAGATGCGTGCCGTCGAGCACCGACAGGCCATGTTTCTTGCGCTCGCGCGACGACTCGGCGAGTTTGAGCAGGGCCTTGAATCGCGGGTTATCGGCGGAAACGATCCGCTTCATGCCGCGCACGTCCGAAAGCCGGCGAACACGTCGCGCCGATCGGGCGTGTAGAAGTTTCTCCACGTATTGCGCAGCAACGCGCTGCTCGTTGCAAAACAGCCTCCGCGCAGGACCTTGTGGTTGCCGAACCACGGCGCCGAGTATTCCTGGTATGGGTCGCGCACAAAGCCCGGATACGGATTGAACCAATCGGCTGTCCATTCCCACACGTTGCCGAATAGCTGGCGGCAGCCCCACGCGCTGTCGCCGGCGGCGAACGCGGAAACCGGCGCGACCGCGCCATCCGCTGCGTATAGATTAGCTCGCACAGCGTCGGCGGCCTGGTCGCCCCACGGATATCTGCGCTTGCCCTGCACGCCGCCGGGATCGGCCGGTACGGTGGCCGCGGCCTGTTCCCATTCGGCTTCTGATGGAAGCCGGCGGCCCGCCCACCGGCACCACGCATCCGCTTCGTACCAGTTGACGTGCATCACTGCCGCGTGCGGCGGGAGCGCGGCAACGTCGGCATAAATGCGCTGATGCCAGCCATCGGGCTGATTCAGCCAATACAGCGGCGCGCGCGCATCGGCGCCGGTGCGCCAGAGCCAGCCCTCGTCGCTCCAGAGTTCGCGCCGTGCGTAACCGTTGTCGTCGACGAACTCGGCAAACTCCTCGTTGGTTACCGCGGCGCGCGACAATGCAAAAGGCTGCAGTGTTACCGCATGCTCCCATTTCTCGTTATCGAAAACAAAGTCGTCGCCGCGGCGCGCACCGAGCAGGTATTTCCCGCCCGGCAACGCGGCGTCTCCCGGATAGGCGGCGCCGTCTGCCGCCAACTTCACGCTGCCGCGCGGCGCGGCATAACCGAGGGTCTGGCGCGTATAGCTAAACGCCTCGCAGTGCATTTCCTCGTGCGAGGCTGCGAGCTCCGCGAAATATCGCAGGCCCTGACTGGCGGGCTCGCGCTGCAGCCGCTCCAGCACGCGCGCGAGCACGTCATCGAGAAAACGCAGCACCGCATCGAACGGCAGCAGCGGCAGCGTCCAGCGCGTTGCGTGCGGCACCAGCGCGGAGTTGTAAAACGTGTCGGCGGCGGGCACCAGCGACGGCGCAAGTCCACCGTCATTGCGAAATCGCAAGCACCAGTATTCCTGGAACCACGCGACGTGCGCGAACTCCCACAGCGGCGGATTTACGATGGCCAGTTGCGGGCCCAGCAGTTGCGGGCCGGTGAGATCGGATGCCAGCAACAGCGTGCGCTCGCGCGCGGCGCGCAAACGCTCAGCCAGCACGGGCGCTGATGCCGCGGTGGTCAAATCGCGCCGCTGCGCGTCTGCTATAGTTTGCGCTGCTTCCATGTCTGCATTCTAGCTTATCGGCAACGCATGAAAATCGCGCTCATCACGCCGGCACGGCCCGTCGCCCACTCTGGGAATCGCAACACGGCCGTACGGTGGGCGGAGCTGTTGCGCGAGCTTGGTCACCGCGTACGCATAGCAACCGAATGGGACGGGAAGCCCGTCGACGCGATGATCGCACTGCATGCGCGGCGCAGTCATGCATCGATTGCGCGTTTCGCCGCGGCGTTTCCGCGTCGCCCGCTGATCCTGATGCTGACCGGCACGGATCTCTATGCCGACATACGCGTCGATGCCTCAGCCAAACTTTCGCTGAAGCTCGCCACGCGCCTCGTCGTGCTGCAGCAGGAAGGTCTCGCCGAGCTGGCGCCGCACCTGCGCGCCAAGGCGCGCGTCATTTACCAGTCGACGCGAACCATGCCAAAAGCGACGCCGCTGCAGTCCTGCTTCGAAGTCTGCGTGAGCGGCCATTTGCGCGAAGTCAAAGACCCGTTCAGGCTCGCCGCCGCGCTCGATCATCTCCCCCCGCAAAGCCGGATATGCGCGGTGCAAATCGGCGGCGCGATGACGGGCCCGATGAAGCAGGCGGCGCAGCGCTGGATGCGGCGTGAGCCGCGCTACAAGTGGATAGGCGAAGTGCCGCACGGCGCGGCGTTGAGGCGCCTCGCGCGGGCGCGGCTTATGGTGATCAGCTCGCGCATGGAAGGCGGCGCCAACATCGTTACCGAAGCGCTCGCCGCCGGGGTGCCGGTCATCGCCTCGCGCGTATCGGGCAATGTGGGCATGCTGGGCCGCGACTACGCCGGTTATTTTCCGTTCGGCAACGAGCGCGCGCTCGCGCGCGTGCTGTGGCGGGCGGAGTCCGAACCGGCTTTTTACGCGCGCCTCAAACGTCAGTGCGCGGCACGGCGCGCCCTGACCCGCCCTGCGCGCGAGAAAAGCGCCTTGCGCGCGCTGCTGCGCGAGCTTGCAGCGCAGGCCCGCCGCTAGCAGTCGTCGGCAAGCAACAGGCGGACCGGCGCGAACGTGCGTCTATGCACGCCCGACACGCCGTGCGCCCGCAATGCCTCCAGGTGGTCGGCGGTGCCGTAACCTTTGTGCCGGTCGAAGCCGTAGTCGGGATATTGCGCGTGCAAAGCGACCATCAGCGCATCGCGCGAAGTCTTGGCCAATATCGACGCCGCGGATATTTCGGGTATGAGCGCGTCGCCGCGCACGACCGCGCGCGCCGGATGCGTAATCCGCGGGCAATAGAGGCCGTCAACGAGCACTTCGGTCGGCGCCAGCGCGAGCGCTTCGACGGCCCGCCGCATTGCGAGCAGCGTCGCCTGCAGGATATTCAAAGCGTCGATTTCCTCGACGGAAGCGCTGGCTACCGCCCACGCGACTGCCGCGCGCCGGATCTGCACCGCCAGTGCCTCACGTTTCACTGCGCTCAGTATTTTCGAATCGGCGAGCCCTTTGATGCGATGCCTATCGCCGAGGATCACCGCGGCCGCGAAAACCGGACCCGCCAGCGGGCCGCGCCCGGCTTCGTCGACGCCGCAGCGCATGTCAGTCCGGCAGCATCGGCAGCACGGCCAGCGCGGCCTGGCGGGCCGCACCGCGATGGAGGCTGGCGCTCATGGCCGCAAAGCGGGCAGCGATCCGGTCGCGCGTCGCCACGTCGGCGAGCAGGTTGAGCAGCGCCTGGCTCAGGTTTTGCGGCGTCGCATCGTCCTGAATGAACTCCGGCACCACGAATTCGCGCGCCAGGATGTTAGGCAGGCCGTAGTACGGCAGATAGCCCTTGCCTTGCAGGAGCCAGTACGTGGCCGGCGGCATCTTGTAGGTGATGACCATGGGCTTGCACAGCAGCGCGGCCTCGAGGGTCGCCGTCCCCGACGCCACCAGCACGACGTCGGCCGCGGCGAGCGCGCCGCGCGCATTGCCGTCGAGCAGGCGCAGCGCCAGGAAAACTTATCTCGCCTCGAAGCCGAGCGTGCAGCTCAAGCCGAAAAAGTTCAGGCAGCGGAAGCTCGCCATCGCGAAGCCGAAGCAAACGCGCTTGAGCTCGCCGAACAAGTTCGCAGCGCTCAGGAATCCCTTGCCGCAACGCGCCGTGCGCATCAGGAAATCGCCCAGCGCAACGAAAAATTGCGCGATGATCTTTCC
>DATJIL010000103.1:0-3512 GCA_035493385.1 Rudaea sp.
ACCTTGTTCGCCGCTTACCCATTAGCGCTGGTCGACGAATTCCAGGACACCGACAAGCAGCAGTTTGAGATTTTCGACGCCATCTACCGCGACGCGCGTCGCGCACCGCGCGGCTGGCTTGCCATGATCGGCGATCCGAAACAGGCGATCTACGGTTTTCGCGGCGGCGACATCGCGGCCTACCTTGATGCGCGCGAAAGCGCGACCACACGTTGCGCGATGGATACGAACTTCCGTTCCACGCAGGCGCTGGTCGATGCGCTGAATTCGCTGTACGGCGCAAGCGACGGCGGTTTTGGCGATGCGCGCATCGTCTATCAGCCCATGCGCTGCGGCGGCAAGGCAGAAGGCACGGCACTGTGTCGCAAGGGCGATCTTGTTGCCCCGCTGCATTTTCATTTGTTTCGCGGCACGGCGCTGGGCAAGAAAGACAAGCCGGAGAACACGCTCGCTCGGCTGGACGAACTCGCGCTCGACGACTGCGTCGAACGCATCGTCGAATTGCTCAAGGACTCGACGACCACACTCGGCAACAATCGCGTCGTGCCGAAAGACATCGCCGTGCTGGTGCCGAACAACCGGCATGTGGTGTCCTTGCGCCAGTCACTCGCGGCACGCGGCGTGCCGTGCGTGGGCAGCGGGCGCGACAGCGTATTCGATGGCGAAACCGCTGAGGAACTGGAATTGTTCCTCGCCGCCATGCTGCATGCCGACGACGACGGCGCCGTGTGCGGCGCGTTGGCCACAACCCTGCTCGGCTACGACTGGCGCGGCATCCTCGGCCTGCGGGGCGATCCGGCCGCGTTCGAACGCGAGCTGGAGCGTTTCGCGCAGTGGCAGGCATTGGCGCGCTCGCGCGGCGTGTTCGGCGCGGTCGCGGACCTGATTGCGCAGCGTGCGGGAGCGTTGATGCGGCGCGATGAAGGCGAACGCATCCTTGCCGACTTGCGTCATCTCGGCGAACTGATCGCCGCACGCGAGGCGGAAGAATCCGGCATCGAGGGCGTGATTGCCTGGTTCGCGCGCACGCGTCGCGACGGCGCAAACGACGGCGGGCGCGACTATCGCCTGCGCAAGGCGTCGGATGCGGGCGCGGTGCGGATCATGACCCTGCATGCGGCCAAGGGCCTGGAATTTCCGATCGTCTTTCTGCCGCTGGCTTGGCGCATCGCCAAGCGCGACGGTCAACACGAACCGAAAGTCCCGCGCTTTCACGATGCGCAAGGCCGGCTGTGCATCGATGCCGGATCGAGTGAATTCGCCGACCATCTCGAACTTCACTTTGCCGAGGATTTGCGCGAGCGCCAGCGCCTGCTGTACGTCGCGATGACGCGCGCTCAATCCGCATTACATGTGTACTGGGCGGACCGCGGCGTGCCGGCGGATGCGGCGGCTTGGCAAATTCCGGCCATCGATATCTTGTTGCGCCAGGCGATGGAAAAATCCTCACTCGCATTCGGCGAAGCGGATTTGCCGGCGCTCGCGCACAAACTCGGCGGCATGGCCGTCATCGATGCGGCGGCGCGCAGCGATGCGAAACTTGTCGCGGCGGATGTTGCACGCACGGATTTCACGCCGCGTTCGCCGTTGCCCGCGCTGCGTCCGTTCGAATGGCTGCACAGCTTCACCGGCATCACGCGTCGGCGCATCGCCGAAGACGCCGACGCGGCGGCGGCCGATGAATCCGAAGTCGCGGTAACCGACATCGAAACGGTTGCGGCGCAAGCCGAACATCCGGAATTGCTGACGCTGGATGCCTTTCGCGGACGCCGTTTTGGCGACGCCGTGCACAAGGCGTTGGAGCAATCCGGCATGCGCGCGGTCGAGCGCTCCGTGCTGCTCGCCGGCTTGGCGGCGGAAGGTCTCGACGCCGAGAATCCCGAAGCCGAATCCGCGTTGTTGCACATGCTTGAACGCACGCGCGAATCCGATCTGGGTGGCGGCTTGCGCCTGATGGACTTGCCCGCGCACGAGCGCGTGGCCGAATTCGGATTCCAGTTTCCGATCGCGGCGTCGTTGCACGAACTGCGCGCGGCCTGCGCGGCGCATGGATTCGCCGATATCTGGCCGGCGCATCTGCGCGCGCACGAACTGCGTGGCATGCTGACCGGCTTTGCCGACCTCATCTTCGTCTTTGATGGTCGCTATCACGTGCTTGACTACAAGACCAACCGGCTCGGCACGCGCCTGTCCGATTACGCCGGCGCCACGCTCGACGCGGCGATGGCCGAACATTTTTATCCCTTGCAGGCCTTACTTTACACGGTGGCACTGCATCGCTATCTGCGCGTACGCCTGCGCGACTACTCGCCGGAGCGGCATCTGGGCGACAGCGTCTACCTGTTCCTGCGCGGCGTCGGCCTCGCGCCCGGCGCGGGCGTGTGGCGGCGGCGCTGGCCGGCGAAATTGATTTGTGATCTGGACGATGTTTTCGCGGGCGCGGAGGTGGCGGCATGAACGCGACATCGATTCCCGAACGCGATTTCGATTTGGCCCTGGCGCGCTGGGTGCGTCAGCGCAGTGGCTCGGACCTGCTCGCGCGCGCGGCGGGGGCGGTCAGCCAAGCGGAAGCGCAAGGACATGTGCGTTGCGATCTCGCCGCCGATGCCGGGTTCTCGGCGACGGAAATCGAAGCGTTGCGCGCGCAGGCGTGGGTCGGCAACGGTGATGCGTTCGCGCCATTCGTTTGCGCGGACGCTGCGAATTTGTATACCTGGCGCAACTGGTTTCACGAAACGCGGCTCGCGCAGGCTTTGCGCGAGCGCGCGGCGGCGCGTGTGCTGCCGCTGGATGCGCAGATTCTTGCCGCGGACGTGAACGAGCTGTTCGCCGGCATGGATGCGAAATCCACGCATTGGCAACGCGCCGCCGTTGCCGCCGTGCCCGGCGCGCGCGTGTTTGTGCTCACCGGCGGCCCTGGCACCGGCAAGACCACCACCGTGCTGCGCATGCTGCTGATGCTGCTCAAGCACGCACCGGCCTGCGCATTGCCGGCGCATACGGCCATCGCGCTCGCCGCGCCGACCGGCAAGGCCGCGCAGCGACTGTCCGAGTCCGTCGCCCGCGAGGCGGGCAGGCTGGAATCGGCACTGGCTGTCGATTCCGCCTTCGTGCCGCTGCTGCAACACGTCGCTTCGACGCCCGCGCAAACCCTGCATCGCCTGCTCGGTTTCAATGCGCGCAGCGGTGAATACGCATTCGCTGCGGATGCGCCGCTGCCCGCCGACATCGTGATCGCCGACGAGGCATCCATGATCGACCTCGCCATGATGCGGCGCTTGTTCGATGCGCTGCGTCCGAACGCGGTGCTGATCCTGCTCGGCGATCCCGCGCAGTTGTACGCGGTCGAGGCGGGCAGTGTGCTCGGCGATATCGTCGGCAGCGTGCCGGAAAACCGCGTTCCGCAGGCGCTGGCGCAGCGCCTGTCCGTCGCGCTTGGCACGACGCCTGACGCAATCGACGCGCTCGATGCACCGCCGCCGCTGGCCGGCCAGGTGCTGACGCTGGAACAC
>DATJIL010000104.1:0-17567 GCA_035493385.1 Rudaea sp.
ATATTGCTTGAGGAAGCGCACCGACATCTGCACGTTCGGCGGCGGCGTGTCGGGACATTCCTTGGCCGACAACAATTGCAGGCCAAGGACTTCGGCCAGGCTCTCGCCCATCTCGCGTTCGGACACCAGCCCCAGGCGCGTGAGCAGCGGCACGAGGTTGCTTTCGTTGCCCTCGTCGAGCAGGCGGCGCGCGCGCGCAAGATCGGCCTCTTTCAGACGGCCGCGCGCGACGAGATGCTCGCAGATGCGCTCGTCGAGCGATTCGACGGGTGCCGGATTTGGCGTTTCCATTACCGCGGACATGGTTTCACACCCCTGATTCATTTACGCCCGGTTCAATTACCGCTGGCAGGCGGATGTTCGACCGTCCGCACGCCGTTGGGTTCCCGCACCGGGCGGATCAATTCTTCGATGAACGGCCGGTTGCACACGATCCACAACACGGCCGGCACGAGTACTGGAAGGATCAAATAGCCGAACTGGTAGGCCAATGCTACCGCGTTGAGCGGAATCCCGGCGCGCTGCAACGCCTCGACGCCCGGTTGGCCGGCATCCAGGCCCACGGCTTTCAGGCTTTCGGCAACCACGCCGAAAGCCTGCGCGATCCAGATCACGACGCAACCCAGCGCGATCTGCCGCGTGCGCTGCCAGCGCGTCAACGGCGTGGCCAGCACCAGGCCCGCGAACAGCGGCAGCGCGTAACCGTAGATCATCGGATTGACCACCGGTTCGAGGAAGCCGAATTTCGCCGGCTGTCCCGGCGCCGCGACGTTGACCAGCACGCCGCTGGAAATCTGCATGAGATACCCGGGATGGCCGAGCACGCGCCCGTAGGCATCGAGCAGGTCCGCGCCCTGCGACACTGCGGTGAACAGGCTGGGCCAGGTCTTGAGCAGGACGAGTTTCGCCATCGCGATCACCGGCCACACCAGCGGGCCGGCGAACTCGAACCAGAAGAAGAACGCGAGCGGCAACCACAGCAGCGCGGAAAGAAGGAAGCGCCTGAGCGGCGAGAACGTCACTCAGCCAACCCAATTTCTGGCATTGCGGAACATGCGCAGCCATGGTGAATCCTCGCACCATTCGCGCGGCGCCCACGACATTTGCACGGTGCGGAACACGCGCTCCGGATGCGGCATCAGGATCGTCACGCGACCGTCGGCGGCGGTGAACCCGGTGACGCCCTTGGGTGAACCGTTCGGATTGAGCGGGAATGCCTCGGTCGCCTTGCCGCGGTTGTCGACGAAACGCAGGCACGGCGTAACGCGCTTGCTGTCGCCGCGATCCGCGAACACGGCACGGCCTTCGCCGTGCGCCACCGCGACCGGAATGCGCGAACCGGCCATGCCCGCAAAAAAGATCGAAGGCGAGTCCAGCACTTCGAGCGTGGCCACGCGCGCCTCGTATTGTTCGGATGCGTTGCGCTCGAAGCTCGGCCAGGCTTCCGCGCCGGGCACGATGGATTTCAACGCCGCCATCATCTGGCAACCGTTGCACACGCCGAGCGCGAACTTGCGCGTATCGGCGAAAAATGCCGCGAATTGGTCGCGCAGCCGGGCGTTGAACAGGATCGACGTCGCCCAGCCGCGGCCGGCGCCGAGCACGTCGCCGTAGGAAAACCCGCCGCAGGCCGCGAAGCCGGAAAATTCATCCAGCCGATAGCGGCCGTTCTGCAAGTCGGTCATGTGCACGTCGAACGCGTCGAAGCCGGCGCGCGTGAACGCGGCCGCCATCTCGATCTGCCCGTTCACGCCCTGGTCGCGCAGGATCGCGACTTTCGGCCGCACGCCCTTGCCGATGAACGGCGCGGCGACGTCCTGCGCCGGATCGAACGTGAGCCTGGGCGTGATGCCGGCATCCTCGTCATCGCAACGCCAGATGTGCTCCGCATCGGCAGTGAGCGGATTGTCGCGGCGCTCGACCATGGCGCGGCTCGTTTCGGACCATGCGTCCATGAGTACGGCCCACGGCCAGCGCGCGATCGCCTCGTCGTTGAGCCACAGCTTCACGCGCTTGCGTGCATGCGGATTGCCGGCGAAATGCGCCAGTTTCTGCAACCCGTGTTCGTCGAGCAGGGCGAGGAACGCTTCGCGATCGGCCGCCTTGATCTGCACCACCACACCCAGTTCCTCGGAGAACAGCGCGGACAGCGTGTTGTCGGCCCAGCCGGACAGCTCCAGGTCCAGGCCGCAGCGGGCAGCGAAGGCCATCTCGATCAGCGTCGTGATGGCGCCGCCATCGCCGCGGTCGTGGTAGGCGAGCAGCAGGTTGCGTTCCCGCGCGGCCTTGAACGCGGCGAAGAAACGCGTGAACAAACCGGCATCGTCGAAATCCGGCGGCAGGCCGCCGCCGCGGTTGAAGACCTGTGCCAGCACGGAGCCGCCGAGGCGGTTGCGGCCCTCGCCCAGGTCCAGCAGCCACAACTCGGTTGCGCCCGCGTCGAGCACGAGCTGCGGGGTGAGCGCGCGGCGCGCGTCGGCTATGCGCGCGAACGCCGTGATGATGGGCGATACCGGCGCAACCGTGCGCTGTTGCTGGCCGTCCTGCTGCCACACGGTCTGCATCGACAGCGAATCCTTGCCGACCGGAATGGAAATGTGCAATTGTGGACAAAGTTCGGATACCGCCTTCACGGCGTCGAACAGGGCGACGTCTTCGCCCGGGTGGTTGACCGCCGCCATCCAGTTCGCCGACAGCTTGACTTCGTCCAGGCTCGCGACCGGCGCCGCCATGAGGTTGGTCAGCGCTTCGCCCACCGCCATGCGCGCGGCAGCCGGCGCCGAGAGCAGGGCCAGCGGCGTGCGCTCGCCCATCGCCATCGCCTCGCCGGCGTAGCCGTCGAAATCGACGAGCGTCACCGCACAGTCGGCCACCGGTACCTGCCACGGCCCGACCATGGGGTCGCGTGCGCACAGGCCGCCAACGCTGCGGTCGCCGATGGTGACGAGAAAGGATTTGCTGCCGACCGCGGGCAGGCGCAGCACGCGCTTGAGCGCTTCTTCGAGCACGATGCCGTCCAGGTCCGGCACGATGTCCATGCGCGCCGGCTTGCGCCGGGTATCGCGTTCCATCTTCGGCGTCTTGCCGAACAGCACGTCCATTTGAAGATCGATGACGTTGGCCGCATCGGCCGCCGCCGTGGTATCCACGGCAACGGTATCCGCGACAATCAGGCGCTCTTCCGCCGTCGCCGCGCCGACCACGGCGAACGGGCAGCGCTCGCGCGCGCAAATCGCCGTGAAGCGCGCCACGTCGGCGGGACGCAAGCCAAGCACGTAGCGCTCCTGCGCCTCGTTGCACCAGATCTGCATCGGCGAGAGCTGCGGATCGGCGCTGGGAATCTTGCGCAGATCGATGCGGCCGCCGACGCCGGAATCGTGCAGGATTTCCGGAATCGCGTTCGACAAGCCACCGGCACCGACGTCGTGGACGGACACGATCGGGTTCGCATCGCCCAACGCCCAGCAGGCGTCGAGCACTTCCTGGCAACGCCGCTCCATCTCGGCGTTGTCGCGTTGCACCGAGGCGAAATCCAGCTCCGCCGAGCTGTCGCCGCCGGCCACGGACGAGGCTGCGCCGCCGCCCAGGCCGATCAGCATGGCCGGACCGCCGAGCACGATCACGGCGTCGCCATTGCGCAATTTCTGCTTGAGCACATGCGGCGCGCGCACGTTGGCGAGACCGCCGGCGATCATGATCGGCTTGTCGTAGCCGCGACGCAGCGCGGCGTCGCCGCGGCATTCCGCCTCGAACGTGCGGAAATAGCCGCCCAAACAAGGACGGCCGAACTCGTTATTGAAGGCGGCGGCGCCGAGCGGGCCGTCGCGCATGATCTCGAACGCGCTGGCCATGCGCGGTGGCAGCGGGCGATCTTTTTCCCACGGCCTTGGCAGACCGGGAATGCGCAGGTAGGACGTGGAGAAACCGGTCAGCCCGGCCTTGGGTTTGCCGCCGCGGCCGACCGCGCCCTCGTCGCGGATCTCGCCGCCGGCGCCGGTCGCCGCACCCGGGAACGGCGCAATCGCGGTGGGATGGTTGTGCGTCTCGACCTTGATCGCGTACGCCGTGGATTCTTCCACAATGGCGTATTTTCCACTTTGCGCGTCGGCAAAGAAACGGCGCGCGGCGCTGCCTTCGACCACCGCGGCATTGTCGCTGTAGGCGCTGAGCGTGTGTTGCGGCGAGGCCGCGTGCGTCGCCTTGATCATGCCGAACAGGGATTGCGGCTGGGCCTGCCCGTCGATCGTCCAGCGCGCGTTGAAAACCTTGTGCCGGCAATGCTCGGAGTTGGCCTGCGCGAACATCATCAGCTCCGCGTCCGACGGGTCGCGGCGCAGTTCCGCGTAGCGCGCAGCCAAATATTCGATCTCGTCCGGCGCGAGCGCGAGGCCCAGGCGGCGGTTCGCCTCGCCGAGCGCGGCGATCGCATCGGCGCCCAGCGCGGTGCGTTGCAACGGGCCCGGTGCACCGGCGCGGAACAGCACGTCCGCGTCCGCCAGCGAAACCAGCACCGATTGCGTCATCGGATCGTGCAGGGCCTGCGCAAAGCGGTCGAAATCCGCGCTTCCCACGGGCGGTGCACGATCCACGACGAAGGCGACAGCGCGTTCCACGCGCGCGACCGCGAAGCCGCAGCCGCGCAGGATGTCGGTAGCCTTGCTCGACCACGGCGAAATCGTGCCCAGGCGCGGCACCACCCACAACGTCGCCGCCTTTGGCGCGCCCGGCTGCGCGCGCAGGACCTCGCACAGCTTGGCCGGGTCCGGCGCATTCGCTGCGGACGGTACGGATTCGAGCTGGACAAAATAGGCCCACCACGCCGCGCTCACGCGGCTGCCCGGCGCGATGGCGGCAAGGTCGCGGTTCAGGCGCTCCAGGCGAAACGGAGAAAGGGCCGTGAGCCCGTCGTAGACGATCATGGCGAGCGCGGCTGCGCGTTCAATGCGGAACGCGCATTATCCCATAGCGCCGTGCCGGCGCGAACGGTTTGCCGTCAGCGCGCGGCGACTTTCGTTTTCGCGCGCTCGCCGGCCAGCCGATCGAGTTCGGCGAGCAGCGCCTGCGGCGAGGTCGCCTTGCCCAGGTCGACCGAGGTGCCATCTTCGGTGAGCACCGTCGGCGTGGCGTTGATGCCAAGCGCGATGCCCAGCGCCTTGGTTTCGGCAACCGGGTTTACGCAGGTGGCGTTGCCCGGATCCTTGCCGCTCATGGCGGCCGTGTAGGCCGCGTTGCGATCCGGCGAGCACCACACCGCGACGGCCTGCTTGTCGGCATTGGGATGGATGTCGAGCGGGTACATCACGTAATGCACGGAAATGCCGAGCGCGTTGAACTGGCCGATGTTCTTGTGGAAAGCGCGGCAGTACGGGCAGTCCACGTCGGTGAACACCGTGACCGTATGCTTGGAATTGGCCACGTCGAAGCGGATTTCCTTGGCCGCCGGCAGTTTGGCGATCGCCTGCGCGCGCATTTTCGCCAGGCTCGCATCGGTCAGGTTCTGCTTGTGCGCCACGTCATACAGGCTGCCCTGCAGCAGGTATTTGCCATCCGCGCTGACGTAGGCGATCTGGCCACTGACGACGACTTCGTAGAAACCCGGCAAGTCGGACTTCGCCACCTTGTCGACCACCGCCAGCGGCAGCAGCGAATGCAAGGCATCGCGCACGACCTTTTCGGCGGGATCGGCGGCGTGCGCGAACGGCACGACGATGGCGAGGGCGGCAAGGACGAGGATTTTTTTCAACATGACACGTTTCCGGTTGGGGCTTGGGCGCGTTGGACAATGTCGATGCGCACCGGGTTCAATTCAAGCTGGTTCAATTCAAGCTCGGTTCAATTCAATGTCTTGTTCAGGGCGCGGACTTGGGTTGGGGTTGGGCCATGTCCTGCAATTGCTTGGCTAGCTGCGCCGGCGGCACATAACCGCCCAACTGCGTGCCGTCGTCGGTGAAGATGCCGGGCGTGCCATTGATGCCGATGGCGGTCGCGGTGTTCGTGATTTCGGCGATCGGGTTCGGGCAGGTCAGCGGCGCGAGCGTCTTGCCGTCCATGGCCTCGTTGTAGGCCACGTTGCGGTCCTTCGAACACCACACCGTTTGCGCCTTCTTGTCCGCACCCGGATGGATGCTGAGCGGAAACAGCACGTAGTCGACGGCAATGCCGAGCTGGTTGTATTGCGCGATCTGCTTGTGGAATTCGCGGCAATACGGGCAATCGACATCCGTGAACACCGTGACGTGGTACTTCGGATGCGGCGGCGCGAAGGTGATGCGCTTGCTCTGCGGGATATTGGCCAATGCCTGCTTGCGTACGCCGGCCATGGCATCGTCCATGACGTTGCGGCGCGCGTCGATGTCGAAGACGCGGCCTTCGATCAGGTATTTGCCGTCCTTGCTGACGAAAACCGGGTGGCCGTCCGCGACGACAGCGTAGAAATCCGCCAATGGCGCCGCCGTGACGGATTCGATCTTTGCGTTTGGCGCGAGCTTGTGCAGCGCCTGCGTGACGACGGCGGTCGGGTCGTTGGTGGTCGGATCGGCGGCAGCGGACGCCGAAACGGCGCAAACCGCCAACAGGGTGAACAACACGAATCGGATCATGGGAGTCTCTGGACAGCGCGGAGGGCGCATCAATCGACCGGCGCAGAAGGCCGGATATGACAATTGTCGCACAGATCAAGCTCTTGGATGGTGCCGCTCATGCAGCCGCTTCAACCCCTCACGCGCCACCAGCGTGTAAATCTGCGTGGTCGACAGCGAACTGTGGCCGAGCAGCATCTGCAGGGCGCGCAGATCGGCACCGTGATTGAGCAGATGCGTGGCGAAGCAATGCCGCAGCACGTGCGGCGAGATGCGCTTGGCGTCGATGCCGGCCTTGCGCGCGTGGTTCTTCACCATCGTCCAGAACATCTGCCGGGTCATGCCGGCGCGACGCGCCGTGACGAAGACCGCGTCGACCGCGGCGCCGCGCAGCAGCACGGGACGCACTTGCGCGTAGTAGCGCTCCAGCCAGTCCTGCGCTTCCTCGCCGAGCGGGACGAGGCGCTCCTTGCCGCCCTTGCCGGTCACGCGCAGCACGCCCTGGCGCAGGTTGACCTGCTCGGTGCGCAGGCCCACGAGCTCGCTCACGCGCAAACCGGTCGCGTAGATCAACTCGAACATGGCGCGGTCGCGCAGGCCCAGCGGCGTTTCCACATCCGGCCCGCGAATCAGTGCCTCGACCTCGCGTTCGGAAAGCGCCTTGGGCAGCGGCCGCGGCAGTTTAGGTGCATCCAGCAGCAAGGTCGGATCTTGCGCGATCACGCCGAGTGCCGCGCGTTGACGATAAAAATGCCGCAGCGTGGACAGCAGGCGTGCATTGCTGCGCGCGCTGAATCCCGTGCCGCGCCGGCCGCCGGACGCGAAGCGCGCGGCGAGATACGCGTTCAGCGATTCGCGCGTGGCGCCATCCAGGATACGCCCCTGCCCCGCCAGCCAGCGCGACAGGCCTTCCAGGTCCAGCCGGTAACTCGACAGCGTATTGTCGGCCAGTCCGCTTTCCGACCACAACTTTTCGACGAAGGCGTCGATGGCGGCGGCGTCGATCGCGTTGACGGGTGGTGTAGATTCAGCCGGCATGACGCATGGAGTTTCCGATGAACGTGCCCGCTCCCGCAACACCCGCTCCGCTGCGACGGCGCCTGGCCGCCGCCGGATACGACCTGCTGCCGCTGATCGGGCTGTGGTTCGTCGCCGCGGTGCTCGCCCTTGCGATCACTGGCGGCGCACTCGACACGCACACGCTCGCCGGCAAAGTCCTCGTGCAGGGATTCGCACTCGCACTCAGCGCCGCGTATTTCATCGTGTCCTGGACGCGCGGCGGCCAGACCATCGGCATGCGTACCTGGCGCCTGCGCGTGGTCGCTACGGATGGAAATCGCGTGTCGTGGCCACAAGCGATCCTGCGTTTCTTCGTCGCGCTGGTGTCGCTAGCCGCGCTCGGCGCGGGATTCTGGTGGGCCCTGGTCGATGCGCAAGGGCGCACCTGGCACGACATGGCGGCGCGCACGCGCGTGCTGCGCCTGCCGAAAACCTAGCCGTAGCGCCTGAAATACACCGTCGCCGCGCCAGCCAGCAGCAGCGACGGCAGCGCGTTGGCCAGGGCCAGGTTGAAATTGTATACAGCGCCCATGCTGACCACCGCGCTCTGGAAAAAATAGTACGTGATCGCGAGCGCGATGCCGATGAACAGGCGCTTGCCCAGGCCGCCGGTGCGCAGCGCGCCGAACGCGAACGGCACCGCGCAGAACGCCAGCACCAGCACGTTGAGCGGGTAGAAGATGCGGCCCCAGTACGCGCGCTGGTAGCTGCCGGCATCCTGGCGGTTGTGCCGCATGTAGTCGATGTTGCGCGCCAAATCGCCGATCGACAGGTACTCCGGATGGATCATCGACACCGCGAGCACGTTTGGATCGAGCGTCGATTTCCACTGCGCCGCGGGCAACGTCGTGCTCGTCGCCGAGGCCTTGCCGAACTGGGTGCGGCGCACGTCGTGAAAGGTCCATTCGCCGTCGGCGTGTGTTGCGGTTTTCGCCAGCGCCAGCGCGGTCAGCTTGCCGGCATCGTCGAACTCGAACACACGCACGTCCTGCAATTCCACTTCGGGCCCCTTGTTGCCGGTACGCGTGCGGCCATGCTTGGCGTTGACGACATTGGTGCCGTCGCGCGCCCACAAACTGCCGCCGCGGCCGATGGCGACGTCTTTCGACTTGGCCGAAAGCGCCAACGCTTCGGCCTTCTGCTGGCCAAGCGGGCCGATGGTCTCTCCCATCAGCATCACCAGCGCAGTCAGTGCGGTCAGCGCGACGATCACCGAAACGCAGATGCGCAGCTTCGACAGGCCCGCCGCGCGCAACGCGGTCAACTCGCCGCTGGTGGCGAGCGTGCCCATGCCGAGTAGGCCGCCGATCAGTGCGGCGTAACCGAAGAACTGGTAGCCGCGGCGCGGCACGGTGAGCAGGGTATAGGCCACCGCCTTGCTCAGCGTGTACTGGCCGGTGCCGACGTCGTTGACCTCGCCGACGAAGGCGCGGAACGCGTCGAAGCCGACCAGGAATCCCCACGCCACCAACACCGCACCGAGCACGGAAAGCGCCACCAGCTTGTCGACTTGCTTGAACGCCGGCATGCGCATCAGGCCGCTCCCGGCAGCGCGCGCAGTCGCGTTGGCTTGGGTTTCGGCAGCTTGTCGCTGCGCCAGATCAGGTACACCGCGATCAGTGCCGCCGGAATCTGCACCCACCAGAAACCGATGCGCGGATCGAGCCTGCCCTGGGTGAGCCAGGATCGATCCAGAGCGAGGAAGTTGTAGTACACGAACCAGGCCAGCAGCGCGATCAGCAGACGCGCGTAGCGCGGCTCGCGTGGGCTGGATTTGGCCAGCGGCAGACCAAGCAGTATCAGCACCAGCACCGAGATCGGCGCGGCCAGACGCCATTGCAGCTCCACGCGCTGCACCGGATCGGCGCTCGCCAGCAATTTCGAAGTCGGCGCGCTGCGCTTGACCGAATCGGGCGTGGTGTCGGTGTCGTTGTCCGGCAACTGGATGTCGTTACGCGCGTAGCGCATCAGGCGCCAGCTGTCCGCACCGAGCGTGCCTTCGACGCGGAACCCATCATTGAGGCCGAGGAAACGCTGCGCACCGTCGGCATCGTGGAAGAGTTCGCCGCTGGCCGCGGTGACAATATTGATGCCGATGCTGCCGTCCTTAACGTTCGTGCGCTCGCTTTCCAGGAAAAGCTTCTGGAACTTGGTGCCGTCGGCGTTCATTTCCTCGACGTACATGACGCCGTCGTTCTTCGGCAGTTCGACGAAACGACCGGGCTCGAGCCCGGCGATGATCAGCGAGCGGCTCGCTTCTTCCTGCAGTGCCTGCGCCTGGCGCACCGCCGCGGGCGCCAGCCAGAAAGAGATCAGCGCGATGGCTATCGCGAGCGGCACGCCGAACAGGGCGAGCGGGCGCAGCAGGCCGCTCGCCGGCAATCCCGATGCGGCGAACACGGCCATCTCGCTCTCGCGATAAAGGCGTCCGTAGGACATCTGCACGCCGAGGAACGCCGCCAGCGGCACCAGCAGGGTGAGCGTGTCGATCGTGCGCAGGCCGATCAGCGCAAGCAGCAGTTCGGCGGCGACGCGACCGCGCGCGATCTTGGCGAGCAGGTCGGCCACCGTCGCGCCCACCGTCACCAGCAGCAGGATCGCGGTGGCGGCGGCGAAACTCCACAGGAGCTCGCGCGCCAGGTAGCGGTCGACGATACGCAGCATCATTCAATCCGGTAAACTTGGGTGTTGACCGCGCGATTTCACACCGCTTCGCGTTCAACTTTGCATAAGTCTAGCGGCTCGGCACGCCACGCACAGGATTCCACGATGATTCTTCAGTTCAGTCTTACCCAGGACGCCCCCGAAACCTGCGCCGCGCCGTGCATCGTCGCCGGCGTGTTCGAGGACGGCACGCTCAGCGCCGCGGCCGCGCGCGTCGACGAAAAATCCGGCGGCGTAATCCGGCGCCTGTTCGAATCCGGCGACGTCAGCGGCAAGCTCGGCGCTACGCACCTGCTGTTCGCCCTGGCCGGAATCGCCGCGCCGCGCGTGCTCGTCGTGGGCCTGGGCGACACGAAGAAATTCGACGCCGCGCGCTTCGCCCGCGCGAATACCGAAGCCGCGCGCGCTCTCAAGGGCCTGCCGCTGGATCGCGCCGTGTCCTACCTGACCGAACTCGACGTGCCGGGCAAGGACGCGGCGTGGAAAGTCCGCAGCGCCGCGCTCGCCAGCGACGCGCAGGCCTACAAGTACACCGCGACGTTGAAGCCGCGTGAGAAGTCCCCCAAACCCGAATTTTCCGCGATTGCCTTCGCCGCATCCGTCTCATTCGCGGGCGCGCTGGCGCAGGCATCGGCCATCGCGCAAGGCGTGCGCTTCGCGCGCGAACTCGGCAACCTGCCGCCGAACATCTGCACGCCGGCCTACATTGCCGAGAAGGCGCAAAGACTCGCGCTCGAACACCCCGGCGTGACGTGCGAAGTGCTCGAGGAAGAGCAAATGCACAAGCTCGGCATGGGCGCCCTGCTTGGCGTGGCCATGGGTTCGGCGAACGCGCCACGGCTGATCGCGCTGCAGTGGAATGGCGCCGGCGAGGCGCAACCCCATGCGCTGGTCGGCAAGGGCGTGACGTTCGATTCCGGCGGCATCAACATCAAGCCCAGCGCCGGCATGGAAGAGATGAAATTCGACATGTGCGGCGCTGCCGGCGTGCTCGGCGCCTTCCTCGCCGCGGTCGAGATGAAACTCAAATTGAACCTGGTCTGCGTCGTGCCCACGGTGGAGAACATGCCCGGCGGCCGCGCGCAGCGCCCCAGCGACGTCGTCACCACGATGTCCGGGCAGACCGTGGAAATCCTCAACACCGACGCCGAAGGGCGCCTGATCCTGTGCGATGCGCTGACTTACGTGCAGAAGTTCAAGCCGCAGGTCATCGTCGATGCGGCGACCCTCACCGGTGCCTGCGTGGTCGCGCTCGGCAAGCATGCTTCCGGTTTGATGACGCAGGACGACGCACTCGCGAACGAGCTTCTCGCCGCCGGCGAGGCCACGCTAGACCGCGCCTGGCGCCTGCCGCTGTGGGACGATTACCAGAGCCAGCTCGACACCGGCTACGCGGACGTCGCCAACATCGGCGGCAAATACGCCGGGGCGATCACCGCCGGCTGCTTCCTCGCGCGCTTCACCGAAGGCTTCCGCTGGGCGCATCTGGACATCGCCGGCAGCGCCTGGGACGAGGGCCGCAAGGGTTCGGCGACGGGAAGGCCGGTGCCGTTGCTGGCGCAGTGGCTGATGGATCGCGCCAATTCATGATTTTTTTGCCGCGCTGATGCCCAAGGCGGACTTCTATCTGATCGCCAAGCCACGCTTCCGCGGCGATCCGCTGCTGCTCGTGTGCGAATTGGCGAAGAAGGCATTCGAAAGCGGCCAGCGCACGCTGATCTTCGCGCGTTCGGCAGAACAAGCCGAGCAACTCGACGAAAAACTCTGGGACTTCGACGAGAACGCGTTCGTGCCACACCAGATCGCCGGCGACGAGGACGATGCGATCACGCCGGTACTCATTGTCGCGCCGGGCGTGCAGACGCCGGATCGCGCGCTTGCCATCAATCTACGCGACGAAGCGGTCGGCGGCACATTCGAACGCGTGCTGGAAGTGGTGCCCGACGACGAATCCCAACGTGACGAGTCGCGCGAGCGCTGGAAGGCCTACAAGGCTGCCGGCATCGAGGTCGCCAAGCACGACATGTGAGCGCTCGGGCGCAGCGCCGCTAAAACGTCACGCGGATGCCATCTGCGCTCACGACGAAGGAAACCCGCACGTCCTTCGCTTCCCCGGTCGCTGCCTTCTGCCTGCTGGTGCCCAGCCATTGACGCGTGGCATCGACCAAGGCGGCGTTGAACGCCGCCGGACATTCCGAGTCGCCGAGTTCGGCCGCCGTGGCCCGATCGTCCTTGTCGAGGCTCAGCCAGATACTAGCCGTGCACCGCCTTCTCAAATCCGGCGGCGATGTCGGCAGCGGCGTGTGCAGCCACTGGATCGTCGATGTATATCGCGGCACGCCCGGCTGCTTGTCGCCCGCCACGTAGATCGCCTTGCCGGTCCTTGCATCGAACTGTATGGCGACCGGCCATCCGTGGCCGTCGCCGGGCGGAAGCGGGAAATGGGAAGCGCCGATACCGGCCGCCACGCAGGCGCCAAACGCGGTGTCCGGCATCGGAACCGGCGAAGTCAGCGTACCGTCGATGCGAACCATTCCGACCAGTGTGAACGTCGCGGGCTCCGACGCGCCTCGTTGCTTGGCACAACTTCGGGCAACGGACAGGACCGCCGCGGCATTGACCGATTTTTTCAGTTCACGCGAGTAGCTTTCTTGCGTTGGGGTGACGCTCGTGCTGCCGATTTTTGTCAGCAGGTCGCCGATCTCGTCCGTGGACCCGGCGGCGGCAGCCACGCCCACCCATAGCAATGCGGCACCCGCAACGCTTGTCATCAAGCTGGCATGTCGCTTCATGTTCCCTCCATCGATTCAAGCACTTCAAGTTCGGTCGGCTCATGCACCAGGACACATGCATGCACGACAAACCGTGCCGCGCCAGCCGCTGAACACTTTCAAACAAGCAGGAATCGTTCCAGGATGGCGCGGAATCTAGCATATCCGTACTGCACCTGGTTCAGTCGCTACCGGCGTATTTCTTCAGCAGTGCCTTGAAGTCCGCATCGTCGCGGATCGGATCCCAGACTGGATCGATCTTCAACATCTTCGGCGAGTAGTAAAACCCGATGCCGGGGCTCGCCAGTGCCGTCGCAAGCAGGGGCACCGCCAGATCGGGACGCCGCGCCTGCGCATACTGTGCCGCGTTCGCTTGCATCGACCCGGGACCGGATACCTTGTCGTGTGCCGCTGTCACGATCGCCTGCGATTTTGCGATCGCTTGCAACGCCTCTGGCACGTGGCCAAGACCCAGTTCGGCGCTGGCGAGATTGCGCCAGACATAAGCCAGATCGTTGCCCTGCTGGGTGCTAAGTTCGGCGCGCGCCTGCGCCTGCGCCTGTCCGAACAAGGGTTGGGCGCGGGCCGCGTCGCCGGCCAATCGGTACAGGTTGGCCAATTGCAAAGACTTTGATCCGCGCACGAAGGTGAAATTGTCGGGCGTGTCGTCTACGCCAGCGAGCAACGCTATCGCCTCGTCGTAGCGGCGGCGGTAAACCAGTAAATCCGCGCGCCATGTGCGCATGACCGGCTCTTCGCCTTGCGCCGCCGCCAACGCCTGTTCCGCATCGCCGCTATCCAGCAGGATCGTGTTGGAAGAATCGAGCCTGGCATTGATGTTGGTCGGGTCCAGCGCCAGTGCCCGTTGCTGCCAGGGTGCGGCATCGGCATAGCGGCCAGCCATCATGCAGGTTTCGCCGAGATCGTTGGCCAGCGCGCTGTTGCGCGGATCTTGCGCCAGCGCCTGCTGCAACGATGCGATGGCAGCGTCGAAGCGACCCTCGCGACGCTCGACATAACCGCGCGCAGTCAAGGCGTCGGCGTCGTTGGGCCGCAGCGCAAGCGCCTCGTCGAACGCCTTGCGTGCGGCCGCGTAATCGCCACGGCCGTAGTATTCGCTGTAGCCGATGGCCAAATGCGCTTCGGCGAGGTCCGGCGCCAGCCGCAACGCCTGTTCGGCGTCGGCACGCGCCAGCGCGGTGAGCTGCTTGACGTCCAGCCCGCCGCCGCCGTTGAGCCACGCCAGCTCGCTTTCAACGTACGACAGCCGCGCCAGCGCCAGTGCGAAATGCGCGTCTTCCACGATCGCCTGCCGGTACAGCGGCAAGGCGGCCTTCAGGCTGGCCGTGTCGCTATCCACCTTGCCGCGATTGGCCTGGTACTCGGCGCGCAGGAACAGGTCGAGGGCGGCGCGGTTCGTGGTCGGCAAAGCCGCGAGGCTCGCCGACTCGGCGGGCGACAACCGCGCCTTGAGCGCATCGGCCACCTTCTGCGCCACTTCGCCTTCCACACCGAACAGGTTGTCCAGGGTGCGCGTGTAATCCTGTGCCCACAGGTGCGCGGTACTGCGCGTATCGATCAACTGCACGTTGATCAGCACCTGATCGCCCGCACGCTGGATGCTGCCTTCCAGGAGCGTCGCCACGCCCAGTTGGCGTCCGATCGTTTTCAGGTCCGTCGGCCGCGCGCCGTATTTTTCGGTCGAGGCGCGCGCAATGACCTTGAGGTCGCCGATGCCTGCCAGTTTGGTCAGGATCAGGTCCTGCATGCCCGCGACGAAGTAAGTGTTGCCCTTGTCGTCGGACAGGTTTTCGAACGGCAGCACGGCAATGGACTTGTCGGGAATCGCCGCTTCCGTGGCGGCGGGCGCGGGCGTGCCGCTCGGCGCCGGCGCAATGCGCCACAGCACGCCGCCGCCGACCGCGAGCAGCAGTGCAAGAATCAGCAGCTCCGTGCCGGTCACGCGCTGCGCGCCGCGTTCGCCGTGGTACCAGGCGAGCACGAGGGCGACGAAGAAACCGACGCCCAAGACCACGGTGATGCCGCGGCGCACGTCTTCGGCCCAGCCGAACTGCTGGCCGACGATATCGAGCCCCTGCAGCAGCGCGAACGCGGCCGCGAGGTAAGCCAGCGACCACTGCACGATCTTGCGGTTCTTCAGGCGCTGCAGGAACGGCGTGTGCAAACGCAGCGTGGAGGTGCTCGTCGGCACGCCGAGCAGCGGCAATTCCGGCGTGTGACGCACGTGCACGATCAACGCCTCGTCCGCGCCGATCGCGAAATGCCGCATCAAATCATCGATCAATTCGCGGCAATCGGCATAACGCTGTGCCGGATCCTTGGCCGTCATCTTGCCCAGGATGCGCGCGAGTTCCGCGTCGACCGCCGGAGTGATCGCGCGGATGTCGGGCAAGGGCGTCTCGGCCACCTCGCGCATCAGCGCCAGCGGCGACGTGCTCTTGTACGGCAGGCGCCCGGCCAGGCATTCGAACAACACGATGCCGAGCGCGAAGATGTCGGCACGTGCGTCGGCTACGGTGCCATCGTCGTAGCGCTCGGGCGCGAGGTAGCCGGGCGTGCCGAGGAACGCGCCGGTCGTGGTCAAGCGCGATGCGCCGTCCTGCGTGGACTGGGCAATGCCGAAATCCGAGACTTTCACGATGCCGGACGTGGAGATAAGGATGTTTCCCGGCTTGATGTCGCGGTGAATCAGGCCCTTCGCGTGCGCGCAGGCGAGGCCGCGCGCGGCCTGCACGACCAGGCGCGCGGCCTGGTCCGGGGCGAGGTGTCTTTCGCGCTTGAGCAACGCGTCCAGCGAAACGCCGTCGACGAATTCCATCGCGAAATACGGCAGGCCGCCCTCGCTGCCGATCGCGTAGACATGCACGACGTGGGCATCGTCGAGTGCGGCGACCGCGCGCGCCTCGCGCTGGAAACGCTCGACCACGCGCACATCGTGGGCCAGCCCTTCGCCAAGCACCTTGAGCGCGACGAAGCGATCCAGTGCCGCATCGCGGGCCTTGAACACCACGCCCATGCCGCCGCGACCGAGTTCGGACACGAGCTGGTACTGGCCGAATGCGGCTTTCATTCCGTCGTTCCGGTTCGCGTCCGTGAATGTGGTTGATGGTACCCCGCGCGCCGGACAAAGGTAAGCGCCGCACGCGCGCGTCTTGGGCGATCCGCCGCGCACCGTTACAATCGCGCCTTCGTCTCTCGAATCAGCCCTGCGCCCGCGCGGGCGCAAGGCAACCCCATGGAAAAAAGTTTCGATCCCCGCCCCATCGAATCGAAGTGGTACGCGCATTGGGAAGCCGCGGGCACGTTCGCCCCGCACGGCGATGGCGCGCCGTACTGCATCCTGCTGCCGCCGCCGAACGTGACCGGCACCTTGCACATGGGCCACGCGTTCCAGCAGACCATCATGGATGCGCTGATCCGCTACAACCGCATGCACGGGATGCGTGCGCTGTGGCAGGGGGGCACCGATCACGCCGGCATCGCCACGCAAAAGATCGTCGAGAACCAGCTCGCGGCGCAGGGCCAGACCCGCCACGATCTGGGTCGCGCGAAATTCGTCGAGCGCGTGTGGGAATGGAAGGCCGAATCCGGCTCCACGATCACCAACCAGATGCGCCGCATCGGCGCGTCGATGGACTGGTCGCGCGAACGCTTCACCATGGACGAAGGACTCTCCGCCGCGGTGCGCAAGGTTTTCGTGCAGTGGTACCGCGACGGCCTGCTTTATCGCGGCAAGCGCCTCGTGCACTGGGATCCGGTGCTGATGACGGCGGTGTCGGACCTGGAAGTGAACAACGAGGAGAAGGACGGCTCACTGTGGTCGATCCGCTATCCCGCGAGCGACGGCGGCGAAGGCCTCGTCGTTGCGACGACGCGCCCGGAAACCATGCTCGGCGACGTCGCCGTGGCCGTGCATCCGGAAGACGAGCGCTACGCGCACCTCGTCGGCAAGACGCTGAAGCTGCCACTGAGCGGGCGCGAGATTCCGGTGATCGCGGACGCTTACGTCGAGCGCGAATTCGGCACCGGCGCGGTGAAGATCACGCCGGCGCACGATTTCAACGACTGGCAGATCGGCGCGCGGCACAAGCTCGTGCCGATCACCATGCTCACGCTCGACGCCAAGGTCAACGAGAACGCACCGCAGAAATACCGCGGCCTCGACCGCTTTGCCGCACGCAAGGCCGTGCTCGCCGATCTCGAAGCGGAAGGCCTCCTCGTCGAGACGAAGAAGCACAAGCTGCAGGTGCCGATCAGCCAGCGCTCGGACGCGGTGATCGAACCGATGCTGACCGACCAGTGGTTCCTCGATCTCACCTCCGAACGCGGGCGCAAGGCCATCACCGAACCGGCCTTGAACGCCGTGCGCTCGGGTGAAATCCGGTTCGTGCCGGAGAATTGGTCCACGACGTACACGCAGTGGCTGGACAACATCCAGGACTGGTGCGTGAGCCGGCAACTGTGGTGGGGCCAT
>DATJIL010000105.1:0-8624 GCA_035493385.1 Rudaea sp.
GCGTGGCCGGAACGGATCGAATCGGGTGTGGCGAGCCTGGATCTGCTGCGCACGGGCACGCTGCATTTCGAGGCGCCGGACCGCACCACGTTCGCGTGCCTGGATCTGGCCTGGCGCGCACTCGCCGCAGGCGGCACCGCGCCGGCGATCCTGAACGCGGCCAACGAAATCGCGGTGGCGGCGTTTCTTGCCGGCACCCTTCCCTTTCTCGCCATAGCCGAGGTCGTCGCTGCCACGCTGGACGCAATGCCGGCTGAACCGGTCGATACGCTGCAAGGCTTGATTTACGCCGATTTAACCGCACGCCAGCACGCACAACGTATCATGCGCCGGGCGCATAATTGCTGAGTTTCCGGATGAGCGAGTTTTTGGGTTCCGTCTGGTGGCTGCTGGTCACCCTTGGCCTGCTGGTCACCTTCCACGAGTTCGGCCATTACTGGGTCGCACGCCGCTGTGGCGTCAAGGTGCTGCGTTTTTCCGTCGGCTTCGGCAAGCCGATCTGGTCGCGCATGGGCCGCGACGGCGTCGAATACGCGATCGGCGCGATTCCGCTCGGCGGCTACGTGAAGTTCCTCGACGCGCGCGAATCCGAAAATCCCGAAGCCGCCGCGCATGAGCCGGGCGAATACAACGCCGCGCCGGTCGGCAAGCGCATGCTCATCGCCGCCGCCGGACCCGTTTTCAACATCGTGTTCACGATCGTCGCATTCTGGGCGATGTTCGTGGTCGGGCGGCCCGACTTCCAGCCGGTGATTGGCACGCCACAGGGCCTTGCCGCCGCCGCAGGCCTGCACGCCGGCGATCGCATCACGGCGGTCGATGGCGACGCTGTCGATTCGTGGAGTACGGCCATGCTCGACGTGGCCCAGGCCGCGATGCTGCGCCAGGACGTCGCGCTGCAGGTCGAAACCGCCACCGGCGCGACGCAAACGCACACCCTGGCCTTGAGCCAGCTCCCGCAAGGCGCGGCGGACGACAAGACCTTCGATGCCATCGGCTTGCAGCTGCAACCGCCACCCGCCGTGGTCGGCGGCTTGAGCGCCGGGGGCGCCGCTGCGCTGGCCGGTTTGCACGTGGACGACCGCATCACGGCCATCAACAACAAGCCGGTCGCCTCGTTCGCGGACCTGGTGAAACTCGTGCCGGAACTTGCCGCGCAGGATCCGCATCTGCACATGACCGTGCAGCGCGGCGCCGATACTCTGGGTTTCGATCTCACCGCCGAGCAGCACGCGCAGGACGGAAAGTCCCGCTGGCTGATCGGCGTCGCGCCAGGCAACACGCATGACGCGCTGGAGCGCTACAACCCGTTGCGCGCGATCCCCGCCGCCGTGCACGAAACCTGGAAGACCACGCGCGCCACGCTCGGCATGATCGGCGCCATGCTCACCGGCGCGGCTTCGACGAAGAACCTTTCCAGCGTGATCAGCATCGCACAGGTGGCCAATGCCTCGGCGCAGATGGGCCTGGCCTGGTTCCTGTCCTTCCTCGCGATCATCTCGCTGAGCCTGGGAATCCTCAACCTGCTGCCAATTCCGATGCTCGACGGCGGGCACCTGCTGTATTACCTGATCGAATGGGTCAAGGGCAGCCCGGTGAGCGAGCGCACCATGATCGCCGGCCAGTACGTGGGCATGGCGGCACTCGCCGCGCTGATGAGCCTGGCCTTTTACAACGATATCCTGCGCTTGGTTGCGCATTGACATTACAATAGCCGGTCGCGGCGCAGGCCCGGCCTTTGCAATTCCCATAAAAACGAATCGGAAATCGACGATGAAGCGTATCGCCGCCCTTGTACTGTTTGCCTGCCTCGCCGCCAAAGCCCACGCGTTCGACCCCTTCGTCGCGTCCGACATCCGCATCGATGGCCTGCAGCGCATTTCCTCCGGCACGGTGTTCACCTACCTGCCGATCGAAAAAGGCGACTCGGTCACGAACGAACGCGCCGCGCAGGCGATCCGCGCGCTGTACAAGACCGGTTTCTTCAGCGACGTCACCATCGCGCGCCAGAACGACATCCTGGTCATCACGGTCAAGGAACGCCCGGCGATTTCCAAGATCCAGCTCAAGGGCAACAAGGACATCAAGTCCGAAGAACTGCTCAAGGGCCTGAAGAATATCGGCCTGTCCGATGGCGAACCCTTCGACCGCCTGTCGCTGGATCGCGTGACCCAGGAACTGACCCGCCAGTACTACAACCGCGGCAAGTACAACGTCACCATCAAGCCAACGGTGATCGGCCTGGACCGCAATCGCGTGGAACTGTCCATCAACATCGCCGAAGGCAAGGTCGCCAAGATCAAGCAGATCAACGTCGTCGGCAACCATGCGTTCACGCAACAGCAGATCCGCGACGATTTCGAATCCGACACGTCGAACTGGACATCGTGGTATTCGAAGGACGACCAGTACTCGCGTGAAAAACTTTCCGGAGATCTCGAGAAGCTCAACTCGTACTATCTCGACCGCGGCTACGCCGACTTCAACATCGACTCGACCCAGGTCAGCATCAGCCCCGACAAGCGCGCGATGTACATCACCGCCGACATCACCGAAGGCAGCGTCTACAAGATTGCCGAGATCAAGCTCAGCGGCGACCTGGTGCTGACCGAAGCCGACATGCGCAAGCTCATCGTCGCGCACGATGGCGAGGTATTTTCGCGCCAGAAGCTGGAGAAATCCGCGCAGCAGATGACCGCCGTGCTCGCCAACATCGGCTACGCCTTCGCCCAGGTCACGCCGATCCCGACGCTCAACCGCGAAAAGCGCACCGTCGGCATCAATTTCTTCGTCAATCCCGGCAAGCGCGTTTACGTGCGCCGCATCGTGTTCAAGGGCAATCACGTCACCCAGGACGAGGTGATGCGCCGCGAAATGCGCCAGCTCGAGGGCGCCTGGTACTCGCAGGCCGCGATCGACCGCTCCAAGGTGCGCCTGCAACGCCTGGGCTACTTCAGCAAGGTGGACATCACCACGCCCAAGGTGCCGGGTACGGACGACCAGGTGGACATGGACGTGACCGTCGAGGAAACCACGTCCGGTTCGTTCACGTTTGGTGTCGGCTTTTCGCAGGTCTACGGTCTGGTGCTGAGCACCTCGATATCGCAGAACAATTTCCTCGGCACCGGCGACCGCGCCTCGCTCACCGTATCCAAGAGCGACTTCGTGACCAAGTACGCGCTGTCGTATTTCCAGCCCTACCTGACGCCGGACGGCATCGGTCTCGGCTACGACCTGTCGTATTCGAAGTTGAACCAGTCGCAAGCAAACCTCGCCAACTACCTGAGCAACACCGGCGCGTTCTCGACCTACGTCGGCATTCCCGTGACGGAGAACGATACGGTCAACCTGCAGCTCGGGGTGAGCAAGACCAAGATCATTACCGGTTACCCCGCCTGCGTATCCGTCGATGTCACTACCGGCGCTTGCACCGTGGATCCCGCCACCGGGCAACCGATCACCTATATTGCGTATTACTCGCCGCTGCCGATCGTCGACTACATTAACCGGCTCAACCACAACACCTTCCACGAATGGTCGCTCACGGCGTCGTGGGCGCACGACACGCGCAACAAATATTTCAACCCGACGCATGGCTCGTTGCAGCAATTCTCGGCCGAAGTTGCCCTGCCCGGCTCCACCGTCGAGTACTACAAGCTGATCTATCGCTATGCGCAGTACGTGCCAATCACCGAAGGACTTACCTTCGAAGGTTCGACCTCGATCGGTTACGGCAATACCTGGCGCGCCGCCGACGGCCGCGATCCGGCCACCGGAGCGCCGGTCAAAGTGAACGGTCTGCCGTTCTTCGAGGATTTCTACGCCGGCGGCGTTTCCGACGTGCGCAGCTTCCGTGACAACACCCTGGGCCCCTACGCGCTGGCGCCGGGATGCACGAACTTCACCAACTACTATTGCCGCCAGCCGCTCGGCGGCAACCTGAAAACGGTCGCTTCCTTCGAACTCATCTTCCCGACGCCCTTCGTCAAGGATGACACCGCCACGCGCCTGTCCTGGTACCTGGACGTCGGCAACGTGTTCAACCAGAACAATCCATCGCTCGGCAACGCCCTGTACGACAACAGCGGCTTCTCGTGGGGCGCGCTGCGTGCATCCACCGGTATTTCCCTGCATTGGCAGGCGCCGGTCGGGCCCATCGTCATCAACCTCGGCCGGCCGATTCGTTCCAAGCCCGGCGATATCGGCGAGACGTTGCAGTTCAACTTCGGTACGACATTCTGATTTCCTTGCGCAAGGGCTGTGCAAAACCGGCCCTTTGCGTATGATTCAGGCAAGTACGGTCGCGCGAAGGGTTTCCGGGTGAGGGCTAGCGCCGGCAAATGGCGGTATGTCAGTGCGTTCGCGCTGGCGTTGGTGTTGCTGCCGTTCCTGGCCCTGGCGCAGACGACGGCAGGCAAGGTCGGCTACGTGGACCTCAAGCGCCTGATCGACAACGCCCCGCAGATGGTGGAAAGCCGTAGCCGCCTGCAACGCGAATTCGCTCCGCGCGATGCCGCGCTCAAATCCGACGAAACGCGCCTGGCTGACATGAACAAGCGTTATGCCCGCGACGGCGCGATCATGTCCAAGGCCGACGCCGACGCGCTCAAGCGCCAGATAGACACGCTCGACGGCGCGATCAAGCGTACGCGCGAAGCGCTGCGCAACGACCTCAACACGCGCGCGGCCGCAGACCGTGACCGCATCTGGCAGCAGATCAACGATGCCGTAATCGACTACGCGCGTGCGCACGGCTACGACCTCATCGTGCCCAGTCCCGTGGTCTACGCGAATCCGCGCATCGACATCACGGATGCCGTACTCGACCAGTTGCGTCATGCCAAGCCAGCCGCGGGGACGACACCGTGAACGCGCCGCATTACACGCTCGCCGAGCTTGCCGCGCGCTTTCACCTGCAACTGCGTGGCGACGGCGGCCTTGCCATTCGTGGCGTCGGCACGCTGGAAGCCGCCACGGCCGGGCAACTGGCTTTTCTCGCCAATCCCCATTACCGCACCCAGCTCGCGGGCACACGCGCCGGCGCGGTCGTGCTGCACGCCGCCGATGCCGAGGCCTGCCGCGGCGCCTGCCTGATCGCGGCCGACCCCTACGTCGCGTTCGCCAAGATCGCCGCCCTCTTCGAGCGCACCACTGCGCCAGCGCCCGGCGTGCATGCGAGTGCCGTCGTCGCGGCCAGCGCCAGCGTCGCCGCGGGCGCATCCATCGGACCGTTCTGTTTCGTGGGCGACGGCGCCGTCGTCGATGCCGGTGCCGTGCTCGGTCCGCATTGCAGCGTCGGCGAGCGCTGCCATGTCGGCGCACAGGCGCATCTGGTCGCACGCGTGACGCTGGTGCGCGATGTCACGCTCGGCAAGCGCGTGCTCATTCACCCGGGCGCGGTAATTGGTGCGGACGGTTTCGGCATCGCCTTCGACCAAAGCGCTTTTGACCAAGGCGGCTGGATCAAGGTGCCGCAACTCGGCGGCGTGCGCATCGGCGACGACTGCGAAATCGGCGCCAACACCACGATCGACCGCGGCGCGCTGGAAGACACCGTGCTGGAAGACGACGTGCGCCTGGACAACCAGATCCAGATTGCGCACAACGTAACCATCGGCGCGCACACGGCCATGGCCGGCTGCGTGGCCGTGGCGGGCAGCGCCAGGATCGGCCGCAACTGCCTGATCGGCGGCGGCGCCGGCATCGTCGGCCACATCCGCATCGGCGACCGGGTCACGATCACGGCACGAACGCTCGTCACGCACTCCATCGATGCGCCCGGGGAGTATTCATCCGGCACGCCGGTGCAGGATAATCGCGCCTGGCGTCGCAACGCGGCGCGTTTCAAGCATCTGGACGAACTCGCCCGCCGCGTGGGGCAACTGGAAAAGGATTCGCACAAATGACCCAAACTGGACAAGACGTTTCGCTTCCGCTCGATGTCGAGCGCATCATGGGTTTGCTGCCGCACCGCTTCCCGTTCCTGCTCGTCGATCGCGTGCTCGAGTTCGAGCATTCCAAGCGCCTGGTCGCGCTGAAGAACGTTACCGTCAGCGAGCCGCACTTCCAGGGCCACTTCCCCGGCCATCCGGTCATGCCCGGCGTGCTGATCATCGAGGCGCTGGCGCAAGCCTCCGGCCTGCTCGTGTTCCTGTCCACGCCGAAGCACGAAACCCAGCCGATGTACTACCTGGTCAAGGTCGACAATGCCAAGTTCACGCGCATGGTCGTGCCGGGCGACCAGTTGATGCTGCACGTCGAGCTCAAGCGCATGCTCCGCGGCATGGGCCTGTTCGCCTGTCGCGCACTGGTCGGCGGCGAGCAGGTGGCCGAAGCCGAACTGCTGTGCGCCGGGCGTAGCGGCGCATGATCCATCCCACAGCGCTAGTCGACGCGAGCGCAAAACTCGGCGCCAACGTCAGCGTCGGCCCGTATGCCGTGATCGGCGCCGAGGTCACCATCGGCGACGGCACCACGATCGGTCCGCACGCGGTGATCCAGGGCCCCACACGCATCGGCCGCGACAACCGCATCTGGCAATTCGCGTCGGTCGGCGCCGAGCCGCAGGACAAGAAATTCCGCGGCGAGCGCAGCGAGCTCGTCATCGGCGATCGCAACACGATCCGCGAATTCGTCACGATCAACCGCGGCACCGGCGGTGGCGCTGGCGCCACCCGCGTCGGCGACGACAATTGGCTTCTCGCCTACTCGCACATCGCGCACGACTGCCACGTCGGCAGCCATTGCGTGTTTTCGAACAACGCCACGCTCGCCGGTCACGTCGAGATCGGCGATCACGTCATCCTCTCGGGGTTCGCCGGCGTGCACCAGTTCTGCCGCGTCGGCGAACACGCCTTCATCGGCATGGGCGTGCTGCTCACCGGCGATGTGCCGCCGTTCCTGATGATCGCCACCGACGCGGACGTGCAGGGACGCCCGCGCGGCATCAATTCGGAAGGCTTGAAGCGCCGCGGCTTTTCGCCCGAGCGCATCGCCGCGATCAAGCGCGCCTACAAGACGCTGTACGTCGCCAAGTTGCCGTTCGAGGAAACCCGCGCGGAACTTGCGCGTGCCGCGCAGGAAGCACCCGACGTGGCGCGCATGCTCGACTTCATCGAGCGCGGGCAGCGCAGCCTGATGCGATGACGCCGGACGCGAGTCCGCGGTTCGTCCTCGTCGCCGGCGAAGCCTCGGGCGACCTGCTCGGCGCCGGGCTGATCGATGCCCTGCGCCAACGCTTCCCATCCGCACGCTTTGCCGGCATCGGCGGGCCGCAGATGGCCGCGGCGGGAATGGACATCTGGCACTCCGCTGAGAAATTATCGGTGATGGGACTGGTCGAGGTGTTGCGCCACCTGCCGCAGTTGCTGACCATCCGGCGCGATGTGTACAAACGCATAGTGCAGCTACGTCCGGCCGTATTCATCGGCATCGATGCACCGGATTTCAACCTTGGCCTGGAACGCAGGCTCAAGCAAGCCGGCATCCGCACCGTGCATTACGTCAGCCCGTCGATCTGGGCCTGGCGCGAGGCGCGCGCGGCGAAGATCGGCGTGAGCGCCGACCGCGTGCTGTGCCTGTTTCCGATGGAGCCGCCGATTTACGCACGGCATGGCGTGGATGCACGCTTCGTCGGCCATCCGCTCGCTGATGCGTTCGCGCTGGAACCCGACCAGGCCGCTGCGCGCGCCGAACTGGGACTTCCCACCGACGCGCCGGTGCTGGCGCTGTTGCCGGGCAGCCGGCTCGGTGAAATCCACCGCCTGGGCCGCGATTTCCTGCATGCGGCGGCCATCCTGCAACGCGAACTGCCGCAGCTGCGCGTCGTCGCGCCGATGGCGAATGCCCAATGCCGCACGGCGTTTTCCGCGCTCGGACTCCAGCCACACGATTTGAGCATCATCGACGGCAAAGCGCATGCGGCGATGATTGCAGCCGATGCCGTATTGCTGGCTTCGGGAACCGCTGCGCTCGAAGCCATGCTGGCCAAGCGCCCGATGACGGTGGCTTACCGCATCGCGCCGCTCACGCATTTCATCGTGAAAACGCTGGGAATGCTGCGCACCGACGTTTATTCCCTGCCCAACATCCTCGCCGGCAAACGCCTGGTCCCGGAATTGATGCAGGATGCCTGCAAGCCGGACGCATTGGCCGCGGCCCTGCTGCCGTTCCTGCGCGCGCGCGCGGCGCCGCCGGAACTCCTCGGCGAGTTCCGGCGCCTGCACGAATCCCTGCGCGGTGGCGGCAGTGTGGCGGCGGCCGAGGCGATCGCGCAACTGTGCACTGCGTCAGCGGGCGCTCACGTCCAGCCGTTATGATGCGGCCATGAGACTGCCGCTCCCGAAACGCACGCGCATCGTCGCCGCGATTGCCGCCATCGGATTCATCGCCCTGCTGGTCGCCGGACCGTTCGCGTCGAGCGAGCGCGGCGAAATGCTGTTCGCCCTGGCGCTGATCCTCGACACCGCCCTGCTGATCGCCTTCCTGAGCCGGCGTCCGGCTTTCGCGCTGGCTGTGCCGGCCATCGTCTTCGGCGGGTTGCTGATCGCCGGCGCCCTGAAGTTCAAGTACCTGACCACGCCCCTGCTCGCGCCGGACCTGGTCTATTTCCTCAACCGCGATCT
>DATJIL010000106.1:0-13512 GCA_035493385.1 Rudaea sp.
CCTGCTCTGGTTCTGCGAGCGCTGCAACCACAAGCTGTACGAAGAATTCTTCACGCTCGGCAACATCGAAACGGATTTCCCGGCCGTATTCGAGCGCTTCTACCGTTCGCTGGACGCACGCACCTGCAAGGGTTGCGGGCACGTCAATCCCGCACCGGAAAAGTATCGCTGAAAGGCACGCGTTGCGCGACGCTGCGGCGCTGACGCTGTCGCTCGCCGTCGGCGTGGCCAGCGGTTAAACTTCCGTTCCATGCTCAAGATCGACACCCACGCCCATATCCTGCCGGCCAGTTGGCCGAACCTCGCCGAGAAATACGGCGACGAGCGTTTTCCGGTCATGGTCGATGCCGACGGACGCCACCGCATCTACAAGGACGGCAGGTTCTTCCGCGAGGTCTGGGCAAACGCGTTCGATGCCGAACACCGCATCGCGGACTACGCGAAATTCGGCGTGCAGGTGCAGGCGATCTCCACCGTGCCGGTGCTGTTTTCGTACTGGGCCAAGCCCAATCAGGCGCTGGAACTGCACCGCTTCCTCAACGATCACACCGCGCAAATCTGCCGCGATCATCCGCGCCACTACGCCGGCATCGGCACGGTGCCGCTGCAGTCGCCGACGCTGGCGATCCAGGAAATGGAACGCTGCGTCGAGCAGCTTGGACTGCAGGGCGTGCAGATCGGCTCGCACGTGGACGAATGGAACCTCGATGCGCCGGAACTGTTCTCGTTCTTCGAGGCGGCCGCCGATCTTGGCGCGGCGATCCTCGTGCATCCCTGGGACATGATGGGCAAGGATTCCATGCCCAAGTACTGGCTGCCGTGGCTGGTCGGCATGCCCGCCGAACAGGCGCGCGCGGCCTGCTGCCTGATCTTCGGCGGCGTGCTCGAACGCCTGCCCAGGCTGCGCCTTGCCTTCGCCCACGGCGGCGGCGCGTTTCCCTACACGATCGGCCGCATCGAACACGGCTTCCGCATGCGCCCCGACCTCGTCGCCACCGACAACGCACGCAATCCGCGCGAATACATGGATCGCCTGTATTTCGATTCCTGCGTGCACGATGATCGCGCGCTGCGCTACCTGCTCGACGTCGCCGGCACGCGGCGCGTCATGCTCGGCACCGACTATCCTTTCCCGCTCGGCGAACAGGAGCCCGGCGCCGGCATCGCCGCACTGGGTCTCGCACCCGCCGAGCAGGAATCCCTGTACCACGGCACCGCGCTGGAATGGCTCGGCCTGCCGGCATCGCGTTTCGCTTGAATCCACTGGAGACGAACATGCGCAAATCCGCACTCGCCACCCTCGCCACGACCCTGCTCGCGGCCGCTCCCGCCTTCGCGCAGTCCGCCGGCGAGTTTTCGCTGGACCAGGGCATCATCAAGTTCAGCGCACCGCCGGCGTGGCCGGTGATCATGCAAAAGACCGAAGGCGACCCGCAGTTCGTCGCGTTCCAGGTCAAGGATCCGGCCGATGCCAACAGCGGCGAGGCGACGCGCGTAACCGTGGAGACGCGCCTGCTCAACGACTCCAGCAACTTCCAGCCCATGGTCAATCGCGACGTCGACAAGGCCAAGCAGTTGCCGGGCTACGAACAAAAAACCGAGGGCGTGGATTCCACCACGCTGCGCTACTTCGCGAACAGCGGCAAGACGAAATACGAATACCGCGAAACCTGGTACCTCAACAGCCACCTGCTCGTGCACGTGCGCTGCGCAAGGCCGATGCTGGACAAGACCACGGCGCAATGGACGGCGGATTACGAAAAGGGATGTTCGCAGATCATGCAGTCGCTGAAACCACATTGATCCATCGATGACGGACACCATCGACATCGCTTCCGCAGAAGCCGACGCGCGCGCGCGCGACACGGCCGATCCGCTTGCGTCGTTCCGCGATGAATTCCTGATTCCGGCATATGGCGATGGCCAGCAGGTCTACCTGTGCGGCAATTCGCTGGGCTTGCAGCCGCGCGCGACGCGGCAGGCATTGATCGACGAACTCGACGACTGGCGCGACCTCGGCGTCGAGGCGCATTTCCGCGGCAAGCATCCGTGGATGCCCTACCACAACGAGGTACGCGCCCATCTGGCCGAACTCGTTGGTGCGCAGCCCAGCGAAGTCGTGGCGATGAACTCGCTCACCGTCAACCTGCACCTGATGATGGCGAGCTTTTACCGGCCCACACCCGAACGCAGTGCGATCCTGATCGAAAAGAATCCGTTTCCGTCGGATCGCTACGCCGTCGAGTCGCAGATCCGTTTCCACGGCTTCGATCCGGCCACATCCTTGATCGAACTCGAAAGCGACGAGGCGAATGGATCGATCTCCGCCGCCGCCATCGAACGCGCCATCGGCGAACACGGTTCGCGCATCGCGCTGGTGCTGCTGCCGGGAGTGCAATACCGCACCGGCCAGGTGTTCGACCTCAAGCGCATCGCCGCTCTCGCCCATGCCCGTGGCTGCGTGGTCGGCTTCGATCTCGCCCACTCGGTCGGCAACGTGCCGGTGAACCTGCACGACAGCGGCTGCGACTTCGCCGTGTGGTGCAGCTACAAGTACCTCAACTCCGGGCCTGGCGCGGTCGCCGGCTGCTTCGTGCACGAACGCCACGCGCGCACCGACCGGCCGCGCTTCGCCGGCTGGTGGGGACACGACCAGGCCACGCGCTTCAAGATGGGCCCGGAGTTCTCGCCGACACCCGGCGCGGATGGCTGGCAGTTGTCGAATCCGCCGATTCTGGCGCTCGCGCCGCTGCGCGTGTCGCTGGAAATATTCCATCGCGCCGGACTCACGCGCTTGCGCGAGAAATCCATCGCCCTGACCGGTTATCTCGATGCGCTGATCCGCGAGCATCTCGCCGGCGTCATCGACATCGTCACCCCGCGCGAACCCGAGCGCCGCGGTTGCCAGCTCTCGCTGCGCGTCAAGGGCGGACGCGAATCCGGCCGCGCTCTGTTCGATTACCTGGACGCGCAGGGCATCATCGGCGACTGGCGCGAACCCGACATCATCCGCATCGCGCCGACGCCGCTGTACAACCGGTACATCGACTGCCTGCGCTTGGTGACGACCTGTTCCGCCGCAGCAACGTGACGGGCGTCACGCTTCAGGAATACCGAACTGTGCGCGTGGTAACAGGAATTTCCCGGCGTGCGCGTAATCTCGATCATTGCAGGGAATCCGAAGGGCCGCACGATCAAGGACATTCCCATGCGCGCGTATCCGCGATTAATTGCATCGATCATCGCTGCGGCCTTATTCGCTGTCAGCCTTCCCACATTCGCCAAGGGTGGCGGAGGCGATGACGGCCCGGACGGCAGCCATCCGGGCAATGGCGGCCATCACGGTCCGCCAGCAACCCTGCCCGGCATTGGCCATCACGACGTGACCGCGCACCCGCCGCAGGGCGTGTGCGCCGACGACAGCAATACGGCCATCGACGTGCAAGGTCCCGCGGGACAATCCGGAGCCTCTCAAGTCGCGCACACGAATTTCGGCTTGGTCGACCCGGCGACCGGAAACAGCGTGCCTTCGGAGGAATCGGCGACGATGATGTACTTCTGGTTCGGCTCGACGTTCGATTACGTACTCAATGCGCATGCGCTTCCGGCCGGCAGCCAGTGGACACTGACCTACCAACCGGAGCCCCTGCCTTCGAGCGGCGCGCTGTGCCTGGGCGAAGCAACCGTCAACGGCGGTGGTCAATTGCACCTGACGAATTCGATTGAGCTGAACTCGAACCTGCCGCCGGCGCTGGACCCAACGGCCGATCCTTCCACGCAACCGCCCGATGCGCTGCTGGCGCTCGTGCCATCGGCCGATGTTGACTGCACCGGCGGCACGATGACGAATTTCGAGCCAGCCGTTTATCTGTGGTCGAATCCGCGCGTGCGTTACGTCGATACGGATTTGTTGCCAGCCGTGCAATAACGTAGGCGCGGCCGCCGCGTAGCAGCCCGGCGGCCGCGCCAGATTCATCGGCATCCCCACGCCACGCCCACGTCGCGGCAGCCGGTTCCGCCATGGTTTGAACGCTCGCAGGATTAGCACGGCAGGTCTTGCGTTCAATTAATGTACTTGTTAGTATTGCGATAGTTGAAACCTGAACTATCGCCGTGACTGCCTTTCCCGCCTGCCCCAGTTTCGCCGTGATCGAATCCAGTATCGGCCGCGTCGCCGAGCGCCTGCGCGGCGCACCGGTACGCGACATCGTGCTGCTGCGCCTGATCAAGCACCTGTCGGCGCAATTCGGCGTGCATCTCAATCGCATGGTGCGCCCGACCGGCCTCAACGAGGTCGGCTTCCGCACGCTGATGATGCTGTACGCGAACACGGCGGCCGGGGTGTTCGCCTCTCAGCTCAGCGAAGCCGCCGGCGAAACCCGCGCCAACATGACGCGCATCTGCGACGAACTCGCGCGCAAGGGCCTGCTGCGGCGCCGCGCCGGCACCGCGGATCGCCGTCGCGTCGCGCTGGAAATCACGCGCAAGGGCGAGTCCCTGATCGAGCGCCTGCTGCCGAAGATGTGGTCGGAACTGGACCTGGGCATGCGTGCGCTGAGTGCCAGGGAAAAGCTCGACCTGGAACGCCTGCTGAAAAAACTCGCTGCCGCGCTCGATGCCAAGGGACAACCCGCATGATTCGTCTTTCCGTTTGGCCACTGACCGCGGCGGCGGTGTTGCTTGCCGGCTGCGCGGTCCCGCCGCGCCCGTCGCACCCTGACTTATCCGCTGCTGCACCGCTGGCCGGAGTACCGGTCAACACGAACGCAGCCTGGCCGGAATCGTCGTGGTGGCATCGCTACGGCGACGAACAACTGGACGACCTGGAAGCGCGCGCGCTGAGCGGCTCGCCCACGCTGGCCGTCGCGCGCGCCCGCTTCAACCAGGCTACGTCCGGCGTCGATGTCGCCAGGGCCAACGGCGGCGCCAGCGTCAACGGCAGCGCGCAGATGCAACGTGAACGCCTGAGCGAACATGGACTCATTCCCAGCCAGTTCCTCGGCTTCAACTGGTACGGCCAGGGCGACCTCGGCGTTTCCTTCAACTACGATTTCGATTTCTGGGGCAGCCATGGCGCCGACATCGCCGCTGCCGTCGACCGCGCGCGCGCCGCCGCGGCCGAACGCGATGCGGCGGCATCGATGCTCGCCGCTGCCGTCGCCGATACCTATTTCGCCTGGCAGGCCGACCAGGCGCGCTTGACGCTGGCGCAACAGATCGTCGACGGCTACGAACGCGGTCGCGCCATTGTCGCCGCGCGCGCGCGCCAGGGCCTGGACTCCGACGATACCGTGCACAAGGCCGACGCGGAACTCGCCGCCGCGCGCGAGGAAATCGCCAAACTCGAAGGCGATGCGCGCATCCAGCATGCCGCGCTGGCTGCCCTGCTCGGCGTCGCGCCGAAGGATCTGGGCGAATTGAAGCCGGTGCCGCTGCCAAAAGCCGTGGCCGGATTGCCCGATAACGCCGGATTCGATCTCGTCGCGCGCCGCGCCGACGTGGCCGCCAGCCGCTGGCGCGTGGAGGCGGCGTTGAAGGATGTCGATGTCGCACGTGCCGCGTTCTATCCGGACTTGAGCATTTCCGCGATGGCCGGCCTGTCGTCGATCGACCTGGGCAAGCTGCTCGTGCCCGGAAGCGCCGTGTTCGCCGCCGGCCCCGCGCTGCATCTGCCGATCTTCGAGGGCGGACGCCTGCGCGCACGCTTCGGCGTATCGCAGGCCGCGCTCGCCGCGGCCGTCGCCGACTACCACCAGGCCGTGACCGACGCCGCGCACGATGTGGCCACGCAGGCGCTGACGCTGCAACTGATCCAGGAACGCCAGCGCCAGAACGCGGCACAAGTCGCAGCCAAGACCCAACTCCTCGCCAGCGCGCGTGCGCGTATGCAGCGCGGCCTGAGCGATGCCATCCCGGTGCTCGATGCCGGTGAAATGCTGGATCGCCAACGCGACGCCAGCGTGCAACTCGACGCGGCGGCACTCGCGGCCGAAATCACCCTGACCCACGCGCTGGGCGGCGGGTTCGGTGCGAATCCTCCACCCACCTCTTCTTCCGGAGCCCGATCGCCATGAGCGACTCCCCGACCGCAAGCAATGGCAGTGCCAATCAAAATGGCAACGGCAAGCGCCGCCGCCTGCTGCTCATCATCGCCGCTGTGTTCGTCGTCGCCGGCCTCGCCTGGCTGGCGCTGTGGTGGTTCGTATTCTCGTTACGCGAAGTGACCGACGATGCCTACGTCAACGGCAACCAGGTCATCGTGTCATCGCAGGTGCCAGGCACCGTGAACGAAATCCTCGCCGACGACACCCAGCGCGTGGATGCGGGCCAGGTGCTGGTCAAGCTCGATCCCACCGATTCCGACCTCGCCCTGGCCAAGGCGCAAAGCGCGCTGGCGCAGGCCGTGCGCCAGGTGCGCCAGCAGACGCAGATGGCCGGCCAGTACGATGCCGCCATCGCCGCACAACGCGAGAACGTCTCGCGCGCGCAAGCCGACCTCAAGCGCCGCGAGCCGCTGCTCGCCGAGCATGCGGTCGCGCCGGAAGAAGTCGCGCACGCACGCCAGGCCGTGGTCGACGCACAGGCCGCGCTCGATGCCGCGACGCGCCAGTCCGCCGCCGCGCACGCGCTCGTCGACGGCACCACGATCGCCGAGAATCCGCTCGTGCAGCAGGCACGCGCCGCGTATCGCGAGGCGTGGGTGAACGATCATCGCAACGCAATCCTTGCTCCGATCTCCGGTTACGTCGCGCAGCGCAGCGTGCAGGTCGGCAGCCGCGTGCAGCCAGGCGCGCCGCTGCTCACCATCGTGCCGCTGCACGACCTGTGGGTGGACGCGAACTTCAAGGAAAGCCAGCTCACCCACATCCGCATCGGCCAGGTCGCACACGTGCATGCAGACGTTTACGGCGGCGACGTGACCTACGCCGGCCACGTGGAAGGACTCGCAGCCGGCACCGGCGGTGCGTTCGCCCTGCTGCCCGCGCAGAACGCCTCCGGCAACTGGATCAAGGTGGTGCAGCGCGTACCCGTGCGCATCGTGCTCAATCCGAAGCAATTGGAAAAACATCCACTGCGCGTGGGCCTTTCCACCGAAGTGACGGTCGACACGCACGAGCGCGGCGGTGCCGTGCTGGCGCAGCAACCGGCGTCGAAGGCCATCGCGCAGACATCGGTCTACAGCGCCAATTTCGCTGCGGCAGACAAGGCCGCCGACGCCATCGTCAAGGCCAATCTCGCGCACTGACATGAGCGCTCAAATGCAAAGCGAACGCGCCCCGCCGCTGCACGGCGCGCCGCTGGCCCTGCTCACGGTGGCGGTGGCGATCAGCACGTTCATGGAGGTGCTGGACCTCACCATCGTCAACGTCTCGGTGCCGCACATCGCGGGCAGCCTGGGCGTGAGCGCGCAGGAAGGCACCTGGGCGATCAGTTCGTATTCGCTGGCGAGCGCCGTGATGCAGCCACTGACCGGCTGGATCGCGCGCCAGTTCGGCGAAGCGCGCACGTTCTGCGTTTCGGTCTTGTTGTTCGTCGCCATGTCGATGCTGTGCGGCCTCGCCACCAGCATGCCGATGCTTGTCGTCGCGCGCCTGCTGCAAGGCGCGGGCTCCGGCCCGATGGTGGCGTTGTCGATGGCGCTGCTGCTGAACAACTATCCGGACGCAAAAAAGGGAATCGCGTTGGCGATCTGGGCGATGACCGTCGTCGTGGCGCCGATCTTCGGGCCCATCCTCGGCGGCTGGATCACCGATAATTATTCCTGGCCGTGGATCTTCTACATCAACGTGCCGGTCGGCGTGATCGCCGCTATCGTCACGTTCAACCTGCTGCGCGGCCGCGAATCGAAGATCGTGAAGACGCCGATCGACAAGGTCGGCTTGTTCCTGCTCATCCTCGGCGTCGGCTGCCTGCAATTCATGCTCGACAACGGCAACGACAAGGACTGGTTCTCCTCGCCGATGATCCTCACGCTCGGCCTGACCGCGCTGGTCGCGCTCGTGTTCTTCGTCGCCTGGGAATTGACCGAGCGCCACCCGGTGGTCGACCTGCATCTGTTCAGCAAACGCAATTTCACCGTCGGCGTCACCGCACTGTCCATGGGCATGGTCGGCTTCTTCGGCATCAACGTGGTGTTTCCGCTGTGGCTGCAGATCGACCTCGGCTACACCGCGACCTGGGCCGGCCTCGCCACCGCGCCGGTCGGCATCCTCGCCTTCCTGGTCTCGCCGATCATCGGCAAGAACATCCAGAGGCTCGAACTGCGTGCCGTGACCACATTCGCCTTCATCGTATTCGGCGGCACCTCGCTGTGGTTCGCGAGTTTTCCCACCGATGCCGCGTTCGGCCAGCTGGTCGTGCCGCGCTTCATCATGGGCATCGGCATCGCCTGCTTCTTCGTGCCGTTGAACCAGGTGATCGTGTCGGGCCTGAAACCCGAGGAACTCGCCTCCGCATCGGGCCTGGCGAACTTCTTCCGCACCATCGCGGCGAGCTTTTCAACCGCCGTCACGGTGACAATGTGGCAGCACCGCGGCGAATACCACCATGCGGTGCTGGCCGAGCACCTGAGCGCCGCGAGTCCGGCCACGCAATCCTACCTGGGCCACTTGCAGGCGATGGGCGCGAGCGCGGCCAAGGCATGGGCAGTGATCGAAAACGTCGTCACCCGCGAAGCGCTGACCCTGGCCGTCAACGACGTGTTCCTGCTTTGCGCCCTGTTGTTCTTCTTGATGATTCCGATCGTCTGGTTGGCAAAACCGCCGTTCGGGAATGCGGGCGCGGCGGCAGCGCACTAGAACATGTGTTTCTCGATACCGAGCTGAGCGAGGATCTTGCTGGCGATTTCCTCGATCGAGGTGTGGGTGGTGTTCTGCACCGGGATGTTCTCGCGGCGAAAGAGTTTGTCGGCCAGTTCCAGTTCCTTGCGGCACTGCTCGATCTTCGCGTAGCGGCTACCGGGTTTGCGCGCCTCGCGTACCTGGGCGAGGCGTTGCGCATCGATGCTCAAGCCGTATAACCGCTGCCGATGCGGCAGCAGACGCTTGGGCAGTTCGAGCTTGTCGAGATCGTCTTCGGTGAGCGGATAGTTCGCCGCCTTCACGCCATAGTGCAGCGCCATGTACAGGCACGTCGGCGTCTTGCCGACGCGCGAGACGCCGACCAGGATGACATCGGAGTCGGCGTAGTTCACGTCGATGCCATCGTCGTGCGTGAGCGCGTAGTTGGTCGCGTTGATGCGCGATTCGTATTCGGCGAAGTCGGTCAAACCATGCGCCTTGCCCACGCGCGGCGAGCGCTTGGCGCCGAGTTCGTGTTCCAGCGGCGCGATGAACGGCGCGAACACGTCCAGCATCAGGCCGCCGCTGGTGGCGAGGATTTCCGACAACACAGGATCGATCACGGTGTTGACAACCACCGGGCGCACGCCGCCGGTGGCGTAGATGTTGCGGATGCGCGCGGCGGCGCCGTGAGCCTTTTCCTCGTCGTCGACGAAGGGAATGCGCACGGTGTCGAAGGCGATGCCGTCGAACTGGGTCAGCACGGAATGGCCGATGGTTTCGGCAGTGATGCCGGTGCCGTCGGAGACGTAGAAGACGGGGCGGTGCATGGGGCAAGTGTAGTCGATGCCGGGTTGTCCTTGTCTTGTCGGTCGCAAAGCCCGAAAATTGGCACTTTCCGGGCTCCACGCGCCGGACAATTCCTGGAGATTCCCCTTGAGCGACCTCATCCTTTGGCTCGACGAACTGCGCCTGTCCGATCTCGGCAAGGTGGGCGGCAAGAACGCCTCGCTCGGCGAGATGATCGGCAACCTCGCCAAACTCGGCGTGTCGGTGCCGGGCGGCTTCGCGACCACGGCCGATGCCTTCAAGCAGTTCATCGCGCAATCGGGTTTGGCCGAGCGCATCCAGAAAAAACTCGCTGCGCTGGATGTCGATAACGTCGATGCCCTGACCAAGGCCGGTGCGGAAATCCGCCAATGGGTGATCGACACCCCGCTCATCCCCGCCTTCGACAAGGCGGTGCGCGATGCCTACGCGAAACTGTGCGACAAGGCTGGTGTGCCCAATACCGCAGTCGCAGTCCGATCCTCAGCCACTGCCGAGGATTTGCCCGATGCCAGTTTTGCCGGCCAGCAGGAAACCTACCTCAACGTCAGCGGTGCGGACGACGTGATCCACAAGGTCAAGGAAGTCTTCGCCTCGCTCTACAACGACCGCGCCATCGCCTATCGCGTGCATCACGGCTTTGCCCACGAGGACGTGTTCCTCTCCGCCGGCGTGCAGCTCATGGTGCGCTCGGACATCGGCGCTTCGGGCGTGCTGTTCACGCTTGACACCGAATCCGGATTCCGCGATGCGGTATTCGTGACCGCGAGTTATGGATTGGGCGAGATGGTCGTGCAGGGTGCGGTCAATCCCGACGAGTTCTACGTCTACAAACCGACGCTGAAACTCGGCAAGGCGGCGATCCTGCGCCGCCAGGTCGGCGCCAAGCAGCAGCGCATGGTGTATTCGAACAAACCTGGCGAGCGCGTGCGCATCGAGGAGGTGCCCGCCACCGACCGCGCGAAATTCTGCCTCACCGACGCCGACGTGCACGAGCTTGCAAAACAATCGCTCGTCATTGAGCAGCACTACGGCCGGCCCATGGACATCGAATGGGCCAAGGACGGAAATAGTGGGAAGCTATACATCGTGCAGGCGCGGCCGGAAACGGTGAAATCGCGCGCGCGTGCCACGCAAATTGAGCGTTTCCATCTCAAACAAAAAGGCCCGTTGCTGGCCGAAGGCCGCGCGATCGGCCAGAAGATCGGCGCGGGCACAGCGCGTGTGATCCGCTCGCTCGCGGACATGAACCGCGTGCAGGCTGGCGATGTACTCGTCGCCGACATGACTGACCCCGACTGGGAGCCAGTGATGAAGCGCGCCGCGGCCATCGTCACGAATCGCGGTGGCCGCACCTGCCATGCAGCGATCATCGCGCGCGAACTGGGCGTGCCGGCCGTGGTCGGCACCGGTAATGCACTCGAGCGGATTCCCGATGGCACGCCGGTCACCGTGTCCTGCGCCGAGGGCGATACCGGGATCATTTATGACGGCAAGCTCGATTTCGAGCGCGTCACAGCGGACCTGGACAAGATGCCGCCGGCGCCGCTGAAAATCATGATGAACGTGGCCAATCCCGAGCGCGCCTTCGATTTCGCCATGCTGCCGAACGCGGGCGTGGGCCTGGCGCGACTGGAAATGATCATCGCCAGCCACATCGGCCTGCATCCGAAAGCGCTGCTCGAATTCGCCAAACAGGATGCGCAGACACAGAAGAAAATAAGGGAGCGCATTGGCGACGAGGATCCGGTCGAGTTCTACGTGAACCGCCTCGCCGAGGGCATCGCCACGATTACCGCCGCGTTCGCGCCGAATCCGGTGATCGTGCGCCTGTCGGATTTCAAGTCCAACGAATACGCCAACCTGATCGGTGGAGCGAAGTACGAGCCGCACGAGGAAAACCCGATGATCGGTTTCCGCGGTGCCTCACGCTATGTCGATCCGGGCTTCAAGCCCGCGTTCGAGCTCGAATGCCGCGCGATGAAGAAAGTGCGCGAGGAAATGGGCCTGACCAACGCGTGGGTGATGATCCCGTTCGTGCGCACGCTCGACGAAGGCCGCAAAGTCATCGACGTACTCGCCGAGTTCGGGCTGAAAAAAGGCGAACACGACCTGAAGGTCATCATGATGTGCGAGGTGCCGTCGAACGCGCTGCTCGCCGACGAATTCCTCGACATCTTCGACGGCTTCTCGATCGGCTCGAACGACCTGACCCAGCTCACGCTCGGCCTCGACCGCGACTCAGGGATAGTCGCGAGCCTGTTCGACGAGCGCGATCCGGCGGTAAAGAAGATGCTGTCGATGGCAATCCAGACCGCGAAGAAAAAAGGCAAGTACATCGGCATCTGCGGCCAGGGCCCGAGCGATCACCCGGACCTCGCGCAATGGCTGATGGAGCAAGGCATCGAATCGGTGTCGCTGAATCCGGATACCGTGGTGGACACCTGGTTGGCCCTCGCGAAATCAAAGGAACGCGCATGAAAGCCTCGATCCTGATTGTCGCCGCGGTCGCACTGACCTGCACTTCCGCGCACGCGGCCACGCCGGCCACTTTTTCGTTCGACGATGTGGCCAAGCTTGTCAGCTTGAGCGATCCGCAGATTTCGCCCGATGGCAAGAGCATCGTCGTGGTGCGTTCCACGCCGGACTGGAAAACCGACAAGTCCAAACACGAGCTCGATCTCGTGGATGCCAAAACCGGTGCCTTGCGCGCGCTCACCTTCGAGCGCGATGGCGTGTCGTCACCGCGCTGGTCGCCGGACGGAACGCGCATCGCCTTCCTGGCCAAGTCTGCCCTGCCCAAGGACGCAGCGGCCAAGGACGATGACGCGAAAGACGACGATGGCAACAAGCCGCAGGTTTTCGTGCTGCCGATGAACGGCGGCGATGCCGTGCGCATCACCAAGGAAAAGCAAGGCGTCGACGAATTCACCTGGAGCCCGGACGGCACCCGCATCGCGTTTGTCAGCGAAGATGCACCGGTCAACGAGAAGGCGATCAAGGAGCACAACAAGTCGTTCCAGGTTACCGACGGCCATTTCCTGCTGCGCGAAGCACTGGCTTCCGCGCATGTCTGGATCGTGCCGAGCGCCGGCGGCGAGGCCAAGCGTCTCACGCAAGGCGCTTACAGCGTGAAGAACGACCAGGATGATCCGTCGCCGCTGACCTTCAGCCACGACGGCAAGCGCATCGTATTCACGAAATATCCCTCGCCCTACTGGGGCCCGTCGTTCCGCAGCGTGATCGCCTCGGTGAGCGTCGATGGCGGCGATCCGCACACGCTGGTCGATGCGCAGGGTTCAACCGTGTTTGCTTACGCAGCCGGCAGCGATCGTTTCGCCTTCCAGCGTCCGCGCAACGGCGACCAGAACAACGGCAATGCGGTGTACGTCAGCGTCAACGGAAAGATCAGCGATGCCACCGCCGCACTAGCGCGCAACTTCAACGGTTATGCCTGGCTGCCCGGCGGCAAGGCGCTGCTGGCCTTCGGCGACCTGGGCACGAATTCGACGATCTGGGAACAGCCGGTTGACGGCAAGGCTCGCACGCTCGATCTGGGCGATGTGCAGGTTTCGTCCGCGCTCAGCGTGTCGCCGAAGGGCGCTATCGCCTTTATCGGCGCGACGTCAGTGCAGCCGGCCGAGCTTTACGTGCTTGATTCAACGCGTGCGAAACCGCGCCGCCTGACGCAGGTGAACGCTTTCGCCGAAAAGCTCGATCTCGGCCGCAGCGAAGCGATCCAGTGGCAGGGACCGAACGGCTTCGCCGAAGACGGCGTGCTCACCTATCCACCCGGATTCGACAAGTCCAAGACCTATCCGCTGGTACTGCAAATCCACGGCGGTCCGGAAGCGGCCTCGACGATGCGTTTTTCGCCGTTGACGCAACTGCTCGCGTCGGCCGG
>DATJIL010000107.1:0-20753 GCA_035493385.1 Rudaea sp.
TTGTGCGGCGGAATGTCGGTGGCCATGCCGACCGCGATGCCGGTCGCGCCGTTGAGCAGCACGTGCGGCACGCGCGCCGGCAGCCACACGGGTTCCTTGAGCGTGCCGTCGAAGTTCGGGGTGAAGTCGACCGTGCCCAAGCCGATTTCGTCGAGCAACAATCCGGCGATGGGCGTGAGGCGCGATTCGGTGTAGCGCATCGCGGCGAAGGATTTGGGGTCGTCCTGCGAGCCGAAGTTGCCCTGGCCGTCGATCAGCGGATAGCGATACGAGAACGGCTGCGCCATCAGCACCATCGCTTCGTAACACGCCGAGTCGCCGTGCGGATGGAACTTGCCGATGACGTCGCCGACGGTGCGCGCGGATTTCTTCGGCTTGGCCCCGGCGTCGAGGCCCAGTTCGCTCATCGAATACACGATGCGGCGCTGAACCGGCTTCAAGCCGTCGCCGATGAAGGGCAGGGCGCGGTCGAGCACCACGTACATCGAATAGTCGAGGTAGGCGCGCTCGGCGTATTCCTTGAGTGGAATCTGTTCGTAATTGGTTTGCGGGTTCATCTTCGGATCCGGAAAAACAATCCCGCCATTTTGCCGGAAAGCGCGACCGATGTGGCGCGCGCGATGAAGCGCCGCTACGGCGCGAATGCCGCCGCATTGCGTGTCTTAACCGGCGTGGTTGGCGCCGGGCGCACGTTGAGGAAACCGTCGAATTGCGGGTCCACGCTCATATCGGCCGACTTGTTGCGGGCAACGCGCGGCTTAGCGCGATGCGATTTGCTGGGCCAGCGCGCGCGTGACCGGATGCGCATCGCCGTACACGCGCTGGAACGTGGCCAGTGCCTCCACGCGCAGGTCATGCGCGGCGCCCGTTTTGCCTTGCGCGGCGAGGATATCGGCCAGGTAGGCGTCGATCTCGCCCAGTTTCTCGCCGCCGGAAGGATAAACCGCCAGCAGATTCGTGCGTGCCGCGCGTGCCTCTCGCTCGCCCTGCGCGGCATCGCCGCCCTGGGCGAGAGCGGCGCCCTGCGCGGCTTGCGCGAGGGCGAGGAATTTGGCGTTGCCGGCCGCGCGTGCGCTGTCGGCGCGCAGATGCTGGCGGCTGTCCGCCAGCGTGCGCAGCGCCTGCGGTGTGTGGGTACGCAGTTGCGCACGGCCAAGGGTCAGTTCGGCGACGCCCAAGGTCGGCGCATGCGCGGCGGCCAGGATTTCGCGCGCGGCCTGTGCCGACGCGATCGCGGCTGCATCGTCGCCGGCGCACCACTGTGCGCTCGCCAGCGCCGACTGGATCGTGCCTACCATCTCGGCGCCGGGCTTCAGGTTCGCGCCAGCGAGGTTCAGGGCGTCGGTCAGGGTCTTGATCGCGTCGTCGATGTGCCCCGATTTCATCTGCGCAACGCCGAGGCCGAGATCGACATAGATGAAACGCGGATGGGCGGCGCCGAGCGTGTGTTCGAGCATGGCGTGCGCGCGCCGCATCAGATCGGTGGCTTGTGCATAGCGCTCCTGATACAGCGCGCAGGCGCCGAGATTGAACAGGTCCATGGCGATGTCCTGGCTCGCCGGGCCTTCCTGCGCCAGCCGTTCTTGCAATACCCGCTCGTACCAGCGCTGGCCCTCGGCAAAATCGCTGCGCCGGTTCGCCATCTTGGCCAGGCCGGTCATCGCGGTCATGCGCTGCCTGCGATAGGCATCGCCCGTGGATTGCAGGATCGTGTAGGCGGCTTCGAACTGCGTGCGCGCGGTTTCGATATCGCCGCTGTCCTCGGCAGTTTGTGCCAGTACGCCGAGCGCCACGCCGAGCTGGGGCGAGCGTTCGCCGTGTAGTTGGCGGATCTGTTCGACGCTGCGTCGTTGCAGGTCGTTGGCGAGCTTGGGCTCGCCCAGGCGCGACAGTGCGTCGGCGATGATCTGGCGCAATTCCACCTGCTGGTCCGGCGCGTCGGAGAATTCCTTGTCGATGCGCTGCGCGGCGCTGTCGAGCAGCGCGATGTTGTTCTTGCCGCCATGCGCAGACTGGAACGGGTTGGCGTCCGTAAGCAGGCCCGCGAGAAAGGTCTTGCTGTGTTCGGCGCGCACGGCCATGCGCGTGGCCTGCCGCGCCTGCCACAGCGCGAATGCGGTGGTGCCGATCAAGGCAAGCAGGGCAATGGCGACGATCGCCACGGCGACGCGATTGCGGCGCACGAAGCGCGCCGCAACGTAGCGCAGGCTGGGCCGGGCGATCGTCAGCGGTCGGTGTTCGAGCCAGCGCCGCAGGTCCGCGCGCAGTTGCGCGACGGTGCCGTAGCGCCGTGCGGGATCGGCGGCAAGCGTGTGCGCGATGATGCGGCCGAGGTCGCCGCGCAGCTGGCGCGCGTCGATCGCGGACGACGGTGGCGCGGCATCGGGCGCCGCGGCATGGCGGGCGAGCGCGGTTGTGGACCAGTCCGGATCGCCGCCGCCGCGTTCCAGCGTCGGCAGGCGGCGTCCGCTGACCAGTTCGTAGAGCAGCAATCCCAGCGCGTAAATGTCGGTCGTGGTGGTCGCGCGTTCGCCGCGCAATTGCTCGGGCGCGGCGTATTCGGGCGTGAATACGCGCGTCGCCGGGGCCTGCTCGTCGCTGGCGTCGAGCACGCGCGCGATGCCGAAGTCGAGCAGCTTGACCGTGCCGTCGCCGGCAACGAGTACGTTCGAGGGTTTTAGGTCGCGGTGTACGATCAGTTGCGCATGCGCATGGGCGACGGCGGCGCAGACCTGGTCGAACAGCGCCACGCGGGCGCGCGCGCCGAGCGCGTGCGCCGCGCAATACGCGAGCAGCGGTTCGCCGTCCACGTACTCCATCGCCAGCCACGCACGGCCGTTCGCCGTACCCGCGTCGACGAAGGCGGTGATGTTGGGGTGGCTCAGCGACGCCAGCACGCGGCGCTCGCGCGCGGCCAGTTGCGCCATGCGCGCGGCGTCGCCATCGAGCAGCTTGAGCGCGACGCGCTGGACGAAATCCGCGTCGCGGCGTTCGGCCAGCCAGACTGTACCCATGCCGCCCGCACCGATGCGGCGCACGGGCTGGAACGGCCCGATGCGTCCCGGGATCGCGGCGTCGATTTCATCCAGCAGGCGTGCGACCGCGTGCTCGGGTTGCGCGGCGGCAGCCATGGGTTCGGCGAGCAGATCCCGCGCCGCGGCGGCCAGCTCCGCGTCGCGTGCGCCGAGGGCGGCCAGCTCGCGTTCGCGGGCGTCGGCGGCGAGCGCTTCGAGACGATCGATCAGCACGCGCAATTCGCGCCAGCGCGCGGGCGCGAACAGCGGCGTGTTCGCGCCGTCGCTCATGCGCCTTCGAGCGCGCGCCGCAGGTAGTTGCGGGCGAGGTTGATGTCGCGTTGCACGGTGCGCTCGGTGACACCGCGCAGTTGGGCGATCTGCGGCGTCGCGAGGCCGGCGAACACGCGCCAAGCGAAAGTCTCAGCGAGTTCGCTGTCCTGGGCGTCGAGCGCGCGCAGGGCCTGGTCGATCGCCAGTGCCTGCTGCGCGTCCAGGGCGGAGTCGGCGGTGCCTTCGTCGTCGAGTTGGGTGCGCAGCAGGCCGCCGCCACGTTTCTGCGCCAGGCGCTCGCGCGCGTGATCGACCACGGTCTGGCGCATCGCGCGCGCGGCCAGATTGAAGAAGTGGCGGCGGTCGTTGAGATTGGCCAGCGCACCGTCGGTGAGCTTGAGGAACGCCTCGTTGACCAGTGCGGTGGGCGTGAGCGTAGCCTGCGCGCCGCGGCCGAGTTGACGCGCCGCCAGCCGGCGCAGTTCGGCGTACACGGCCGCATACGCGCGGTCGCCGGCATCGTGGTCGCCGCCGCCCGCCGCCCGCAGCCAATCGGTAATCGGAAATTCCACGGTGCAGTTTTCCCGTTTCCTGCCGCCAGCATAGCGCAAGCGTGCCGGACTTCGCCGTGGAATGCCGACGCCCGCGGCGGCCTTGGTTTGGCGGTGCGACGATTCCCTAGCGCGGCGCGCGATATCCGCCGGACACGCCGCACGGGCTGAGCACGAGCTGCCAGAGCTGGTCGCGGCGCGCCCGGAACACGGCGGCCGATGCGCAAAGATAGAAGCGCCACATGCGTCGGAAACGTTCGCCGTATTTCGGCGCCAGCGCCGGCCAGGCGGCATCGAAATTCGTGTGCCAGGCCATCAGGGTCCTGTCGTAGTCGGCGCCGAAGTTGTGCCAATCCTCGATCACGAACACGCCCTCGCGCGCACTGGCGATCTGCTCGACCGACGGCAGCATGGAATTGGGAAAAATATACTTCGCGATCCACGGGTCCGTGCGGTTCGAGGACACGTTGCTGCCGATGCAGTGCAACAGGGCGAGGCCGTCGTCGGCGAGGCAGCGGCGCTTGATCTCGAAGTAGGTACGGTAATTCTTCACGCCGACGTGCTCGAACATGCCGATGGAATAGACGCGGTCGAAGCGCTCGTTCACCTCACGATAATCCTGCACACGGATTTCGATCGACAAGCCCTTGCACAGGGCACGCGCGAACTCGGCTTGTTCGTGCGACACGGTGATGCCCACGCCGGTCACACCGTAGCGCTCGGCGGCGAATTTCAGCGCCTCACCCCAACCGCAGCCGATGTCGAGCACGCGCATGCCGGGTTGCAGCATCAGCTTGCGGCAGACCAGGTCGAGCTTGGCTTCCTGCGCGGCGTCGAGGTCGTTCGCATCCTTCCAGTAGCCGCAGGAATACACCAGGCGCTTGCCGAGCATCGCCTCGAACAGATCGTTGCCGAGGTCGTAGTGGCGTTCGCCGATCGTGAACGCGCGACGCCCGCGTTGCAAATTGATCAGGCTGGATTTGAGCCACAGCCAGACATCGTCGATACCGTGCACGCGCTCGTCCACATGCGCGCTGAGCAGGCGGAACAGGAAGCCATCGAGGTCGGCCGCGTCCCACCAGCCGTCCATGTAGGATTCGCCCAGGCCCAGCGAGCCGTGCGCGACCACGCGATGGTAGAAGTGCAAATCGTGGATTTGTGGATCGCAGGGCTGCGACCCGCCGGCGGTCAAGCCGGCCTGCGCGAGCAGGCCTTCGATGCGGCGCTGTGCGGACGAACCGCTCATGGCGGATCAGATTAGCACTTCGTGCGCCGAATCTCAGGTCTGTGCGGGTTCGATGGCGTCGAACTCGGCCGGCAGGCGCGCGAAAAACAAATTCACGTTCTCGCTGCGCAGCGCCTCGATCAGCGCATCTGCGGCGGCTTCGTCGGCGATGAATTCGACCAGCACGGGCACGTCGCCGGCCAGCTCGAAGAAGTGCTGTTCGTGCAGTCGGCCATGGCGGCCGAATCCGGCGATGGCGCGGAACGCCGAGCCGCCGTGCACGCCGCGAGCCTTGGCGAATTCCAGCAGCCATTCGTATTCAAGCTTGCCGCCGTGCTTGCGGTTCTCGTAGGTATAAAAACGCAAATGTATACCGTTCATGGTGACCTCATGCACGCAGGATCAGGCGCATCAGGAACAGGCCGGCCAGGGTCATGGCCAGCGAACCGAGCAGGTGCGCCGACATGGTCGCAACGGCCCAGGCGTACTGCTGGCGCAGGAACAAGGTCACGGTCTCGGCGGAAAACGTCGAAAACGTGGTCAGGCCGCCGCAGAATCCGGTGGTGACGAACAGGCGCAGTTCCGGCGACAGGCTCTGGAACTGGCCGAACGCGCCGAGTGCGGCGCCGATGATGAAACCGCCGAGCAGGTTTGCCGCGAGCGTGCCGAGCGGCAATGTCGGGAACAGCGGATTGAACCAGATGCCGAACAGCCAGCGCAGCACTGCGCCGGCGAAAGCGCCGATGCCGACGGCGAAAAACGCAATGGCGCCCAATGGGCTCAATCGCTTCAGCCGGCGTTGCCGGCGCCGAGCAGGGCCTTGAGCAGGGCCAGCACCTCTTCCTTGGTGCCCAGCACCGAAACATGGTGCTCACGCGGGATGCCGGTGCCGATGTTCACGGCGTAACCCTGGCCGGCTTCGTTGCCGTCGTCGTCGAGGCGTGGATAGGTTTCCACCTTGCCCACGTAGACGATGCTGTTGGCGTCGATGTAGCGTCCGTCGGGGAGTTTCAGCCAGCGTTGCATGGGATTGTCCTCGTTTGGCGCGAAGGCTATCCGCAAGCCGCCACGCCTGCAAGCGGCAGTAGCTGGCGTGCGGCCAGCCACGCGCGCGCATCTTGCGCGTCGTACTCGAACCAGGCGCGCGTCGAACCGAGGCGGAAGGTATAGCCCCAGGCATCCATATCGGCCATCAGGCGCGCACGGCCGGCTCCGGGCAATTCATCGGCGAGCAGGATCTGCAGGTAGCAGGCCGCGTCTTCCTCGGCCTGCGATTCACTGGCATCGGTGTGGATCGACTCGCGTTTCCCGGCTGGCGCGACGATCACGTGGCAGGCCTCGTGCAGCAGCGAATGCACCGGCGTGTCGGCGCGCGCATAAACGTTCGAGCCGATGATGCCGGCTTCGGGTTCGCCCCAATAACTGCCGGGGATGGTTGCGCCGTCGGCGACGACGCGCAGCTTCAAGTCGTGGCGATCCAGCAATGCCGCGGCGGCGCCGGGCGCGAGATCGGCGAGGCAAAGCACGCGCAGATCAGTGCGACGTGCCGGTGCGCGCGGTCGCGGACGCGGCACCGTGCGCACGTTCGCTCAGCCACGGCTGGTTCGGCAGCTTGCCGGTGGGGCCGTGCAGGTAGGTGTCGAGCACGAACGCGTAGCTGCACAATTCCTTGACCAGCAGTGAGACTCGCCGATTCACGCCCGGCATCATCTGCTGGCCGGCTTCCTGGAAACCCCAGGTGCCGTGGAACAGAACCGAGACGTCGTCGCGCGGTTCGAGGAAGACTTCGCAGGCAAGCAAGGGCACGCGCACCTCGGCGAAGCTGGTGACGTCGGCGTAAAAGACACGGCCGAGGCCGAGGCCACGGTACGGGCGCGCGATGACGATGCGGTCGATGTAGACGAACTCGGGATAACGCTCGCGGAACCAGCGGAAATTCGGACTCGCGTATTCGGCGTCTTCGCGCAGTGCGATCAGGAACCCGGCGGCATGCCCGTCGATTTCGGCGACGCGGAAATACGCGGCATCGCGTTCCAGCGCACGCAGTTGCGCCATGTCCAGCGGCAGTATGGTCGAACCCGCGGCGTTGTTGAGCGCAAGTACCGAATCCAGATCCTGCGCCTGCACGTCGCGGATGGTCAGCGTCATTTTTCGTCCCTCCGGCTTGTCGCGGCGCGAATCGTGGTTCGTGCCTTGGTTATGGGCGCCATTATCGCATGCGATGCGCGACAAGGGCATGGCCTTTCCGTGGCATTCTTGTTAAGAATCCGATGAAGAATCGTCGCGCGCGAGCGCGCAACTGGTCCGCGTGACTTCCCGCAGGTTGCGCGCTACGCGCCGCAGCTTATGATGCGCGCATGCGGTTCTCTTCGTTCAACCATGTGCAATTGCTGCGTTACGCGGGGCTGTTCACCTGGGCCTGCGTCGGCATTCCGTTGCTGCGCCGCTACTGGCAAAGCGAAGACGGTTATTCCGCCATCGAGATCGCCGGTTGGTGGTCGAGCTATCTCGCCTTCGGCCTGAGCTATTGGCTGGTCACCCGCGACCTCGGCAAGCGTTACCACTGGTTGCTGCAACTGCCCATGCTCGCGGTGCTCAACGCGGCCGCGATCGGCATCGGCTATTTCAGCCACAGCGGACTTTCCGGAATCCTGCTGCTGGTGATCGCCGGCGTGCTGCCGTGGCTGCTGCCGTTCTGGGCCGGCGTAGCCTGGCTGATCCTGCAGAATTTTTCGCTGGTACCGGTGTTCATCTATCGCGTCGAGGGTTTCGACTGGTTCGATGCGTTGCTGCAGAGCGGCCTGTACATCGGCTTTTCCGGCTTTACCTTCGTCACCTCGCTGGTCGCGCGCCAACAGGCGGATTCGCGCGAGGAGCAGCGTCGCCTGAATTCCGAACTGCGCGCCACGCGCACGCTGCTGACCGAATCCAGCCGCATCGGCGAGCGCATGCGCATCTCGCGCGAACTGCACGACCTGGTCGGCCATCACCTGACCGCGCTGAGCCTGAACCTGGAAGTTGCCAGCCACCTCGTTTCCGGCAACGCGCAGGAACACGTGCGCCAGGCGCAGAGCGTGGCGAAATTGTTGTTGTCCGACGTGCGCGAAGTGGTCAGCCAGTTGCGCGAGGACGACGCGATCGACCTGACCGAGGCGCTGAAAACCCTGGTCGAAGGCGTGCCCGGCCTGGCCATCCACCTGCAATTGCCGCCGCGCTTCGCGGTGGACGATCCGCGCCGCGCGCAGGTGCTGCTGCGCTGCGCCCAGGAAATCATCACCAACGCCCTGCGCCACGCCAACGCGCGCAACCTGTGGCTGAGTTTCGAGCGCGACGGCGTGGAACTTGCCATTCACGCGCGCGACGACGGCCGCGGCTCGGACGAGCTGCAGCAAGGCAATGGCCTGACCGGCATGCGCGAGCGCCTGGCCCAGATCGGCGGGCGCCTGAACATCACCACCGCACGCAATTCCGGTTTCGCGCTGGATGCGTGGCTGCCCCTGGAGTCCTTGCGATGACCATATCCGTTTGCCTGGTGGACGACCAGACCCTGGTCCGCCAGGGCATCCGTTCCCTGCTGGAACTGTCCGACGACATCCGCGTCGCCGCCGAGGCCGGCGACGGTGCGCAGGCGGTGGAGGCGATTCCGCGGATCAAGCCCGACGTGGTGCTGCTCGACATGCGCATGCCCGGCATGTCGGGGCTGGACGTACTCAACGCACTGGCGGAAAAAAACGCCTTGCCGCCGACCATCATCCTGACCACGTTCGATGACGACCAGCTCGTGCTCGCTGGACTGAAGGCGGGCGCACGCGGCTACCTGCTCAAGGACGTCTCACTGGAGCAACTCGTGGACGCGGTCAAGACCGTGGCCGGCGGCGGTTCGCTGGTCGCGCCGGTGGTCACGCAGCGGCTGCTGACCGGGCTGGAGCGCATGCACAACGATTTCACCAGCCTGGATCGCCCGGATCCCCTGACCGAGCGCGAGACCGAAATCCTGCGCCTGATGGCCGGCGGCTACAGCAACAAGGAAATCGCCAATTCGCTGGGCGTGGCCGAGGGCACGGTCAAGAACCACGTTTCCAACATCCTGTCCAAGCTCGGCGTGCGCGACCGCACAAGGGCGGTGCTGAAGGCCTTCGAAATGGGCATTGTCTAGGTCCCGGTTTGCGTCCATGCGTTCCGATTCCAGAACCCCGGCTTTTCCAGTACCATTCGCGGTCTGATTTGAGGGAGACTCCCGGAATGACCCGCCTGCTCGAAGTTCTCGTTGCCCTGGCCATCGTTTTCGTCCTGGCCGTCTTGTTCAGCGTTGCCTTGCCCAGTTCGGGCCATGTCGAGCGCTCGGTGACCGTCAGTTCGCCCGCACGCCAGATTTTCGACGTGCTCGACGGTTTTCACACCTATCCGTCGTGGACGGCGCTGACCGGTTACGACTCGCGCGTGCAGATGAACTACGAGGGGCCGGCGCTGGGCAGCGGCGCCAAGGTGTCATGGCGCAGCTCCAACGAAACCATCGGTGACGGCAGCCTGACCGTGGCCGCGGCACCGGCGCCCGAGCAGGACAAACAGGTCACCTGGGACGTGCAGAACACCTGGCGTGGCACAAACAAGCATTTCACCTTCACCATCGATCCTTCCGAGAACGGCAAGACCTCCAAGGTGACGATGGCGTATGACGTGGATTTCGGCTGGAACCTGCTCGCGCGCATCTCGGGCCTGTATCTGCAGGGCAATCCGGCCACACAGATTCAGTTTGAACTTTCTCGCCTGCAGAACATGCTGGCCACGTTCCCGACCGTCGACTACAAGGACCAGGACATCCAGATCAAGGACGTGACCCCGCAGCCGATCCTGTTCGTCTCTACCACCGCCAAGCGCACGCTCGACGATGTGGCCGACGCGACGACCAAGGCTATGGATCAGCTGCAGGCGGCGATCAAGAAGGACAAGCTCACCGCGACCGGTCCGCGCCGCGTGATCACCACGAACTGGGGCGACGAGAACTACGATTTCGACGTGGCCCTGCCGGTCGACAGCGCCAATGCGCAGGTTGCCGATCCGGTCAAGGCCGGTACGGGTTACGCCGGCAAGGCGTTGGTGACGTCGTTCACCGGTTCGGCCGCGCAGTTGCCGCTGATGCGCCTGATGCTCAAGGCCTATGCCTACACCCACGGCTACCTGTTCGACGAATCCTCGGAAGGCAACGGACGATTCTTCGACGAGCTGACCACGACCGATCCGCACGCCGGCGACGACCAGCAGTCCTACAGCGTGTATCTGCCGATCCAGGGGCAGTAATCTTTCAGCGTTGCCTGCGAACGGGCGGCCGAGGCCGCCCGTTTGCTTTTGTGCGGGAACTTTTCCTTAACAGCGTTGTATTTCTGCCGGCGCCCATGCTTTCGCGTGACGCCGAATCGGAAGAACGCAATCAACAAGCGGTGACATCACGATGATCGAAACCCGGCAATTGACCAAGCATTACGGCGATCTGACCGCCGTCGACGGCATCAGCTTCAAGCTCGAACCGGGCCGTGTGCTCGGCTTCCTCGGCCCCAACGGCGCCGGCAAATCCACCACCATGAAGATGATTGCGGGCTTCCTTGCGCCGACCTCGGGCAGCGCTGTGGTCTGCGGTCACGACGTGGTCGACGACGCCATCGCCGCCAAGCGCGTGGTCGGCTATCTGCCGGAAGGTGCGCCCAGTTACGGCGAGATGACGCCGCGCCAGTTCCTCGAATTCGTCGCCGACGTGCGCGGGCTTTCCGGCGCCAGGCGCATGCAGCGCCTCGACGACGTGATCGAACGCTTGCATCTGAACGGCGTGCTTGAACAGCCGATCGAAACATTGTCGAAGGGCTTCAAGCGTCGCGTGGGACTGGCGCAGGCCATCGTGCACGATCCGCAGGTATTGATCCTCGACGAGCCCACGGATGGCCTGGATCCGAACCAGAAACACGAAGTGCGCGCGCTGATCAATGCAATGGCCAAGGACAAGACCATCGTCGTGTCCACGCACATCCTCGAAGAAGTCCATGCCGTATGCAGCCGCGCCATCATCATCGCCAAGGGAAAAATTCTTGCCGACGCGACGCCGGCGGAACTGGAAACGCGCTCGCGCTACCATCAGGCGGTGTCGCTGACCGCGGCCAACGTACCGGCGGCGAAGGAAGCGCTGTCGCGCGTGGCCGATGTGGCCGCAGTGGAGATCGATCCGCAGGATCATCGCCTCACCGCATTCCCCAAGCCGGGCCGGCAGATTTTCGTGGCCGTCAACCAGGCGCTGCAGGCGCAGGGTATTGCCGTCCACGAACTGCAACTGGAAAGCGGGCGCCTGGACGAAGTGTTCCGCACGATAACGCAGGGCGCCGAAAAGGAGGTTCGCGCATGAGCAATATCCTTACGGTCTGCAAACGGGAATTGAAGAGCTATTTCGCCACGCCCGTCGCCTACGTCTTCATCGTGATCTTCCTGCTTCTTGCCGGCGCATTCACGTTCTATCTCGGGAATTTCTACGAGCGCGGCCAGGCCGACCTGCTGCCGTTCTTCAACTTCCATCCCTGGCTGTACCTGTTCCTGGTTCCCGCCGTCGGCATGCGCCTGTGGTCGGAGGAACGCAAGAGCGGCACGATCGAACTGCTGCTGACCCTGCCGGTGACGATGTGGCAGGCGGTGGTCGGAAAATTCCTCGCCGCGTGGGCGTTCATTGGCATCGCGCTGATCCTGACCTTCCCGATCTGGATCACGGTCAACTACCTCGGCTCGCCGGACAACGGCGTGATCGTCGCGAGCTACATCGGCAGCTTCCTCATGGCCGGCGCCTTCCTCGCCATTGCCTCGTGCCTGTCGGCATGCACCCGCAACCAGGTGATCGCGTTCATCCTCACCGTGGTCGTATGCTTTCTGTTCCTGCTTGCCGGTTTCCCCCTGGTGCTGGATTTCTTCTCGGCGTGGGCGCCGCAGGGCGTGGTCGACGCGGTGTCGGGCCTGAGTTTCCTCACCCACTTCGCTTCGATCAGCAAGGGCGTGATCGAACTGCGCGACGTGATTTATTTCGGACTGACCATCGCGTTCTGGCTGTATGCCAGCGCCGTGGTGATCGATCTGAAAAAAGCCGACTGAGTCCCGGGAACCCCACATGACTTCCAACAAAAAACTCATGAGCGGCGGCGCGCTCGCGGTACTCGCCGTGCTGTTCGTCGCGGTGATCCTGATCTGCAATTCGCTGTTCCGCGGCGCGCAGGTCGACCTGACCCAGAACCATTTGTATACATTGTCGCAGGGCACCAAGAACATCCTCGCCGACATCGACGAGCCGATACACCTTTACTTGTTCTGGTCGGACAAGGAAACCCACGGCATTCCGCAACTGCGCATCTATGCGCAGCGCGTGCGCGAGATGCTCGAGGAGATGGCCGGCCGCGCGCACGGCAAGATCAAGCTCGAAGTGATCGACCCGCAACCGTTCTCCGAAGACGAAGACCGCGCTACCGGCTATGGCCTGCAGGCCGTGCCGGCGGGCAGCAATGGCGAGAAGATCTTCCTCGGCATCGCCGGCACGAATTCGACGAACGGCAAGTCGGTGATTCCGTTCCTGCAGCCGAACAAGGAAGCGTTCCTCGAATACGACATCGCCAAGCTCGTCCACGAGTTGACCATCACGCACAAACCCGTCGTGGGACTCGTTTCCGGCTTGCAGATCGGCCAAGGCTTCGACCCGGCGACGCGTTCGTTGCGCGATGCCTGGGCGATCGACCAGCAATTGACCCAGCAGTTCGACGTGCGTGAGTTGAACGCGGCGTCGATCAAGTCCATCGACAAGGACATAGCCGTGCTGGTGCTGATCCAGCCGAAGAAACTGCCGCCGGACGCGCAATACGCGATCGACCAGTTCGTGATGCGCGGCGGACACCTGTTGGTGTTCGTCGATCCGGACGCCGAGACCGACAAGGCCGGCGAGGATCCGGGCAATCCACAGGCGGCGATGCTCGCGGACAAATCCTCCGACCTGCCGGTGCTGTTCAAGGCCTGGGGCATAGACTACGACCCGCACAAGGTCGTGCTCGACCGCGCGCATGCGTTGCAGATCAGCGCACAGCCGGGCGCCGCGCCGGTGCCGGATCCGGCGATCCTCGGCTTCGTCAAGAGCGACCTGAGTCCGTCCGATGTGGTCACCGCGAACCTCGACACCATCAACGTGTCCAGCGCCGGCTATTTCGCGCTGGCGAAGGGATCCAAATTCACGCTCACGCCGCTGATCCAGACCAGCGACGACGCCATGCCGGTGGACAGCTCGCGGGTGAAGTTCCTGCCCGATCCGACTGTCCTGCTCAACGGTTACACGCCCTCGCGCGAGCGCTATGTGGTCGCCGGACGTCTGGAAGGCCAATTCACGAGCGCCTTTCCGGACCGCAAGGAGGCCGGGCACATCGCGCAGGCGAAGGACAAGGGCGAGATTATCCTCGTCGCCGACACCGACCTGTTGAGCGACCGGATGTGGGTGCAGGTGCAACCGTTTTTCGGCCAGAAGATCATGAACGCGTTCGCCAACAACGGCGACTTCTTCATCAACGCGGTGGACAACCTCACCGGTTCGTCCGATCTCATCTCGATCCGCGGACGCGCCACGTCGCAAAGGCCCTTTAGCGTGGTCGAGGACATGAAACGCGCGGCCGAGCAGAATTCCCGCGGCAAGGAGCAGGAGCTGCAACAGCAGTTGTCCGACACCGAGCGCAAGCTCACCGAGCTGCAAAGCGGCAAGGCCAAGGGCAGCGAGATGATCCTGTCGCCGGCGCAGCAGAACGAGTTGCAGAGTTTCCTGCAGAAGAAGGTCGAGATCCGCAAGCAGTTGCGCCAGGTGCGCCGCGACCTGGACAAGGACATCGACGCGCTCGGCGCGCGCCTGAAGTTCCTCAACATCGCGCTGATGCCGATCCTGATCACCATTGCCGCGCTGCTGTTCGCGGCGTGGAAGCGGCGCCGCCGCACCGCTGCGTGAGGCCATTGCCATGAATCCAAAAAAACTCGCCATTCTCGTTGCCGCGGCTGTCGTCGCCCTGATCGCAGCCTGGTACATCAACTCGTCCAATGCGCCGCGGATGGGCGTCTCCGCACAGGCGCAGCCCGTATTGCCGGAGCTGCACGACCACGTCAACGACGTGAATGCGATCACGCTGACGGGCGCCGGCGACAAGGTGCTGGTCACGCTCAAGCGCGGCGCGGATGGCTGGAGCGTCGCCGAGAAATCGAACTATCCGGCGGACCTGGCCAGGATCCGCGCATTCCTGATCAAGCTCGACCAGGCGACGCTGACCGAGGCCAAGACGTCCAATCCCAAGCTCTACGGCGAACTCGGCGTCGACGACGTCAAGGACGCCAAGGCGACCGGCGTGCTCGTGACGTTAGGCGGCCTGGCCAAGCCGCTGTCCATCATCATCGGCAATTACAACGGCGCGGGTGGCGGCGGCACCTTCGTGCGTCGCGCGGGCGAGGCGCAATCCTGGCTGGCCGGCGGCAATCTCACCGCGAACAAGACCATCGCGGATTGGGAACAGCGCACGCTTGCCGACATTCCATCCACGCGCCTGCGCGCGGTGACGCTGACGAATCCCGACGGCAAGACGCTCAAGGTCTACAAGGACGCGCCAGGCGATGCCAACTTCAAGGTCGCCGACGTGCCCAAGGGTCGCGAGGCGGCTTCCGAATTCGTCGCCAACGGACTCGGCTCGGTGCTTTCGGGCCTGAATGCTGACGAGGTCTTCCCGGCCAAGGACATGGCGCCGCCGGACAAGGTCTGGAAGGACGAATATGCCGCGTTCGACGGCCTGGTCGTCTCCGCCACCGGCTGGGAACAAGGCGGCAAGGATTATGTGCAACTCGCCGCACGTCTCGATGAGGCCGCCGCCAACGCCCAGATCGACGCGGATCAGGCCAAGGCCAAAACCGAATACGAATCCGCCGTCGACGCTGCGAACAAGAAGGTAGCCGACGAGAAATCCACGACCGGCGCGCAGGCCAAGGCCAACGCGCAGGCGGCTTCCGATGTCGCCAAACCGCTGGCGGTGAGCGATCCCGCCAAGGCTCGCAGCGACAAACTTGCCGCCTTGAACAAGGAAGTGGCCAACCTGAACAAGACGTTCGCTGGCTGGACCTTCGCAGTGCCTGCCTACAAGTTCACCGACATGAGCAAGAATATGGACGACATGCTCAAGCCCTTGCCGGAGAAAAAGCCGGCAGAGAAGAAGTCCGCGGCCAAGCCGCACAAGTAATATAAATGAGAATCGCTTGCGGCGCCGTGTTGCGCCGCCGCAAGCGGGAGCCGACGCAAGGCGCATAATTCCTTTCGAACGAGCGTTCGAACGACGCCCGCGTCGTACCCACAGGAGGGAATCATGGCCACCATACGCACCGGCGTTTGCCGGAGTCTTGTCGCTTTTACCGCATTTTCCATTGGTATACTTTCCCTGCCGCTGGCGGCGCAGACGATCGCGGCGCCAGGATTGTCCGCGCCCGGCACGATCTACTACAACGCACTCGGCACGCCCACGATCAAGGCGGCGACCAGCTACGACGTCGCCTTCCTGCAGGGTTACGCGCAGGCCAAGGCGCGCTTCTTCGAGATGGATTTCGACCGCCGCGCCGCGAGCGGCACGCTTGCCGCGCTGGTTGGCCACGCCGCGCTCGCCAACGACGTGCAGACGCGCACGCTCGGACTCGACCGCGCCGCGTTCGCCACCTGGCAGGCGCTGGACGCGGATACCAAGGGCTGGCTGCAGGCGTTTTCGAACGGCGTGAATTTCTGGCTGCAGACGCAGCCACTGCCGCCGGAGTACGGCGCGCTAATGCTCACGCACGCGGCGCCGTGGACGGCGCAGGACTCCATCATCATCGGCAAGGGCCTCGCGTTCCAGTTGTCGTTCGACCTCGACATCCAGAACACCATCGACTTCGGCGCCTATTCGCAGGCCGCTGCGGCGGCGCACGTCGATCCGAATGCGCTGTTCTTCGGCGACACGCACCGTTTCGCGCCGCCGGACAATCGCTTCACCGTGCCCGGATTCACGCCGACCGATTCCGCGACGACCGGTGCGCCGACGTTCGCCTCGGCAATGGCAACGGTGCAGACGAGCGCGCAGCAAACGGCGGCGCTCGGCAACCTGCAAGTCGATCCGCGCGCACTGGCGCTGGCGCAGGCCTACCGCGACAAGATCGCCGGCAATCCCTTCATCGCGCCGACCCTGCATGCGCGCCTGGGCCGCGGCGGCAGCAACGAATTCGCGGTGAGCGGCGCGTTCACCGCCACCGGCAAACCGATCATCGCCAACGATCCGCATCTGACGCTCGCACTGCCGCCGATCTTCATGGAGATGCACCTGATTTCCGGCGACGGGCTCAACGTCACCGGCGTCAGCGTGCCGGGCGCGCCGGGCATCATCCAGGGCTGCAACAGCAACATCTGCTGGGGCTCAACGGTCAATCCGATGGACGTGACCGATACCTTCCTGGAAACCTTCGCGGTCAACAGCTACGGCCTGCCCACGGCCATCGTCCACAACGGCGTGCAGGAACCCGTGCAGTGGGTGTTCCAGAGTTTCTACGTCAACCAGATGACGCCGGGGCAGACCGACAACGTCGCCCGCGACAATTCCATCGGCTACACCAACGGCGCGATCACCGTGATCGTGCCGCGCCGGAATAACGGACCGGTCGTGCAGATCGGCGCGCCCGGCAGTTGTTCGCTGACCGGCCAGACCCTCAATCCGGGCCTGGCCTGCGGATTGTCGATTGCCTACACCGGTTGGGGCGCGACATTCGAGCTGAAATCGTTCAAGCTGATTGATCGCGCGCAGAACATGAGCGATTTCCAGAACGCGCTGACCTATTTCGATTTCGGCTCGCAGAATTTTGCGTACGCCGACACGGCCGGCAACATTGCTTACTTCACCAGCGCCGAGAACCCGATCCGCGACGACCTGCAGAACTTCGGCAAGTGGCTCGGCTCGCCGCCGTTCCTGATCCGCGACGGCTCCGGACAGGCGCACAACGACTGGTTGCCGGTGTCGCATCCGCAGCCCAATCAGGCGACTCCGTTCGAGATCATGCCGGCTTCGGAAATGCCGCACGTGATCAATCCCGCGCAAGGCTATTTCGCCAACGCGAACAACGATCCGATTGGCATCACCGCGCAGAACAATCCGTTCGGCATGACGCGTCCCGGTGGCGGTGTGTACTACCTTAACTACGGCTACGATGCCTACCGCATGGGCCGCATCGACCGCCTGCTGTCGGCGCTGGTGGCGTCGGGCAACAAGATCACCACGGCCGACATCCAGGCCGTGCAGCTGAACAACCAGCCGGTGGACGCGGAACTGGTGCTGCCGTATCTGCTCAATGCGTACTACCACGGCTCGACGACCGGGGCGTGGACGCCGCTGACGAACTTGGCGAACGATACACAGGTAAACGACGCTTTCGGGTTGCTGTACGGATGGGATTTGACGACGCCGACCGGCCTTGCGCAAGGTTTCGATGCCGGTCGCGCGCCCGGTTCCGCCCCAACGAAAGCGCAACTCGACAACAGCGCGGCGGCGACGATTTTCTTCGTGTGGCGCAGCAACGCAATCAAGAACACGATCGACGCGACGCTGACTGCCTACGGACTCGGCAGCTATCTGCCTGGCGACGACAGCGCCTACACGGGACTAAAGTTCCTGCTTGACGCCTTCCCCGTTCTCGGCGGACATGGCGCTTCCGGAATCAACTTCTTCAATGTGCCCGGCGCGCCGGATGCGGCCTCCGCGCGCGACTACATTTTGCTCAAGAGTCTGAAAGATACGATGACGCAGCTCTCGGGCCCTTCCTTCGCTGATGCATATAATTATTCGGTAGACGCATCGACATATCAGTGGGGCGCACTGCATCGATTCGTGCTGGAGCACCCGCTCGGCGGGCCGTTCAACATCCCGGGGCCCAATCCCTACGGCTTCACCGACCTGTCGCCAAACTTGCCGGGCTTGGCGCGCGACTCGTCGTACGAGACGGTCAATCCGGGCGGCGGCACCTTGCGCGTGAGTGGCGTCAACGACTTCATGTTCAGCGGCGCGACCGCACCGGGCCGCCGCTTCGTCGGCCAGATGAGTACGCCGATCAACGCCGTGGAAGTGATTCCCGGCGGCGAATCGGCCGTGCTCGGCGATCCGAACTATGCCAGCCAGTTGCTGTTGTGGCTGACCGGCAACTACCACCCGCTCATTGTCGATCCCAACGCGGCCACGACGGGCGCGGCGACGACGGTGAATTTCGTGCCTTGAGTATCTCCGGCCATGAAACAAAAAAGCCCCGCAGTGCGGGGCTTTTTTGTTGGTGCGGATCAGCGTCTCGCGTGCCAACAAAAATGCCATGGCTCGTAGGCGATGCCGTGCGGATTTCTGCGCGGATAGCTCAGGTGAAAGCCGAAACGTCGCGCATGCTTCTTGAGCCACGCGAAAGCCGGCGAGTTCTCGAATTCTTCTTCCAGCGCCGCGAATCCGGGCGTGGTGACATCCAGCGCACGTCCGGAGTGATGTTCGCTGTATCCCGGTGCGGCGCTGACGCGCAGGATCTGCTCCATCGCCTGCCCGCGTTCGCGCTTGCGACGGATGATGCTGAGTTGGTATTCGACCGACCGAAACGCCGAGACGACCTGCAATTCCACGCCGTCGCGCGCCGCCGCCTCGCGCATGCGCAACCAAGCGCGCGCAGCGCGTGGCGCGAGGAATTGTTCGCGGCCCTGCGTGTCGAGGCCGATGGATTCCAGTCGCGACGGCTCGCGCACGCGGCGCAGCCCGCGCGCGTGACCATAATTGCGCGGCACGCCGAGGGCGAAGGCGCTTTCGATTAGCTGCGATGCCGGCGTTGGGGTCATTTCGATTTCATTTCCGAATCCGAAGGCTCCGATGCTTTCAACCGGCTCGCCTTGCGCAGCGCCTCGCGCAGAACGTATTCGATCTGCGCGTTGACGCTGCGTAGTTCGTCGTCGGCCCAGCGCTGCACGGCGTCGAGGACGTCGGCGGAGATGCGCAGCGGATAGGCTTTCTTGTCGGCGGCCACTGGATCAACCGGTATATAGCGTGCCGGTATTGACGATCGGCTGGGTGCCGCGCTCGCCGCAGAGCACCACGAGCAGGTTCGACACCATCGCCGCCTTGCGTTCCTCGTCGAGTTGCACGACGCCGCGCGTCTTCAGTTGCTCCAGCGCCATTTCGACCATCGTCACCGCGCCTTCGACGATGCGCGTGCGCGCGGCGATAATTGCGCTGGCCTGCTGGCGTTGCAGCATCGCCTGCGCGATTTCCGGCGCGAACGCGAGGTGCGAGATGCGCGATTCGATCACCTTGACGCCGGCGCTGGCGAGGCGTTCCTGGATTTCGTTCTGCAGGTGCTCGACGATTTCCTTGCCGTGGCTGCGCAACGAAACGCCGCCGGTGTCGTGCGAATCATACGGGTATGTTTGCGCCATCTGGCGCAGCGCGGATTCGCTCTGGATATGCACGAAGTCCTCGTAGTCGTTGACCTGGAACAGCGCCTCGGCGGTATCGACGACTTGCCAGACGACCACGGCGGCGATCTCGATGGGATTGCCGTCCGAATCGTTGACCTTGAGCTTGCTCGACTCGAAGTTGCGCACGCGCAGGGAGACGCCGCGCTTGGAATAGAACGGATTCGCCCAGCGCGGGCCGGAGTCGCGCACCGTGCCGACATAGCGGCCGAAGAATTGCAGCACCTTGCCCTCGTTCGGCGCGACGGTGAAGAACCCGCCTAGACAGATCAGCAACACGATGGCGGCGAGGATGGCGACGAGGATCGCCCATACGGTCTGATTCTGGATGGAATTCACGAACCACGCGCCGTCGGCAATCAACAACACGATGATGCCGATCAGGGCGGGAATGCCCGAAGGGGCGGAATAGCGGCGTTCGTTCATGGCGGGCTCCGGTTGGTTTGCGAAACAAAGATATCAGAAAGATATCATGTTTGCAAACCAGCCGACCCGCTCAATCTCCCGAGCGCAACATTGGCAGCATGCGCCTGAGGGTATCGTCGCGTGTAACCCAATGGTGGAAAAGCGCTACGGCAGCGTGCACCATGGCTAGCCAGAACAATACGTTGCCGCAGGTTTCGTGCAACTCTTCGAACTGGTGGGCGAGGTCGCGATCCGGGCTGACGCTGACCGGCAGCGACAGGCCGAACAGATCCCAACTCGCGCCCTTGGTGTATTGCATGACCATGCCGAGCACGGGCACGAGCAAGGCCAGCGCATACAGCGCAAGGTGCATCAGTTTGGCCAGCCACGCCTGCCAGATGGCGATCGGCGGCGTGATCGGCGGCGTCGCCGATCGCAGGCGCGCGAACAGGCGCGGCAGCATCAGCAGGATCACCGCGAGTCCGAACTGGATGTGCGTCCAGGTGACGGTGGCGCGCAAATCGGACCCACGTTGCGTATAGCCGCGGGTCTCGGCGAGTGCCCAGGCGGCCACGATCAGCAGGGCGATCAGCCAGTGCAGGCGGCGCAGCCAGGGCGAATAGCGATTCGTGTTCATCGGTGTGATTCTCCTGTCTGGAATCTGAAGAATGCCAATGTTCGCGCACGCTGGCGTTGATCCGGGTCAATCGCTCAATTCGATCCTTGCATGGCCTCGATGCGATCGATGCGCA
>DATJIL010000108.1:0-8374 GCA_035493385.1 Rudaea sp.
CGGCATCGTGCTCGTGGACGAGGACAAGTGCATCGGCTGCAAGTTGTGTTCGTGGGCCTGCCCTTACGGCGCGCGCGAATACAGCGCGACTCGCGGCGTGATGCAGAAATGCACGCTGTGCGTGGATCGCATCTACAACGAGTCGTTCGAGGAAATCGACCGCCAGCCGGCCTGCGTAATGGCGTGTCCCACGCGCGCGCGGCACTTCGGCGATCTCGGCGATGCGGATTCTGCCGTATCGAAACTCGTCGCCGAACGCGGTGGCTACGATCTCATGCCGGAGATCGGCTATAAACCGGTGAACAAGTACCTGCCGCCGCGTCCACGCCGCGGTGGCTGCGGCTCCACTTCCGCGAAACGTCCAGTCGAGCAGGCGCAAGATGAAAAAGTGGATTTTTCCACATCGCCGCTGTTGCGCTGGGTGGACAAGGTGTTATCGCGGTGAATCCCGCTTTTTCCGTCATATTCTTCACCGTCGTATCCGGCATGGGCTACGGGCTGTTGTTCCTGCTCGGTGTGCTGTTCGCGTTGAATCCCGTGTCGATTGAACGCAACGAGGCGCTGCTTGCGCTCAGTGTCGGTGCGGTATTCGTCGTCGCGGGACTGCTCGCCTCGACATTGCACCTCGGCCAGCCGCAGCGTGCCTGGCGCGCATTCAGTCAATGGCGATCGTCGTGGTTGTCACGCGAGGGCGTGGCTTCGGTGGCGAGCTTCGTACCGATCTTCGCGCTGGCATGGTGCCTGTGGCGCGGCGCGGAGGCGGCCGCGCTGCGCGGACTCGGCGCATTGCTTGCCGTACTCGCGGTGGTCACTGTGCTCTGCACGGCAAGGATCTACACTTCGCTGAAGACGATACCGGCTTGGCACAACCGTTTTGTGCTGCCGGGTTATCTCTTGCTCGCGCTGCTTGGCGGCGCATCCTGGTTATGGCTGATCGGGGAATGGACCGGCGGCGCGCGCGCGCAACCGACATTGATAGTCGCACTCGCCATCGCCAGCAGCGCGCTCAAGTTCGCGTACTGGCGATTCATCGGCGCCTCGCCGCCGACCTCGACGCCGGAATCGGCCACCGGACTCGGCCGCTTCGGTCGCGTGCGCAGCGTCGAAGCACCGCACACGGAAGAGAATTACCTGACGCGGGAAATGGGTTTCGTCCTCGCACGCAAGCACGCGGGGCGTCTGCGCGCGATTTGCCTGGCACTGATGGGAGCAGCCCCGACTCTTCTGGCATTGGCCGCGCTGTTTGCACCGCGCGCATCGAGCGCGATATTCGCGTGTATGGCGGCGCTCGCGGTCAGCGCCGGACTGTTCGTCGAACGCTGGCTGTTTTTCGCCGAAGCCTGGCATGTCGTGATGCTGTACTACGGCGGCGCACAGCCACATCGCGCCTGAACGGCGCTTGTACGTTTCGCGCACTTGTCCACATTTTTGCATCGGCGGACGCTTACAATGCGCCCCCGCCAGGTTGCACGCGGCGCGTCCCCCAGAACAAGGAATTCCCCATGAAAACGACATTACTCGCATCCGCCATTTTGCTCGCGCTGCCGCTGGCTGCGCTCGCCGATGCGCCCCCGCCGCCGCCACAGGGCTGGTCCGGCAGCGGCGAAGCCGGCCTTTCCATCGCCAACGGCAACACCAAGTCGCAGAACCTGAACGCCAAGCTTGATCTTAAATTCAACGACGACCAGTGGACCGACGATTTCTACCTGCTGGCGCTGCGCAACAAGGCCAACACGCCGGCCGGCTACGACCTGACCGCGAACCGCTACGAAGGCGGCGCCTCGCTCGGCTACAAGTTCGACGAGCGCAGCTACATCGTCGGCGCGGCGCGCTACGAACACGACGAATTCTCGTCGTACGACTACCAGTACATCGTCTCGATCGGCTACGGCTACCAGATCCTGAAGAACGCGAGCGATGAACTTGCGGTGGAAGTCGGTCCGGGCTACAAGGTCGCGCAACCGGCTTCCTACATCCTGCTGCCGGTCGATCCGCAATCGCCGCCGGTCAAGGTCACGCCGGATTCGGAAAACAACCTCGTCGCGCGCGGCAAGCTCGCCTACAAGCACAATTTCAGCGACACGGTGTCGTTCGTCGACACGTTCGTGGTCGAAGCCGGCAGCGGCAACAAGTTCTTCCAGAACGACGCGGGCCTGGCGGTGAAGATGAGCAGCAAGCTCGCGCTGAAGGTCGGCTACCAGATCCGCCACAATTCGGACGTGGAACCGGGCTTCAAGAAGACGGATGGGCTGTTTACGACAAACCTGGTGTACAACTTCTGAGCATTTCCCCCTCTCCCGCCAGCGGGAGAGGTGTAGTTATCGACCCAGCAATTCCCCCGCGCCCTGCGCGAGCAGTGCGTGCGCGACGCGCTCGCCGAGCGCTTCCGGCGCTTCGGATTGGCCATCATCTTCGGCGCGGATGAGCTTGCCGCTGGCGGCGTCGCCGACCAGTCCGGAAAGATGCAAGCCGATTTCTGTTTCGATGCAGAACGCCGCGATCGGCACCTGGCAACTGCCTTCCAGCCGCCGCGTCATCGCGCGCTCGGCGGCGACGCAACGCGCCGTTGCCTCGTCGTGCAGCGGCGCGAGCAGTTCCTGCGTGCGCGCATCACCGGCGCGCAGTTCGACGGCGATCGCGCCCTGCGCCGCGGCCGGCAACCAGTGCGGCGGTTCGAGCCGGCTGCGGATGCGCGCGGCGAGGCCGAGGCGTTCCAGTCCCGCGCAGGCGAGCACGATGGCGTCGTAATCGCCGTGGTCGAGCTTGGCCAAGCGCGTGTTGACGTTGCCGCGCAGATCGAGCAGGCGCAAATCCGGACGCCGCGCGCGCAGTTGCGCCTGCCGGCGCAGCGATGAGGTGCCGACTCTGGCGTTTTGCGGCAAATCATCCAGATGCACAAAGTGTACGGAGACGAAAGCGTCGGCCGCATCGGCGCGCTCGAGCACGGCGCCAATCGCGAAGCCGTCGTCCAGGCGCATCGGTACGTCCTTGAACGAATGCACGGCGATGTCGGCCTCACGTTGTTCAAGTGCGACTTCGAGTTCCTTGAGGAACAGCCCCTTGCCGCCGATGTCGGCGAGCGGACGATCCAGGATCTTGTCCCCGCGGGTCGTCATCGGCACGAGCTCGACGCCCAGATGCGGATGCGCGGCGCGCAGGCGCGTGGCGACATGCTCGGCCTGCCACAACGCGAGCGCGCTCTTGCGCGTGGCAATGCGCAATGCGTTCACAGCGCGCGCGCCAGCTTGCGCAAGCCCGGCAGGTTGCGCCGGCTCACTTCCAGCGTCGTCGCCACGCCTTCGAGTTGTACGTGGATCGTGCCATCGGCGGCGCGCACGAGTCCGCTCAGGCGATCGCGCGCGACCAGGCAATTGCGGTGGATGCGCACGAAGCGTTCGCCGAATTCGTCCTCGAGTGTCTTCAGCGATTCCTCGATCAGCACTTCGCCCTTGGCATGATGCACGACGACGTACTTGTCTTCGGCGAGCAGATACTGGATGTCGGCCACCGCCACGAGCACGAGGTTGCCGCGCACCCGTGCGCACAAATGGCTGCGGCGCGCCGGTTTGCCACCGGCCGCTTCCAGCCGGGCGATGTCCTCGGTGCCAAAGCGGCGCGCGCGCTCGAGCGCGGTGCGCAGGCGTTCCAGGCGCACCGGCTTGACCAGGTAATCGACCGCGCCGGTGTCGAACGCGGCGAGCGCGTGCTCGTCGTAGGCGGTGCAGAACACGATCGCCGGCGGCTTGTCGAAACCGGCGAAGTGGCGCGCGGCTTCCAGCCCATCCATCAGCGGCATGCGGATGTCGAGCAGGACGACGTCCGGATACAGGCGCGCGGCCGCCTCCAGCGCGGCACGGCCATCGCCCGCCTCGCCCGCGATTTCCGCATTTCCACAATCGCGCAGCAATGCGACGAGGCGTTCGCGCGCGAGTGACTCGTCGTCAACGATGAGGATTTTCATTGGGCAGAATTATCTTGCAGACGAATTCATCGGTGCCATTGTCGATGGCGAGCGTTCCGCGCGAACCGAAATGGTACTCGATGCGGGCGCGCGTGTTATCCAGTGCCATGCCGTTGCGCGGCGCCGCGCGTGTGTTCGACGGCGGTTGCGGATTGCGGATTTCCAGCATCACGCCGTCCGCTTCGCGATGGCCGCGCACGCTCACCGTGCCGCCCTCGGGCAATTGCTGGATGCCGTGGTAGATCGCGTTTTCCGCCAGCGGTTGCAGCAGCAGCGCCGGAATCGGCAAATCCGCCGGCAGATCGTCCACGGCCATGTCCACGCGCAGGCGTTCGCCGAGGCGCAGCTTTTCGATGTCGAGGTATTGCCGCATCAGTTCAAGTTCGGCGCCAAGCGTGCTCAGTGCCGCATTGCCGCCGAGCGCGGCACGGAACAGGTCGGACAGGTCTTCCACCGCGCGCTCGGCCTCTACCGGACGGCTGCGGATCAGGCTCGCGATGGTGTTCATGCTGTTGAACAGGAAATGTGGACGAATGCGCGCCTGCAGCGCCTCGAAACGCGCCTTGGCCTCGGCGCGCACGCGCGCGCGCCACTGCTCGAGCACATAGAAATAGCGCAGTAGCGCCGCGCCGATCAGGGCGCAAAGCGCCGCGCTGCGCCAGATGAAGCGCTCCTGGAATTGCGCCGGCAAGGTCAGGTGCAATTCCAACTGCTGGTCGAGTTCGAAGACCAGCGCGCTGCCGACCACGGTGACCGCCAGCATCAGTGCGTAGGCGGCGAGCACGCCGAGCCACGGCGAGAGTCTTTCCAGCTGCGGACGCAGCTTGCACAAGCACACTGCGCAGACCAGCGCCAGCCATTGCGCGAACACGCTCACCGTGGCCAGGCGCGGCAGCAGCGGGCGCATCTCGTCGCTCGGCGCGATCTCGGCGACGAGCACGAGCAGTTCCGCCACCACCATCACCGCGAACAGCACCGGCAGGCTGCAGAAATCCGGCAGCCAGTGCGGGCGTTCTTCGCGGGTCGTTGCCGTCATGCGCCGGAAATACGCGATCCCAGCCATTGGCGCAAATCGGCGATTTCTTCCATGCACACCTGATGCGCCATCGGGTACGCGTGCCAATCGACCGCGTAGCCGCGCTGGACGAGGTAATCGCGGCTCATTTCGCCGAGCGCGTGCGAGATCGTCGGATCGAGCATGCCGTGAGCCATGAAGATCGGCGTGGCGCGGTTCGCCGCACTCGCCTCCGCGTCGGTTTTTTCCGCCATCGGCAGGTAGGTCGACAGCGCGACGATGCCGCCGAGGCGCTGCGCATGACGGATGCCGCCGGCGAGCACGATCGCCCCGCCCTGCGAGAAGCCGGCGAGGAAGATGTTTTCGCAGGCAATCCCGCGTTCGACTTCCCGCGCGACCAGTTCCTCGAGCAGGACGATCGAGGATCGGATGCCTGTCTCGTCCTGGCGCTGTGCGATTTCCTGGCCGGAGATGTCGTACCAGGCGCGCATCGCCATGCCGCCGTTGATGGTGATCGGGCGCACCGGCGCATGCGGAAACACGAAGCGCAGCGGCGCCCAACGCGGATCGACCAGTTCCGGCACGATCGGCAGGAAATCGTTGCCGTCGGCGCCCAGGCCATGCAGCCAGATCACGGCATGACGCGGGTTCGGCCCAGTGGTCTTTTCGATGCAGGGCAGGGGCATGGCGGATCCTTGGCGGCGGCGCGAGCATGGTGCCGGATTTGGCCCCCATCTGCCAGCGCGCCATGACTTGTGGCGGCTTGCGATGCCGCGTCCAGCCGCTATGCTGCGCGTTTGGGTTTCGAGGAAACGCCCGTGTCCCGCAGCGCCGCCATTGCCGTCTTTTCCCTCATCGCTTCAACCGCCGCGTTCGCGCAAACCGCGCCGGCACCGCTGACCCTCGAGCAGATCATGGCCGATCCGGACTGGATCGCCGGGCAGATCCAGGTACCCGAGGAATTCGAGGAAGGCGGCGGCGCGCCGTACTTCAGCATCGCCGGCAATTCGGTGTACTACAAACTCAAGCGCAACGGCTCGCCGGTGTTCGACCTGCGCCGCATCGATCTTGCCGACGGCAAGGACAGTCTCATCGACGCCGCCGCGATGGCGAACGCGGACGGTAGTCACGCCGTATACGACGCGGCGAACACGCACGCGGCGTTCGTGCGCAACGGCGACGTGTTCCTGCGCGACCTGCGCAACGGCGCGACGATGCAGGTGACGCGCGACGGCGAGCGCCAGGGCGACCTGCAATTCTCCGCCGACGGCCGCCTGCTCAGTTATCACAGCGGCGACGACTGGTTCGTGCACGACATCGGCAGCGGCACGACGTCGCCCGCCGCCATCCTGAAAACGCAGGACGATCCGGATGCCACGCCCAAGCACGACGTGCTGCGCGCCGAACAGCTGCGCCTGTTCACGACGCTGCAAAAAATGGACAAGGACAAGAAGGAAACCCGCGAAGACGCGCAAACGATGCAGCGCGGCGATGCGAGCCGCGCGCCGCTGCCGTTTTACCTCGGCGACAAGGTCAAGCTCGTCGATACGGAACTTTCGCCCGACACGCGCTGGCTGCTCGCGGTCACGGTGGAAAAGAGCCACGACCGCGGCGAACAGCCCAAGCTGATCCGCTACGTCACCGACACGGGCTATCCGGAATTCGAATCGCTACGCCGCGACGCCGGCCGCAACGCGCCCGCGCCGCAGTCGCTGTGGTTGTTTGATCTGGTCAAGCACACGCAGACCCGGATCGACGTCGACGCCCTACCCGGCATCCACGATGATCCACTCGCCACGATTCGCGCGGAAAACGAAAAAGCCGGCCTGCTCAAGGCGCCGACCGAGGAAAAAGGCAAGGACGGAAAGGCGAGCAAATCCACCAAGGCGGACAAGGAAAAGACGCGCGACCTGGAAATCGCCGGCATCGCATTTTCCCGCGACGGCGCGCACGCCGCCGTGCAGTTGCGCGCGATCGACAACAAGGATCGCTGGATCGCGACGCTCGATCCCGCGCATCCAACGCTCGCGCTGCAACAGCGCCTGCACGACGCGGCGTGGATCAACTGGAACTTCAACGAATTCGGCTGGGAAAACGACAGCCGTACACTATGGTACGTGTCCGAGGAATCCGGTTTCGCGCAGCTTTACGCCAAGCCGCTGGACGGCAAAGAGCGACAGCTCACGCACGGCAGCTTCGAAGTGTCGCACCCGCAACTTTCCACCGACGGGCGCTGGTTCTACGTACGCGCGAACGCGGAAAAACCCTGGGCCTACGACGTGTACCGTGTCGGCGCCGACGGCGGCGAACTGCAACGCGTCACGCATTACCAAGGCATGGATTCGTTCGCGCTGTCGCACGACGGCGCGAAGCTGCTGGTCGTGCATTCGTCGTCCTACGTGCCCTCGCAACTGGCCGTCGTCGATGCAGACGGCAGCGGTAGCCCGCATGAACTCACCGACACGCGCACGGCTGCGTACAAAGCCTTGAACTGGGTCGCGCCGCGATTCGTGCAGGTGCCGTCCACGCACTTCAAAGGCTCGATCTGGGCCAAGTTCTACGCGCCTGCCGACTATGACAAGTCGAAATCGCATCCGGCGGTGATCTTCGTGCACGGCGCCGGCTACCTGCAGGACGTCAACGCGAACTGGTCGTACTACTTCCGCGAGCAGATGTTCAACAACCTGCTGCTGCAGCACGGCTACGCCGTCATCGACCTGGATTACCGCGCATCCGAAGGCTACGGCCGCGACTGGCGCACTGCGATCTATCGTCAGATGGGCCACCCGGAACTCGAAGACCTGCTCGACGGCAAGGCGTGGATGGTGAAGAACTGGAACGTTGATCCGAAGCGCGTCGGCATCTACGGCGGCTCCTACGGCGGCTTCATGACCGAGATGGCGCTGTTCCGCGCCCCCGGCGAATTCGCCGCCGGCGCCGCGCTGCGCCCGGTCAGCGACTGGATGCTGTACGACGACGGCTACACCTCGGACATCCTCAACCGACCGCAGGACGATCCGCTCGCCTACCGGCGTTCGTCGCCGATCGAGTTCGCGCAAAATCTGCGCGACCCGCTGCTGATCTGCCACGGCGTGATCGACAACAATGTGCTGTTCCAGGATTCCGCGCGCCTGTACGAACGCCTGATCGAACTGCACAAGGACAATTTCAGCATGTCGATCTATCCGCTCGACCGGCACGCGTTCACGAATGCGGATTCGTGGCTGGATGAATACAAGCGCATATACAAGTTGTTCGAGGCCAATTTGAAATAGTCTCGTCGGGCTTTTTCCCCTCTCCCGCTGGCGGGAGAGGGTTGGGGTGAGGGTGGTTTGCTCCGTGCGCCCCGAGTCTCCACCCTCACCCGCGCCTTTGGCGCGGCCTCTCCCGCCAGCGGG
>DATJIL010000109.1:0-2091 GCA_035493385.1 Rudaea sp.
TCGGCGAGCGGCGTGCCGACGGGGGCGTCGTCGGGGAGTTCGAGCAGGCCGGAGGCGTCGGCGTCCAAGCCGAGTTCCTTCGCCGAGCACAGCATGCCGTTGGAGTCGACGCCGCGGAGTTTCGCGGCCTTGATCGTCAGCGTGCCGACGACGGTGCCGATCGTTGCGAGCGGCGCAACGAGGTTCGGGCGCGCGTTCGGCGCGCCGCACACGATCTGCTGCAACTCGCCGGTGCCGATGTCGACCTTGCACACCTGCAACTTGTCGGCTTCCGGATGCTTGCTGCATTCGACGATGCGCGCGACGACGACGCCGTCGAGCTGCGCGCCGAGCACCGCCATGTCCTCGACCTCGAGTCCGATCGCCGTCAGCGTCGCCGCGAGTTCGTCGCGGGTGGCATCGATCGCGACATGTTCGCGTAGCCAGTTTTCGGAGAATTTCATTCGCTTCGTTACCGTAGGGTGGGATCGAACCCACCATTGCCTGCATCCAGGGAATTCACAGATCGGAACGGTGCGCTGGGGCCCACCCTACGCAAACTGGCGCAGGAACCGCACGTCGTTGTCGAAGAAGCTGCGCAGGTCATCGACGCCGTAGCGCAGCATCGCGAAGCGCTCGACGCCAAGTCCGAACGCGAAGCCGGTGTAACGCTCGGGATCGATGCCGACGTTGCGCAGCACCGCGGGATGGACCATGCCGCAACCGAGCACCTCGAGCCAGCGCGTGCTTCCATCGGGCTGCTGCCAGGCGATGTCGACCTCCGCCGAAGGTTCGGTGAAGGGGAAGTAGCTCGGACGGAACCGCATCGCGAAATCGCGCTCGAAGAATGCGCGCACGAATTCGGCGAGCGTGCCCTTCAAGTCGGCGAAATTCGCATGCTCGTCGACCAGCAGGCCTTCGACCTGATGGAACATCGGCGTGTGGGTCTGGTCGCTGTCGCTGCGATAGACCTTGCCGGCGGCGATCATGCGCAGCGGCGGCTGGCCGCCGCGCGCCAGCAGGTCCTGCATGTAGCGCACCTGCACGCCGGAGGTGTGCGTGCGCAGCAGCCGGCCGTCGCCAAAGTAGAACGTGTCGTGCATCGCGCGCGCCGGATGGTGCGGCGGGAAATTCAGCGCCTCGAAGTTGTGCCAGTCGTCCTCGATTTCCGGTCCGTCGGCGAGCTCGTAGCCCAGGCGCCCGAAGATCTCGGTGATGCGCTCCAGCGTGCGGCTGACCGGATGCAGGCCGCCGCGCGCCGCGTTGCGGCCGGGCAAGGTGACATCGAGGGTTTCGGTGGCCAGGCGCGCATCGAGTGCCGCGGCGTCGAGTTCGGTCTTGCGCGCGGCCAGTGCTTCGGCGATCGCATCGCGCGCGCGGTTGATCGCTTCGCCGGCGGCCTTGCGCTGGTCGGCAGGCAGCGTGCCGAGTGATTTCAGCTGCGTGGTGATGCTGCCGGTCTTGCCGAGCAATCCGACACGCAGGCTTTCGAGCGCGTCGGGCGAACCGACGGATGCGATGTCTGCCAGGGCCTGCTTGCTGAGTTGTTCGATATCCATCGACTGCCTCGACGCCGCTGCATTCAATCGCCATCCGGCGAAGCCGGTTCCATCTGCCGTGGCTGGTTCCCGCCAAGGCAACGTCACTGGATTCCCGCGGGAATGACGCCTTAAAAAACCTCTATCCGGATTCCGGCGTTCGCCGAACGGCGAACACCAAACCCTGAAACGAACATGGGGAAGGACTTGCGCCCTTCCCCATGCGTGTACTGCAGTGTCACGTTCGCGATGCGGACATCGCGGACGGCAACCGACTTACGCTGCGAGCGCGCCCTTCGCCTTTTCCGCCAGCGCCGCAAAACCCACGGCGTCGTGCACGGCGATGTCCGCCAGCACCTTGCGGTCCAGGGTGATGCCGGCCTTCATCAGGCCGTTCATGAAGCGGCTGTAGCTGATGCCGTTGATGCGCGCGGCGGCGTTGATGCGCGCGATCCACAGCGAACGGAACTGGCGCTTGCGCTGCTTGCGGCCGATGTAGGCGTACTGCAGGGCCTTCGTCACCGCCTGCTTGGCGACGCGGAAGACCTTGCGGCGGGCGTGGTAGTAGCCCTTG
>DATJIL010000110.1:0-3971 GCA_035493385.1 Rudaea sp.
TGCCCGGCGGCTGGCACGCATCCATGCGCGCACGATTTCAGCGCGATTGCGGTGCACTGAGCCGAGTCCGATTCGATCATGCGCCGCCTGCTCGCCCTTGTTTTCGCCCTCACCTTTGCCTGCGGAGCATTGACCGCGACGCTGCTCGTCCGGCATACGCCGTCCGTTGCGCCGGCGCACGCGGCGGCGCAAGCGCATCATGCTGATGGAAATCCGGCCGACGGAAACCCGGCCGCCGCCGATTCGACCAGCGACGACGCCGACCAGGGCGGTGACTGGCCCGACGATGCCGACACACCCGAGCAGGTCATCTACGCGCAGCCACGGATGTTGCGCGAAGCGGTGGCGAAATTTGCGCCGCGCGTTGAAGGAAAACCGAACCTGTATTTCATCGGTTTCGCCGGCGACGGCGCGGAGGACGTGTTCCTCAACGAAGCCGAGTACGCTCGTACCCTGTTCGCCAAGCGTTTCGCCGCGAACGGCCATGAACTGATGCTGATCAACAATCCCGCGACGCTGTCGCGCTATCCGCTGGCGACGCTGACGAACCTCGAAGCCGCCGTCGATGCGGTCGCGGAAAAAATGGATCGCGACAACGACATCTTGTTCCTGCTGCTGACCAGCCACGGCACCGAAGACCATTTGTTGTACGTGTCCATGGATCCGCTGCCGCTGGATTCGATCGCGCCGGAAGACCTGGCCGACGTATTCGCCAAGGCGAAAATCCGCTACAAGGCGATCGTGATTTCGGCCTGCTATTCCGGCGGCTTCATCGACGCGCTGAAAGACGACACCACGATGATCGTCACCGCCGCACGCGCGGACCGTTCATCGTTCGGCTGCGGCAGCGACTCGGACATCACCGATTTCGGCCGCGCCTTTTTTGTCGACGGCCTGAATCACAACGACTCGTTCGCCACCGCATTCGCCGAGGCCAGCAAGCTCGTGAACGCCTGGGAAACGCGCGATCACGAGGAACACTCGTTTCCGCAACTCGTGACGACGCCGCGCATCGAGGCGCAACTCAAGCTCTGGCGCAGCGGCATCACCATCGGCGCGCCGGTACCGTTTGTGGCGCCGGCGGGAAGCGATGCGCTGACTGCAGCCCGTTAGCCCGTCGCGAAAGCCGCGCGCGCGGCGATCGCCGTATCCGGGAAATCGCAGAACAACGCATCCACGCCGAGATCGAAGGCGGCATCGAGTTCCGCGCGCACGTCCGCGAACGGCGAGCAATCGCCATCGTCGCGGAACGTCCAGGCGTGTACCTCCAGGTCCAGCTCGTGCGCGGCCGCGACCCAGCGAATGTCGCGCCCGGAAGCGTCACGCAGCATGTCCTTGCGCGGCGCCACGCCGCGCGCCCAGCGCGCCAGTTCGCGCAAGCGCGGATCGCCGCGCCGCCATTCGCCTTCGGCCTCCAACAGCACGATACACGGGTTGCCACAGCACTCGCGTGCGCGCCGCAGGAAATCGTGATCGAAACATTCGATCCACACCGGTGCGCGCTCTCCGGCGAGATCGCGCGACTCCAACTCGCGCGCAAGCGCGGCGAGCACGGCAGCGTCGGGTTGCTTGATTTCCGCCTCAATCACGACCGGAACGTCGCGCTCGCGGTTGGCCCGGGCGACGAGGTCGAGCAGCTCGGCGAAGCTCGCTATGCCGAATTGCCCGTCGTAGCGGTCGCCGCGGTTCGGCATCGGCTGCACCGCGCGCAGCGTGCCGATCTCGTGCGCCTCGAAATCGCCGATCCACCAGTCGCGCACGCCGCCGATTTCGCGCGCCCGTGCCGCGAATTGCGGATGCGTCGCGACATCCGTGCTGCGCGACAGGCCAAAATCGTGGCGCGCGAACAGCACGCCGTCGCGGCTGGCGACCAGATCCGGTTCGAGCATGTCAGCGCCCTGCGCGAGCGCCAGGGCGAAGGCTTCTAGCGTGTGCTCCGGGCGCGCGCCACTGGCGCCGCGATGCGCGATGATGCGCGGTGGTTTGCCGTCGAGCGTTTTCCAGAAGTCGCCAGTCACGGGATTCTCCGCAGTCAATTGACCAGCAGCGCCTTGGCCAGCCCGCCCTGGAACTTGCCGACGCCGCGCGCCAGGTGAAGCAGTCCGAACAACAGCACGATGCCGAGCACGAACAGCAGCGGATCGGCAAGCTGCCACGGTACCGTCAGCGTGTCGTTGAACTGGATATTGGTGGCCCAGTCGATGCGCACGATACCCAGCATCCAGCCCAAGTGCGCCAGCGGCGCCAGGATGAAGGACAGCGACAGCGCGATGCCGGTCACGGCGAACGTGAAGTACACGATGCCGAGCGGCAACATCAGTACGAAGTACAGCAGCGTCGACCAGGTGCGCGGGTCCTTGAACATGCCACCGATGCGCTTGAACATCGAACCTTCGCGCGGCGGATACAACGGGCGCCGCGGCATGCGCTCGCCAAGCATCACTTCGACGATGCGGCCCTCGACCAGCGACAACACGCGCGTCGTGCCGAAGAACAGCACGGCGACGACGATGCCGAAGATCAGGATCGACAGGCCGAGCGACAACGACAAGCCGGTCACGGTCCAGGTGAAGTAGAAGATTCCCGTCGCCAGCGACAACAACATGTAGAACAGCGCCGAATACGCGCGCGGATCGGCGCCGACGGCAAAGAAGCGTCCCAGCACGGATGCACGCGGTCGCGGCGGCGGCGACCGCAGGGCCTGGCGCACGACGTTTTCCTTGTCGACGTAGATTTCGGCGACTTCCTCCGGCGCGCCGTAGCTGCCGACAATCCGCGCCAGCACTTCGGCCTCGGGTTTGTCCCGGCTGTCGCGCAGTTCGCCACGCAGATGCTCTTCGGCATCGTACAAGGCGTCCTGGACCAGCGCGGGATCGGCGCCGGCGAGCGCGGCGCGCAGTTGTTCGAGGTATTCCGCGACCGAACGCGGCGTTGCGGTGCTCATGTTCAATCTCCGATGTTTTTGCCGTCATCCATGCCGGCGAAGATCAAGAAGAACGGGCGTACTGCCCGCGTTATTCGACAAGAACCGTGTCCACGAAATCGCGGGTGTCGATCCAGGCCAGGCTCCATTCGCGCAACACGCGCCGGCCGAGCGGCGTGATGCGGTAATAGCGCCGCGGCGGCCCGGTCACCGACGGTTCGACTTCACCCTCCAGCAAACCCGCCGCGGCCAGGTTGCGCAGCACCGGATACAGCGCGCTCTGCTTGCCGCTGAGCACGCCGGCACCGGTTTCGTCCAGACGCTTGACGATCTGATAGCCGTACATGGGCTGGCGTGCGCGCGAAAGCACGCCGAGCAGGACCAGCGAGACGATGCCGGCGCTCAGTTCCTTCTGAAATTTCCAGAGGTGGCCTTCGGTTTCGTCCACGATGCGTCAACCCCGCCATAAGCGCAGGTCAACTATAGTGTTGACTTGATACTAGCGAATGCGCCGAAAGTCATGCCGACGCCCTTGTCGGCTCCGCACCGAAACCCGGGCTAGGCGCTTGCCGCCGCGTCGTGACGCGTCCGCAAACGGTCGACGACGTCGGACAAGGACTTGCCGCGTGCGCGCAGCAGCACGATCAGGTGAAACAATAGATCGGCAGCCTCGTCGAGCAATTCCGCGTCATCGCCCGCCGTGGCAGCGAGAGCGGTTTCCACGCCCTCCTCGCCGACTTTCTGTGCGATGCGCCGTACGCCTTTCTCGAAAAGCGTGGTTGTGTAGCTCCCGCCGGGCAGTTCGCGCGCACGCCGCGCGACCAGCGCGTCGAGCACGGCCAAAAACGCGAGCCCCGGCTCCGAACCGTCGCCGAAACAGCTGCGCGTGCCCTGGTGGCAGGTCGGGCCAATCGGTTCGGCCAGAATCAACAGTGCGTCGTTATCGCAGTCGGCACGTACCGATTTCAGCAGCAAATGATTGCCCGTCGTCTCGCCCTTCGTCCACAGGCGTTGTTTGCTGCGGCTGTAGAAAGTCACTTTTCCGCCT
>DATJIL010000111.1:0-16735 GCA_035493385.1 Rudaea sp.
CGACACCCTCACCGGCCTGCCGCGCGGCGTGGCGCGCTACCTCGGCGCACAATGGGACAAGTGGAGCGGGCGCGCGCAGTCGCTGTCGGATCGCTCGGCGCGCGAATTCGAAAACCGCGGCGATCCCTACCACGCGCCCGCCGGACCGATGACCGCGATGCGCGACGCGCCGACAGACACTCCTGCACCGCTGGCGGATGCAAAAAACCGCGCCTGGTACGCGCGCGCCGGCAGCGAGGTGGCGCGCGAAGGCAAGCGCTACCTGCAATTCAACTCGCAGCGTCGCGCGATGGCCAAAGTGCTGGGCGTCGACCCAAACTCGAGCAATCCGGTGCTCGACCAGGAACTCGATACGCTGGCCTGGGCCGCGGTGTGGGGCAACTTTTCCGCCGGCACCGCGCTCGGCCAGATCGGCGGCACCGCGGCAGTAGTGGTCAGCGATACCGGCAAGCTCAATCAATACGTGCTGTCGAAAACACCCGAACAATTGCGCGCGGACAACGAAAAGCGCCTGCTCGCGCTGTGCAGCGACGAAACCGCAGTACGCAGCTTCCTGCGCCGCGGCGGCTTCACCGACACGCTGCGCACCGCGTTAGCGCTTACGCTCGAAAAACTCGCGCCGAAATCCGGCTGCAACGGCCTGCTCGAACTCGCCGCGAAGACGCACGGCGAAGTCGAGGCACGCTATCTCGTCAATGCGCTCGATCTCGTCGCGCAGCAACCCGACGTGACGGGCGGCGAACTGCTCACGGCAGGCGCGGCGGTCGCCTGGCGCACGCCGGCAGGGAAATTGATCCTGCCGCTGCCAGTGGATTTCCTGTCATGGAACGCCGATCTCGCCGCATTCTTCGACCAGCCCGCGCTGCGCGCCGCGAGCAGGCTGGCATTGATCGGCGGCGAAGCGTCGATGCTGGCGCAACGCGCACTGACCGAGCGCGGCTGGGGCATCCAGTTGCGTGCGCCGTACGACGGGGCGCCGGCCTATGCGCGTTTCGGCGAATTCGACGGGCGCCAAGAGCACCCTTTTCCACGGAGCTGGTGATTCGGGCTGCCGGGTATAATCGGGTCGAACCATCCCAGGGGGCGGTCGGATCGATGCGTCGGCATCCGACCCGTGATCGGATGCGGATATTGATTGTCTCGTTGTCGCCGCAGTGGAAGGAGCCGCCACGGCTGGCGCGCGCGCTGGCCGAACAGGGCGCGGCCGTCACCGCCCTCGCCGTCGCCGGCAGCCTGCTCGACCGCTCGCGCTTCGTCGAACGGCGCCATCGGCTCGACGATGAACCCCCGGCGCAGGTCGACGGACTTGTCACCGCAATCGCCGATTTCGCGCCCGACCGCCTGGTACCGGGCGACGAGCGCAGCGTGCGCTGGCTGCACGACGTGTATCGCGAACCGGGTGTCGCCGCGTCGGTGAAGACGTTGATCGCTGCCTCGCTCGGCGATCCGCAGTGTTATGGCCGCACAACCGACAAACTGGCCATGTCCCAGCTGGCGCGAGAGTTGGGCATCGCGCAATTGGAAACCGCGGCGCTGGCCCGCGCCGAGGATGCTTACGCCTTCGTGCAGCGCCATGGCTGGCCGGTCGTCGTCAAGGCCTGCCGCGGCTATGCCGGCATCGACGTCCATCCGTGCGCCAACCTGCGCGAATTGCGCCGCACCCTGCGTGAGTTCCGCGAGCCGACGCCACACCTGATCCAGCGCTTTGCGCCCGGCGTCACCTGGATGACAGCGTTCGTCGCGCATCGAGGCGAAGTGCTTGGCGCGCTGGTCGCGGAAAAACAGCGCCAGCATCCGGCGCTGATCGGTCCCAGCACCATCGTCCGGTTCGCGTACGATGCGGCCATGCACGAGTCCGCGCGCGCCCTCGTGCGCAGACTCGGTTACAGCGGTTTCGGCAGCGTCGATTTCCTGCGCACACAGGGCCGCGATCCGCTATTCATCGAATTCAATCCGCGCGCAACGCCCATCTGCCATCTCGGCGGGAGGCTCGGCGTGGACCTGGCCTGCGCCTTCGTGCATGGCCGCGCCTGCGACAGTGCCGGCGTGCGCAACGAACGCGTCGCGCTGTTCCCGCAGGAGCTGCAGCGCGATCGCAGTGGCGCCGGCCTGGTCGGGTGCTGGCACGACATCCCCGAAGACGAACCGGAACTCATCGCCGCCATGCTGCCGGCTTGACGGCGCGGGCATTGGCCGGATTCACATAATCGCGGACAATGTCCCTTTACCCCGAAGGACGGCCCCATGCACAACGCCACCTATGCCCGGCTCAAGGCCGAACTCGACGCAATCCGCGCACAGGGCCTGTACAAGACCGAGCGCGTGATCGCGACAAAGCAATCCTCGTCGATCAAGACCAGCGACGGCCGCGAGGTGCTGAACTTCTGCGCGAACAATTACCTCGGCCTCGCCGATAACGCCGAGATCATTGCCGCGGCGAAGCATGCGCTGGACACGCACGGCTTCGGCCTTGCCTCGGTGCGCTTCATCTGCGGCACGCAGGACCTGCACAAGCAATTGGAAACGGCGATCGCGAAGTTCTTCGGCACCGACGATGCGATCCTGTACACCTCGTGCTTCGACGCCAACGGCGGCCTGTTCGAAACCATCCTCGGCGAAGAGGACGTGGTGATTTCCGATGCCCTCAACCATGCCTCGATCATCGACGGCATCCGCCTGTGCAAGGCCGAGCGCCGGCGCTACGCCAACTGCGATATGGCGGAACTCGAAAAGCACTTGCAGGAAACCAAAGGCAGGCGCACGCGCCTGATCGCCACCGACGGCGTGTTTTCGATGGACGGCACCATCGCCAGGCTCGATGCGATCGTCGCGCTGAAGAAAAAATACAACGCGCTGCTGATGGTGGACGATTCGCACGCAACCGGATTCGTCGGCCCGACCGGGCGCGGTTCGGCGGAACTGCACGGCGTGCTGAACGAAGTCGACGTGTTCACCTCAACCTTGGGCAAGGCGCTCGGTGGCGGCTCGGGAGGATTCACCACCGGACGGCGCGAAATCATCGATCTGCTGCGCCAGCGCTCGCGTCCATACCTGTTTTCGAACACGCTGCCGCCGCCGCTGGTCGCCGCGTCGATCAAGGTGTTCGAGATGCTCTCGTCGTCCAGCGCACTGCGTGACACCGTCAATGCGAACGCGCTGTACTTCCGCGAACAGATGACGAAGGCCGGCTTCGATATCAAGCCCGGCACGCATCCGATCGTGCCGGTGATGCTCTACGACGCCAAGCTGGCCCAGCAATTCGCCACGGACCTGCTCGACGAAGGCATCTACGTGATCGGTTTCTTCTTCCCCGTCGTGGCGCAGGGCCAAGCGCGCATCCGCACGCAGATGAGCGCCGCGCACACGCGCGCGCAGATCGACCGCGCCGTGGCGGCGTTTACGAAGGTTGGCAAGAAGCTCGGCGTGATCTAGCTGGAGCCGACCTACTCAGTTCGGCGCATGACCCAAGACGACGCAATCAGCAAAATGCCAAGCACCAGAAACACGAGGAAGAACGGCTGACGGGTATAGGCAACGGTAGCGGCGCCGACGATCGCATAGAACGCGCCGATGGCATCGCTCGCAAAGTAGATGCCGCGTTCGCCGCGCCGCGCGCGCAACCAGGTATGGATGGCGATCGCAGCGAAGACGAGCATGCAACCGCTGACGAAGTACCAAACCGCAATCAACACTGCTGCCAGCGGCGGCTCGATCGCCGGCGACTTGGCCAACAAATCGGCGAGGTGGCTCGCTCGGGAGCCGTGACCGAATGCGCCTAGACCGATCAGGATGGCGGTGAGTAAATAGATGCCGGATGCAAGTTTACGCATGGTAATTCTCGTCGTGGGTAAAAGAGTTATCGCGTTGTGTTCGCAAGTACCGCTGCTCTCCGCGCAAGGCTTGCAGCCGGCCAGTAGCGCTCGCGGTCGTAGTATTCCGGCATGGCCGGAATATCCGGCGGCAGGATCAGCCACGCCTGCCTGGTGGACGTGAAGATGTGGATGTCGGGTTTCACGGAACGCGCATCATCGAGCGTGCCGACGCGCACGAAACGAAATGCCGGACCGGCGCCGGCGTAGGTGCTCCACAGCGCGATCTTGCACATTGGGCAGCGTGAAATTTTCTGGCCCTTGCCGCTGTTCGACGGTGTGTCGATGACCTCGACATCGCCGTGCAGCAATTCGACGCGGTCGGCTTCGATCAGCGCGTTGAGGACGAAGGCCGATCCCGTTTCGCGCTGGCACCAGGTGCAATGGCAGCAATGCACGAACATTGGCGCCGTGGTCAGGCGGTAGCGCACATGGCGGCAGGTGCAGCCGCCTTGCATCGGAAAGATCGCGTTCGACATGATCGACTCCCGGCAACCCGCCGCATGATATCCGCGCCGCGCCGGTGACGTCACGCGGCGAATCGGTTAGGCTGCGAACATCCATACATCGGGGAGGGTGTCATGGCCGAGCATCGCATCGCACTGGATTGGTCGCGCGACGGCGGACCGTTCGAACGCGGCAACTACGCGAAAAACCATGTCATCCGTTTCGACGGCGGCCAGGCCCTGCGCAATTCCTCGGCGCCCGGCGACTACGGCGGCGATGCTTCGGCCAGCAATCCCGAGGAACTGCTGCTGTCGGCGCTGTCGTCCTGCCACATGCTCACCTTCCTCGCGGTCGCGGCAAACCGCGGTTACGTGATCGACAGTTATCACGACGACGCCAGCGCCGAGCTCGGCAAGAATGCCGACGGCAAGATGGCCGTGGTCAAGGCGACGCTCGCGCCGAAAGTGACCTTCTCCGGCGACAAGCGGCCCAATGCCGATGAATACGCGGCGCTGCAAGCCCGTGCGCATGCGGCCTGCTTCATCGCCAATTCGGTCAAGACCCAGGTCGAACTCAAGCTGTAACGCGTCGACGTGGCCGGGTATGAAGATGCCATGACAGCGTCTTCACTCCATCGTCACCGCATCCGCCCGAAACTTGCCCGCATCGCAGGAGCGCCATGCGCATGAATGCCGTTACCAACCATCACCAGCATCGTCCGCTGCACGCCGTCGCGCAGTGGTTCGACACCAACGCCGCTTCGCAAGGAGACGGCCCGGGCGCCGAGCGCATCGACTGGCTGCGTGTCATACCTTTCATTGCCATGCACCTGGCTTGTCTCGGTGTGTTCTGGGTCGGATTCTCGTGGACCGCATTCGCCGTCGCCGCCGCGCTGTACGCGCTGCGCATGTTCGCGCTGACCGGTTTCTACCATCGTTATTTTTCGCACAAGGCGTTCAAGACTTCGCGGCTTGTGCAGTTCGCGTTCGCCCTGGTCGGCGCCATGTGCGTACAACGCGGCCCCTTGTGGTGGGCGGCGCACCATCGCAATCATCACCGGCACGCCGACACCGCGCAGGACATCCACTCGCCGCTGCATCGCGGATTCCTGTGGAGCCACATGGGCTGGTTCCTGACCTCGCGCGGCTTTCGCACGGATTGGGAAGCGATCCCGGATCTGCGCCGCTATCCCGAATTGCGCTGGCTGGACCGCTTCGACATCGCCGTGCCGATCCTGCTCGCCGTCGGTCTGTTCTTTTTCGGGCGCTGGCTGCAACACGCGCATCCGGCGCTGGGCACCAGCGGCGCGCAGATGCTGATCTGGGGATTCTTCGTCTCCACCATCGTGCTGTTCCACGCCACGGTGACGATCAATTCGCTTGCCCACCGCTTCGGTTCGCGCCGCTTCCCCACCCGCGACAACTCGCGCAACAACTGGCTGCTCGCGTTGATCACCTTCGGCGAAGGCTGGCACAACAACCATCACCACTTTCCCGGCGCCGCGCGCCAGGGCTTCCGCTGGTGGGAACTGGACGTGACGTACTACCTGCTACGCGCGCTCGCCGCCTGTGGCCTGGTCTGGGACCTGAAACCGGTACCCACCGGCCTGCGCCGGGCCGGCAGCGCATGAGGGTCGCCGTGATCGGCTCCGGTATCGCGGGACTTGCCAGCGCCTGGCTGCTGTCGCGGGAGCATGAGGTGACGCTGTACGAGGCCAACGACTATCTGGGCGGCCATACGCACACCCATGACGTTGAAATCGGCGGACGCGAGTACGCTGTCGATACCGGCTTTATCGTGTTCAATCCGCCGCATTACCCACTTTTGCACAAATTGTTCGACGCACTCGGCGTCGCTTCGCAACCGACCGCGATGAGTTTTGCGGTCAAGGACGAACGCAGCGGGCTGGAGTACAACGCCACGGATCTGTCTGGCCTGTTCTGCCAGCGCCGCAATCTCGTTTCGCCGCGCTTCTGGCGCATGCTCGGCGACATCCGGCGTTTTTACCGCGAAGCCCCCGCTCTGCTCGAACGCGAAGACGCCGGGCCCGATCTTGGCGAATACCTGGCCGCCAACCGCTATTCGGATGTCTTCCGCGACGATCACCTGGTGCCGATGGCATCGGCGCTGTGGTCATCGCCATCCGCGCAGATCCTGAAATTTCCGGCCAAATACCTCGCCCGGTTCATGGCCAACCACCAGATGCTGCAGGTGCGCGGACGGCCGCAGTGGCGCGTGGTCAAGGGCGGCTCGCAAGCCTACGTGCACGCCTTGCGCAAATCCTGGCCGGTGCGCGAGCGCATCGGCGATGCGGTGAATCGAATCGCCCGCGAGCCGCAGCAGGTGCGCATCGACAGCGCTTCGGGCAGCGCGGCTTACGACCATGCCGTGCTCGCCTGCCACAGCGATCAGGCCCTTGGCATGCTCGGCGACGCGAACGAATGCGAACGCGAAATCCTCGGCGCGATGCCGTACCAGGACAACGACACCGTGCTGCACACCGATGCGAGCCTGCTGCCGCGCAGACGCCGCGCCTGGGCGGCATGGAACGCGATCGTTCCAACCGATGCGAACGAGCATTGCACCGTCAGCTACTGCATGAACCTGTTGCAATCGCTCGACTGCGCGCAGCCCATCGTCGTCACGCTCAATCGCACGGCACAGATCGCGCCGCAGAAGATCCTCAAGCGCCTGCGCTATCGCCATCCGGTCTACACCCAAGCCAGCGTCGCCGCGCAACAACGCAAGGCGGAAATCCAGGGCATGAATCGCACCTGGTTTGCCGGCGCCTACTGGGGCTGGGGCTTTCACGAAGACGGCATGCGCAGCGCGGTCGACGTCGCGACCGGCCTGGGAGTGCGCTGGCCGTGAGCGCGCCGCTCGCCAGTTGCCTCTACGAAGGCTGGGTGCGGCACCGCCGTCATGCGCCGCATGCGCACGCGTTCCGCTACCGGATGTACATGCTGTATCTGGATCTGGACGAACTCGACCACGTCTTCGCCGGGCGCTGGCTGTGGTCGGTGAACCGACGCAATCTGGCCCAGTTCAAGCGCAGCGATTATCTGGGCGATCCGGCTGTTCCGCTCGCCGAAGCGGTTCGTGCGCGCGTGCGCGAAGCGACCGGTCGTGTACCGAGCGGACCGATCCGCCTGCTCACCCATCTGCGTTATTTCGGACATTGCTTCAACCCGGTCAGCTTCTACTATTGCTACGCCGACGACGGCACGACACTGGATACCGTCGTCGCCGAGATCACGAACACGCCGTGGAAGGAACGCCACAGCTACGTGCTGCCGGTCGCCGGCGCGCAGCGTCACGGCGCCGCGCTGCGCTGGGATTTCGCCAAGAATTTCCACGTCTCGCCGTTCGTGCCCATGCAGCGCGATTACGCCTGGCGCTTCACCGCGCCGGACGATGTGCTGCGCGTGCACATGGACGTGCTCGCCGCCGGGCAAAACGAATTCGACGCCACCCTCGTTCTTGAGCGCAAGCCGCTGACTGGGTCGAACCTGGCGCGCGTGCTGCTGCGCTTCCCGGCGATGACCCTGAAAATCGTGGCCGCCATCCATTGGCAGGCGCTCTTGATCTTTCTTCGACGTAATCCCGTATACGATCATCCGGGTAAAACGAGCCAGCCATGAATACCGAATCGACCGCCCTCGACGCTGCTTCCGTTCCCGCCGTTTACGGATGGCTGGATCGCACGTTGCGTGCGCGCCTGCTGCGGCAAATGTCGGCGCTGCGCGATTGCCGGCTGCGCATCGTCGATGCGCTTGGCGACATTACGCTGGGCACGCCGGCGGACGATCCCGCACAAACATTGCATGCGACGATGCACGTGCACGATACGAGCTTCTATCGGCAGGTCGCCGGCAACGGCAGCGTTGGCGCCGGTGAAGCGTACATGGATTCGGCGTGGACCTGCGACGATCTGGTCGCGTTGATGCGCATGCTGGTGCGCAACCGCGATCTGCTCGACGCGATGGAAACCGGTCTGGCACGCTGGGGCGGCTGGGCGATGCGTGCCTGGCATGCGCTCAATCGCAATACGCGCGATGGCAGCCGCCGCAATATCGCCGCGCACTATGACCTCGGCAACGATTTCTTCCGCCTGTTCCTCGACGAAAACCTGATGTACTCGTCGGCCATCTTCGCGCGCGCGGACGAATCGCTGGAGACCGCATCCACGCGCAAGCTCGATCGCATCTGCCGCAAACTGGCGTTGACGGCGAACGACCGCGTCGTCGAGATCGGCACCGGCTGGGGCGGATTCGCCCTGCATGCAGCGCGCCATCACGGCTGTCATGTGACGACGACCACGATCTCGCGCGAGCAATATGACCTCGCTCGCGCGCGCGTACGTGAAGCCGGGCTGGAAGATCGCATCGACGTGCTGTTGCGCGACTATCGTGATCTCGACGGACGCTACGACAAACTCGTTTCCATCGAGATGATCGAGGCGATCGGCCACCAGTACCTGGATTCCTATTTCGGCAAGGTCGGACGCCTGCTCAAGCCCGACGGCATGGCCTTGATCCAGGCCATCACCATCGAGGATCACCGCTACGCACAGGCTCTGCGCGCCGTGGATTTCATCAAGCGCTACATCTTTCCGGGCAGCTTCATTCCGGCAGTGGGCGTGATGCTCGAAGCCACGGCGCGCGCGAGCGATCTGAAATTGTTCCACCTCGAAGACATCGGTCCGAGCTATGCGCTGACCCTCGCCGCATGGCGCGAGCGTTTCCATCGACGCATCGCCGACGTGCGCGCGCTCGGTTACGACGAGCGTTTCGTGCGCATGTGGGATTTCTATCTCGCCTATTGCGAAGCCGGATTCCACGAACGCTCGACCGGCGACGTGCAGATGCTGCTGGTCAAGCCGGGTTGCCGGCGCGCCGCGTACCTCCCCAATCTGGACACGTCGCCGTGAATCTCTGGATCAACGTCGTTTTTTATCAAGCCACGTGGCTCGCGGCCATCGCCGGCGCCGCACGCGGCTGGTGGTGGGCGGGACCGGCCATGTTCGCCGTGTTCGCGGCATGGCAACTTGCCGTTTCGCGCCTGCGCGTGGCCGATCTCGAACTGATGCTGTGCGCGGCAGTGGTCGGCTTCATCGTCGATTCGTTCTGCATTCGCGGCGGCTTGTTCGTTTACGCGGCGCCCGTGCCGTGGCCCGACTATGCGCCGATCTGGATCGTCGCGCTGTGGATGAGCTTCGCCCTCACCCTGAACCATTCGTTGGCCTGGCTGAAATCGCATCTGGCGTTGGCGTCCGTGCTCGGTGCCATCGGTGCGCCGCTCGCCTACCTCGCCGCCGCGCGCGGCTGGAACGCGCTGGCAATCGCCGCCGATCCCGCGCTCGCATTCGGCGCGCTGGCATTGGCATGGGCGATCCTGACACCGGCCCTTTTCTGGCTGGCCCGGCACCTGACGTCGGTGCCGGCGACGTCATCATTGCGCGAGGCCTGGCGATGAATCCACTGAATATCCTGTATGTCTGGATCGTGGCCTGCGTCGCCATGGTCATCGGCTGGCTGATCCAGCGCCGCACCCGCAACGCCGGCATCGTAGATGCGATCTGGGCGGCGGGCATGGGCGCAAGCGCCTTGTTCTACGCAGCGGTCGGCAGCGGCGGGCTGGCGTCGCGGCTCGCCGTCGCCCTGCTCGGCAGCTTGTGGGGTTTCCGGTTGTGCCTGCATATCCTCGCGCGCGTGTTGAACGAAAGCGAAGACGGGCGCTATCGCTACCTGCGCGAATACTGGCATGGCGACCAGCGCAAGTTCTTCGCGTTCTTCATGGGCCAGGCCTTGTTGATCGCACTGTTCTCGCTGCCTTTCGCGGCCGTGGCCGAGAATCCGCGCGAGACGTTCTCGGTCTGGTGCGGACTCGGCCTGGCAATCTGGATCGTGAGCCTGGCTGGCGAATCCATCGCCGATGCGCAGTTGGCCGCTTTCCGCGCAAATCCGCAGAACCGCGGCAAGACCTGCCGTGTCGGACTGTGGCGGTATTCGCGCCATCCGAATTATTTCTTCGAATGGCTGCACTGGTTCACCTACGTGTTCCTCGCCGTCGGCGCACCGTTCCCGGCGTGGCTGCTCAGCCTGCTCGGACCGGTCCTGATGGTCGCATCCCTGGTCTGGATCACCGGCATCCCGTTCACGGAGGCGCAGGCGCTGCGCTCGCGCGGCGACGATTACCGCGATTATCAGCGCACGACGTCCATGTTCATCCCGTGGTTTCCGAAAGGATCGCATTCATGACGAGTGGCGCCAGCGAAACACTGCCCATGGCCGCGCCGGCCGAAGGCGGCCTGACCGGCCTGTGCGAACGCGGCCTTTTGCCGGACTGGCTCATCCGCGCGGGCATTCGCCGCTTGTGCGCGCAGCGTCTCGCCGGAGAAAGCTCGGACGATGCGGCCGCGGCGTGGGCACGGTTCCAGCGTTGCCTCGAAGAACTGCGAACCAGTCCGGTCGCGATCCACACCGACGCAGCGAACGCGCAGCATTACGAACTGCCGGCAAAATTCTTCGAGTTGTGCCTCGGTAATCGCTTGAAATATTCGAGCTGCTACTTTCCGACCGGGCTGGAAACCCTGGACCAGGCCGAGGACGCCATGCTCGCGCTTTACGGCGAACGCGCACAGCTTGCCGACGGACAGGACATTCTCGAACTCGGTTGCGGCTGGGGTTCGCTGACGCTGTGGATGGCGCAGAATTATCCGCGCAGCCGCATCACCGCCGTGTCCAACTCGAAGCCGCAACGCGAATTCATCCTCGCGCGCAGCCGCGCGCTCAGACTCGACAACGTCGAGGTCATCACCCAGGACGTCAATCGGCTGGAACTGCCGGCGTCGAGCTTCGACCGCTGCGTATCGATCGAGATGTTCGAGCACATGCGCAACTACGCGACCCTGCTCGAACGCATCGCTTCGTGGCTGCGCGCGGACGGCAAGCTCTTCGTCCATATCTTCTGTCACCGCGAATTGATGTATCCGTTCGAGACGCAAGGCGACGACAACTGGATGGGCCGCTATTTTTTCACTGGCGGCCTCATGCCGTCGGCCGATACCCTGCTCTGGTTCCAGCACGATCTCGCCATCGAGCAACAGTGGCGATTGCCGGGAACGCACTACGCCAGGACCGCCAACTTGTGGCTCGCCAATCAGGATGCGAGCCGCGTAGAGGTGTTGCAGGTGCTGGGGCAGGCCTACGGCGAACAGGCGCGCATCTGGCACCAGCGCTGGCGCATGTTCTGGATGGCTTGTGCCGAGCTGTTCGGTTATCGCGACGGCAACGAGTGGCTGGTCGCCCACTATCGTTTCGTGAAGCGCTGAAAAGAAAGAGCCCGGCATTGCCGGGCTCTTTCGTATTGCAGTGAGCGGAACCCTTACTGGCTTTCCACCTTCAGCTCAACGCGGCGGTTGCGCTGACGGCCTTCCTTGGTCTTGTTGGTGTCGATCGGGTTCGATTCGCCGAAGCCCTTCGGACCATCCAGACGGCTGGCATCGACGCCATGCTCGGTCAGGTAGCCGTACACGCCCTTGGCGCGACGCTCGGACAGCTTCTGGTTGTACGCATCGCTGCCGACGGAATCGGTGTAGCCGTCGACGGAGACGTGCACGTTCGGATAGCGCTTGAGCGTATCGACGGCCTCGTCGAGGATCTGCACGGACTCGGAGGTCGGGGCCTTGAGCGACGGCACCAGCTTTTCGCCGACGCGCGGGTGGTCGAACTTGAATTCGACGCCACGCAGGTCGATGGAAACCGCGGCCGGCGGAGTCGCTTCTTCGCGGGCCGGCGGAGCGGCCGGCGGCGGAGCCGCCTCTTCATGCTTCGGCGCCGCGGCCGGGGCCGAGCCACCGCCGAAGCTGTAGGTCAGGCCGACCGTGACGATCCCATCGGTAAATCCGCTGTGACGGTTGAAGCCGTAGGAACTGGCCAAATCCGTATTCAGCGAGTTGTTGTCGCGGTCGTAACGTGCCGCGATTTCGCCGCGGAACGCCAGACGATCGGACATGTTGTACTGCATGCCGACACCGCCCGTGACCATCGGATCCCAGCCGCCGCCGGAGGCGTAGCCGCCGTGCAGCAGGAAGCCCGAGTAAGCCTTGTGACGCTGCGCGCCGATGCCGCCCATCAGGTACGGACGCCAGCCGGAGCCGATCTCGCCGAAGAACCAGCGCGCGGCGACATCGAGCTGCACGCTTTCCCACTGGTGGCCGTCGCGCGGCGAAGTGTTCTTGAAATCAGCGTTATTGATGCCGTATTCGAAATCGACGGCCAGGTTCGGGTTGACCCAAGTGCCGAGGCCGATTCCGGCAAACACCGAAGTCTTGGTCGTGCGCGCGCTATCCGGCGCGACGATACCCAAACGCGGAGCCAAGTACCAACTGCTGGCATCCTGGGCGTTGGCGACGCCCACGCCGCCCAATCCCAGGGCGATCAGGACAAACAAGGTATTACGTTTCATCGGAGACTCTCCTCTAGCTAGTTTTTTTGGCGTCCGCTCCGCTCGCGCGGTACACAATTACGCCGCGAACCCTACGGCGTTTGCGTCGCGTTAATTATACGTTAGCACATCGCAACGCGAGCCGTGACAGTCTAGCAAAATCGGCGGACATCCTCCAGCCTGCACCGTTCAGGATACAGTCAGACTGGAGCTGGTGACATTTTTTGCAAGCCCTTGTCCAAACTTGAATTTTTGGCGCTCAAACCACGAACAAATCCATCAGTTGCGGCAGCGCCATCGCCTCGAACGCCGCAGGGTCCTTGCTGGCCGTGAGAATGCGCTGAACCTGGCGTGCGGGCAAATGTCCGGCCAGGGCTGCTTCGAATTTCTTCAACAGTACCGGAATCCCCTCGGCGCGGCGCTTGCGGTGGCCGATCGGATAATCGATGGACACTTTGTCGGTCTTGCTGCCGTCGGCGAAGAAGACTTGCAACGAATTGCCGATATAGCGTTTTCCCGCGTCGAAATAATCCTTGGTGAACTGGGGATTCTCCTTGACCGTCATCTTGCCGCGCAGCGCGTCGATTCGTGGATCGGCAGCGACGGCGTCGTTGTAGTCGTCCGCGGTCAGGCGGCCGAAGATCAACGGCACGGCAACCATGTACTGGATGCAATGGTCGCGGTCGGCGTAGTTCGCCAGCGGCCCGGTCTTGTCGATGATGCGCACGCCCGCTTCCTGGGTCTCGATCTCGATGCGCTCGATCCTGTCGAGCTTGCCGGCCACCTGCGCATGCAGCTTCATCGCGCATTCGACCGCGGTCTGCGCGTGGAACTCGGCCGGGAACGAAATCTTGAACAGGACGTTCTCCATCACGTAGCTGCCGAAGCCGCGTTCGAATTCGAACGCCTTGCCCTTGAACGCCACGTCGTAGAATCCCCAGGTCTTCGCGGTCAGCGCGGACGGATAGCCGACGCAGCCTTTGACCGCATTCAGCGCATGCGTCACCGCGCGCCGGCAGGCGTCGCCCGCTGCCCAGCTCTTGCGCGGGCCGGTGTTCGGTGCGTGGCGGTAGGTGCGCAACGCGCCGTTGTCGATCCAGCTGTGCGAAACCGCGTTGACGATCTCGTCCTTGCCGCCGCCGAGCATCTGCGTGGCGACCGCCGTCGATGCCAGGCGCACAAGGATGACGTGGTCCATGCCGACGCGATTGAATGAATTCTTCAGCGCGTAGCAACCCTGGATTTCGTGCGCCTTGATCGCTGCGGTGAGCACGTCGCGGATCGTCAGCGGCGCCTTGCCTTCGCGAATGTTGCGACGCGAAACATAATCGGCGACGGCGAGGATGGCGCCGAGGTTGTCCGACGGGTGGCCCCATTCCGCGGCGAGCCAGGTGTCGTTGAAATCCAGCCAGCGCACTTGCACGCCGATGTTGTAGGCCGCCTGCACGGGATCGAGTTCCCAGCTCGTGCCGGGTACGCGCGTGCCGCCCGGCAGGGTCGCGCCCGGGACGAGCGGGCCGAGATGCTTCACCATTTCCGGAAATCTCATCGCCAGCATCGCGCAGCCCAGCGAATCCATCAGCATGTAGCGCGCGGTGTCGTAGGCCTCTTTCGATTCGATCCGGTAGTCGACGACGTAGTTGGCGATGTCGACCATGGCCTGGTCGGGCTCGGGGCGCGCGGCGGAGCGGATGTCGTGATGGCTCATGGCAGGTTCCGGATCGGGAAAAGTCGCCTATTTTGCCAGATTCCGACGCCATCTCATTGCTTGAGATGAGCCGCGGATAGCATCGCCGCGTCATCCGGAGGACAATTGTGCCATGCCGCTCGACAACTTCCATCCCGCCGTCGCGGCGTGGTTTCGCGGCGCATTCCCGGCACCCACTCCAGCGCAGGAACGTGCCTGGCCGGCGATCCAGTCCGGCCGGCATGCGCTGATCGCCGCACCGACCGGGTCGGGAAAAACCCTGGCCGCCTTCCTTGCCGCGATCGACGCGCTGGTGCGCGCCGGCGTCGCCGGCAATCTCGCCGACGAAACCCGCATCGTCTACGTCTCGCCGCTCAAGGCGCTGTCGAACGACGTGCGCATCAATCTGGAAGCGCCGCTCGCCGGCATCCGCGACAAGTTGTTCGAGATGGGCCTGCCCGACGTCGATATCCGCGGCAGCGTGCGCACTGGCGACACGCCGCAGAGCGAACGCGACGCAATGAAACGACGCCCGCCGCATATCGTGGTGACGACGCCGGAATCGCTGTACATCCTGCTTGGCTCGGAATCAGGCCGCATGATGCTGGCTTCAACGCGCAGCGTGATCGTCGACGAAATCCACGCGCTCGCGCCCAGCAAGCGCGGCGCGCATCTGGCGCTGTCGCTGGAACGCCTCGAAGCGTTGTGCGGACGGCCGCTGACGCGGATTGGTCTTTCGGCGACGCAAAAACCGATTTCAGAAGTCGCGAAGTTCTTGCTGGGTGGAGCGAGGTGCGCTGACGCGATGCGAAGTAACGCATCGCGTGCGCCACGCGACAATGAGGCAGGAAGCCGAATGGACGATGTTCCAGGGACGGCTGGCTGCATCGACTCGCGCTGCGAAATCGTCGACGTTGGCCACACGCGCGAGCGCGACCTGGCCATCGAACTGCCGCCCTCGCCGCTGTCGGCGGTGATGTCCGGCGACGTGTGGACGCAGGTCTACGCGCGCTTGGCGGAACTGATCCAAGCCCATCGCACGACGCTCGTTTTCGTCAACACCCGGCGCATGGCCGAACGCGTTGCGCGGCACCTGTCCGAACTGCTCGGCAAGGATGCCGTCACTTCGCATCACGGTTCGCTGGCGCGCGAGCAGCGCCTCGCCGCAGAGCAGCGCCTCAAGCGCGGCGAGCTGCGCGCGCTGGTCGCCACCGCGTCGCTGGAGCTCGGCATCGACATCGGCGACGTGGACCTAGTCTGCCAACTCGCCTCGCCACGCGCGATCGCCACTTTCCTGCAACGCGCCGGCCGCGCCAATCATGCGGTCGACGGCATGCCGAAGGCGCGCCTGTTCCCGACATCGCGCGACGACCTGGTCGAATGCGCGGCGCTGCTCGACGCGGTGCGTCGCGGCGAACTCGACACGCTGCACGTCGAGAAGAACGCGCTCGATGTCCTCGCCCAGCAAATCGTGGCGGAAGTGGCTTGCCGTGAATGGAACGAGGACGAACTGTTCGCGCTGATTGGACGCGCGTATCCGTATGCGGAAACCTCGCCCGACGCGTTCCGGGAAATCCTGCGCATGCTCGCCGACGGGTACACGACGCGGCGCGGACCGCGCGGCGCCTATATCCACCGCGACGCGGTCAACGGCATGCTGCGCGCACGACGCGGCGCGCGCCTGACCGCGATCACTTCGGGCGGCGCGATTCCCGATACCGCCGATTACGAGGTCGTGCTGGAACCGCAGGCACAGCGCGTCGGTACGGTGCACGAGGATTTCGCGGTCGAATCCATGGCCGGCGATACCTTCCAGCTCGGCAACACGTCGTATCGCATCCTGCGCGTCGAACGCGGCAAAGTACGCGTGGAAGACGCGCAAGGCGCGCCGCCGACCATTCCGTTCTGGCTCGGCGAGGCGCCGGGGCGCAGCGACGAGCTGTCGTTTGCGGTGGCGCGGTTGCGCGAGGAGGTTTCCGTGCAATTGGAAAATGGCGCAGCGGCCGCGGAAAATTGGCTGCGCGACGACGTCGGCCTGCGCGAATCCGCCGCACGCCAGATCGTCGATTACCTCGGCGGCGCCAAGGCCGCGTTCGGCATGCTGCCGACGCAAACAGAATTGGCGATGGAACGTTTCTTCGACGAATCCGGCGGCACGCAACTCGTGATCCATTCGCCGTTTGGCAGCCGCCTCAACCGCGCCTGGGGCCTGGCCCTGCGCAAGCGCTTCTGCCGCACCTTCAATTTCGAATTGCAGGCAGCGGCAACCGAGGACGCGATCATC
>DATJIL010000112.1:0-20068 GCA_035493385.1 Rudaea sp.
AGCGAGCGTCTCCTCCAGCGATTTCGCGTAGCGCTCGGCCTCCGAGGCAATTCTCGATCGCTCTTCCAAGGCAGCTTGCAGGCTGCGCACATACCGTCCTACCTCGCCCGTCAGGACATCGCTGCCGGCCGCGATGATCGCCCGGGCAGTCTGCCGCTCGAGCGCGGCGCGAACCCTCGCCCGTTCCAGGTCCCGATTGAGCCTGGCCTGTTCCAGCTCTGTGCCAATCAGATAATCTGAAAGTGGCGCGAGCGCCGAACAAGACAGCTCGTCGATCACCGACGCGGTGACGTTTGCGTTGCGGGAAACGCTCGATTGCGGCGAGGTGGGATGTCGGAGAGAGCCGGAGAGGTCCTCGAACGACTGCCTTACGGCGTCAAGAATTACCCGATCCGGTACGCGGCCTTCGCCGGCTGCGCGCAGTTGGGAAAAAACCGGCGCGATCCATTCGGACCAGATGCCTGGACCGGATCCGAAATCATCGCATTCGCGGTGGTGCCGCAGATCGCGCGAAAGAAAGGCGTCGATGTTCGGCGCGGCTTTCGCGACGGATATCGGCCATGCAACGTCGAGCGTGTCGCTGAGGTGCCGCGCAACCGACCTCCAGTCGTCCAGCAGACGCGAAAATTCGCAAAATACCCTGCGGCTGCTGCGCGTATGTCTCTCTGCGGCCAGGTTGTAGCGCAGCCAGGTCAGGCCGCCACGCTCCAGGGGCCAGGGCTGCGCGTCGCCGGCCAAGCCCTGTCGCTTGCGCATCGACCGGGCAACTTCCACGGGATTGCGCGAGATGATTGCGACGACGCAGCGTATGTTCAATTCGACCAGCGCGGCTTCCCACAACGGGAACACCAGGGCAATGCGCGGGTCCTTCACCGCGAAGGTCGCGGCGTCCGCGTATTCGTCGGCGATCAAGTTCTTCAGTCGATCGACGAAGCCCGCGGAGGCAAGCATTTCCAGCTGGACATCGGATAGCAGGTCGAGATCGTTCACCGATGATCCGGCCCGCTCCAGGATTTCATCGTTGAGACGGATCGCCGCATCGGACTCCCAATGACCAGTCTCGTTGCCCAAACCTTGGGCAACGAGGTTGCGTGGCAGACTCGCGCCAAGAAGACTCAGTGTGCGCGTCAGCGCGGAGGTGCCGCTGCGTTGCATTCCAAGGACAACGATGGCGGTTCTGCCGGTCATGGCGCTTTCACCGATTCAAGCGTGCTGTATAGTCGAATACGGTCGAAACGCGACGGCCACGCGAACTCTCTGAATTCATACGTTCAACTCCTGATCGGCGCGGCACCCTGGCCAGAGACTATACGGATGCACGAGCAAGCACCAAGGTCGACTTCGATCGATCGGGACCGGGCCCGGGCGATCGTTTCGGAAGTCCCGCACTGGCACCACAAATTCGAAGTGTTTCCGGGCATCGTGACTCCAGGTAGTTATGATCCTCAATTTCTTCTGGAAAAGCTGCAATTGCCGGCAGACATGACCAACATGCGGGTCCTGGACGTCGGCCCCTCGGACGGTTTCTTTTCGATGAGCATGGCGCGCCGTGGAGCCTTGGTGACTGCCGTCGACTATCGAGCCAAGGCTGGCCATGGATTCGGCGCCATGGAACGACTCACGGGCCTGGAATTCGATTACCGGCAGGCGAACCTGTACGACATGGACGTCACGGATTTCGGCAAATTCGACGTCGTGCTGTTCCTGGGCGTTCTCTATCACCTCCCTGACATGATGCGCGCGCTGCACCTTCTTGCGCGATTGTGCCGAAATCGCCTGCTTCTCGAAACCCAGTATGAGCCGGACCTCTTGCCCGGCGTCGCGGTGGCGCGATACTACGAAGCACGGACGCTCGCCAACGACATCACCAACTTCTGGGTGCCGAACAAGGAATGCCTCTTTGCACTGCTGCGCGACACTGAATTCCGAGTCGATCGAAACGATAGCTGGGGAGAACGTCTCTTGGTGGATTGTTCGCGCTCCGACACGAATGCGAGGAAGACGGACCTTGCCTATGGCTTGATACCCGAGCGTACGGTCAAGCCTGGAAATGCCAAAGCGTAGCGAATCTCCGCGGAAGCGCAGGGTCAATTCAGCAATACGCCCCTCAGGGCATCGCTCGTGAGCGAATTTCCGCAAGTCGAGCCGTCATCGCCGCCAGACACGCGTTCGCGGAAAGTCTCTGGCGCACGCTCGCCTGCGCCTTTTCCCCAATCTGTCGTACATAGGCCGGGTCGTCGGCCAGTCGGCGCAGGTACGCGGCGGCCTGTTCGATGTCCGGTTCGGCCCAATGTTGGCCCTGCCAGGCCGGATACTCGCCCTCTTTCACCGGAACGAGGGAATATCCGACGAGGCAACTGTTGTCCGCGTCCATGAAGGCGAGATTGCCGGAGTAGGCCGTCGCGACGACAGGTTTGCCCAATAGCATGCATTCCGCCATCCCGAGACCCAGGCCTTCGGAGCGATGCAATGAGATGTAGCAATCGCAACACGCCTGCAGCGCCCACATTCCGGCGCGGTCGAGAAATCCATCGCGCACCTCGATGCGATCGTCGCCACCGGCGGCGTCGGTCAGCTTCCGCAATTCCTCCGGGTGCCGTTCACCGTTGATCGTCTTGATCACCAGGCGCACGTCACGGCGGCCGTCGTGAAAAGCGCGGCGAAACGCGGCGATCGCGCCTTCGGCGTTCTTTCGCGTCTTGAAGGAGTTGAAGTCGAAGCTGACAAGGCACAGAAAGCAGCCCTCCTCCAGTCCAAACTCGCTGCGTGAATGGCTCTTGGGCAAATCCTCGCCGAGAGCAACCGGTACGATATGCACCTGCTTGGTTGTCGACGCGGCGATCGCGTCACGCACGAACGTCGAAGTCACCCAGATTTCGTCGACGAGATCAATCGCGCCATGCCATTGCTCGGGGAATTTCTCCAGCTCCCAGAACCAGCAGGCGATGTTGTAACGTCCGCCGAAGACGGCATCACCGAGATACCGGTGCGCAACGGGTAACTGATCGGCATTGATGCAGAACAGGTTCACGTCGTAGCGGCATTCCTCCGCCAGGAAGCGCTGCATGCTGCGATCGCCTTGTCGGCTTGCGACGCCGACGTCGAAGTTGCGCACAACGAACGGCACGCCGCCGCCCTGCAGCGTCCAGGCGTATCTGCGCAAGATCTCGGCGACGCCGAATTCGCCGTGCGCGTAGCCGATCAGATTGATCCCCGCCGGGTATTCTGCGCGCTGGGTTGCCGCAGCGGGCACACGCTTTTTCGTGAAAGCGGCACGTTCGAGTCGGCGGCGCAGGCGATGGCGCGTGCTCGCCGGGATCGTCGCGTAAAGACGCAGGGCAAAAGGAAAGCGACAGCTCCAATTGAGCAGGTCCAGCAGCAACGACCCTGCGCGTCGCACCGGTACCGATGCGGGACGCCATTTGTCGCGGGGGCGATTGCCCGCCGCGCCGACCTCGGGTGCGGCCAATGCCCGGCATACCGGATCGATGTGCCGCGCCGGAATCCCAATATCCGGGCCTGCCGCGCGCACAAACCAGCGGATGAACCCCTCGCGACCTTCTGCCTCGCCGAGGTCGAACACGCGCCGCAGATCCGTGCGCATTTTCCACGTGGCATACATCAGGCGCGTGATCGGCGCGTCGGCGCGCTCGGGCAGTTCATCGCACGGCAGGTCGTACAAAGTGCGGTCCATGGCGAACGGCCGACGTTGCGGCTGCGCCGTCCCTTTGTCGAAATAGCGGCGGTATACGGCGCGTACGGGATCACATATCGGCTCGCCGTCGTCGAATCGACCGAACGCGTACGGCTTGACGCGATGTTCCGCATGGCCGTTTGCGCTCAGGCGACCGAGGTACTCCGCGTACAAGGGTCGCAAGTCGCCGATCGTCGCTTGGGTATGGCGGTTCTGGTGCTTGGAAAATTGCTGTGGACGATCGACATCGATGCCGCTGAAATGGACGAAAACGAGCGGCCGCTCCGCCGCATACCAATGTCGCCCGCGCCTCGACACGGGACGCTGTGACAGATTCCAGTATGCGAGGTTGTAACCCTCGTCGCGCAGGATTACGACGTCCGCAAACATGCCCGGCACGAGATCGATCCATTTCTGATCGGTGAACAGTCCCGCAGCGATGTCGCTGATTGCTCCGAACTCGAGACGATCGGCCCACCATGCGATCAGGCGATCGGCCTGCGCATGCGCTCCGATCGCGATGAATCCGCAGTTGTAAGTGCCGCTCGCGAGGATTTCGCGTTCGCCTGGATGTCGATCGTCATCGATCGGCTCGAGCAGATGCGGCGTCAGCACGGCCAGCGCGCCTTCCGCGAGCGCCGCCTCGACTCGTGCGAGCGGCTCGATGACGAGAACGTCGGGATCGAGATAGACGACTCCCGCGTGCGGATGCAGTCGACGCAGGTAGGCGAATGCGTACGGCTTTATCGCCGTATTGAATTCCATGATGTTGTAGCGAAACGCGAACGCGTCGAAATCCGGCAATGCGAGCGCTTCGGCCGGGATCGTGGCAAACGGGGCATCGACCAGAGTGCTGTCGCCGTCGTCGCGATCGGCCAGGATCAGGTACGTCGGCGCGCAGGGGTAATGCTGCGCGATGGATTGCATCAGCGTCATCGCATATGCCAGATAGTTACGCGATGCGATCGTGAAGAATACGGTGCGATCGCTGTCGGCGCCGCGCGAGGTCGAAGGCTTCATGACTTCAGGAGCGTTCTGAAGTAGGCGATCGTTTCCTTCAGCCCCTCGTCGAGCGGCACCCTGGGTTCCCAGCCCAGCTCTTGCCTCGCCAGTCCGATGTCCGGCTGGCGTACCTTGGGATCGTCAGGCGGCAAGGGCCGATGGACGATACGCGATTTGCTGCCGCTGAGCCGCAGTACGAGCTCGGCGAGTTCGAGCATGCTCAATTCGGCGGGATTGCCCACGTTGACGGGGCCGGTGAATTCGGCCGGCGTATCCATCGCGGCCAGCAGTGCATCGATCAAATCATCCACGTAGCAAAACGAGCGGGTCTGGCTGCCGTCGCCATACAGCGTGACATCGTGTCCGCGTAGCGCCTGGACGATGAAGTTGCTGACGACGCGACCGTCGTCCGGGTACATGCGCGGACCGTACGTATTGAAGATGCGCACGACCTTGATCTCGAGATCGTATTGCCGCCGATAGTCGAAAAACAGCGTTTCGGCGCAACGCTTGCCTTCGTTGTAGCAGCTGCGCATGCCGATCGGGTTGACCCGGCCCCAGTAGCTTTCCGGCTGCGGATGGACTTCCGGATCGCCGTAGACTTCGCTGGTCGACGCCTGCAGGATACGAGCACGCTGGCCCGCTGCGAGATCGAGCATGTTGATGGCGCCCTGCACGCAGGTCTTGGTCGTCTGCACAGGATCGTGCTGGTAATTCCGCGGTGAGGCCGGGCAGGCGAGGTTGAAGATGCGGTCGACGTCGATGTGGAGCGGGAGTGTGACATCATGAGCAAGCAGTTCGAACCGGCGATGTCCCGACAATGGCTCGAGATTGCTTCGTGTGCCGGTGTGGAAATTGTCCAGGCAAAGCACATCGGCACCGCGCTCGATCAGCGCATCGCACAAGTGGGAGCCCAGAAAACCCGCACCGCCAGTTACCAGTGTTTTCCGCCCGGCTGGGCCCATGCGGGGTGGCTTTCCGTCTTGTGCAGAGGCAGTTAAGATACCAACGTCATGGCGCCCTGTCGATTCGCCAAACTTTTGCGCCATGCATCGCTACCGACCCTTTTCCGCGCCTATGCCAAACCGCACGCCGAGAATTAGCGCGGCGATCCCGATTTCGTCGGGTGGCTGGCAGGTTCAAACTTTTGAGAAGAGGTCCGCGTCTGGTCTGCTCGAGCGCAGGCACCGGAGCGGCAGCGGCGAGCCCGAACTCGGGTCGTGACGACGCCCGTTCGCTTTGCACAACGCTCACGCTTGCGATCCTTCGCGGCGCCGCTGATTCTGGCACTGGTTTGTCTGCTGGTCTACAACGTCAATCTTCGGCAGATCGGCGCAGGGGATACCCTGTCCGCCCGATATCTGCCGCTGATTCTCTTGCACGACGGCACTCTCGAACTCAGCGCTCAAGCGCATCTGATCGCGCGCGGACATCCGCTAGGCTTTGAAGCGCAGCGGCCGGCGGGAGCTGCCGGCAAAGTCGCCTATCTCGAGCCGCGAGCCTACTGGATGATGCGCACGCGCGAGCACTTGCTGGCGTCCGTTTATCCGGTGGTGACGCCTTTGCTTGTGGCGCCGCTCTACCTCCCGGCCGTCGCCTGGCTCGATGCGCACGGCTGGGAACAACCGCAGGTCGATCGGGTGGCGGAGCTGATGGAGAAACTCGCAGCGTCGATCCTCGCGGCGGCCGCAAGTGTCCTCATTTTCCTAATGCTGCGCCGTGAGGGAAATCGGTGGAGCGTTCCACTGGCCCTCGCGTTCGCCTTCGGAACCGATACCTGGATGATTTCTAGCCAGGCGCTATGGCAACACGGCACGGGCGAATTGCTGATCGCGCTGGCTTTGCTGCTGGTCCTTTCACCTGCCAGCCGCTTTCGCACCGGCCTGCTCGGTGCCGTGTGCGTGCTCATGGCGGCCAATCGCCCGCCGGACGCGCTGGTCGCCGCGGCAATCGGAATCTTCGTCGTGTGCCGATCCTGGCGCAGCGCGACGTGGCTCGTCGCCGGCGCCGTCGTGCCGCTGGCGGCTGTGCTGTACTACAACGTCGCGTTCATCGGTCTTTTCGCCGGCGGGTATGGACTGGTCAGGCCCCCCAGGAATTTCTTCCAGCACGATTGGTCCGGACTGGCCGGGCTGTTGCTCAGCCCGACGCGCGGACTGCTCGTGTTCTCGCCGTTCCTGATCCTCGTTCCGGCGGGCCTGGCGCGGCGTTTGCGCTCACCCGGATCGCGAGCGCTCGCCGTGGCGTTCGGCGCCGCCGTCGCCGCCCAGATCGTGCTCTATGCAATGGTCGACTGGCGTGCCGGGGTGTGCTGGGGGCCGCGCTACATGACCGATATCCTGCCGATCCTGGCATGGATGGTCGCGCCCGCGGCGCCGGCGCTGCGTCCGTTCGCGCGCGGCATGTTCGTCCTGGCAATCGCCGTATCGGTTTGCGTGCAGGCGGTAGGCGCGTTCTGGTATACGAAGACGAGCGACGCGCTCATCTACGCGGGAACCTCCCCCTCCATGCGCGGCGCTTGGGATCCGCACAACACGCCGTTCCTCGTCGAGCTGCGCCATGCGCCTGCGGGCGGCGAGCTGCAGTGCGACGCCACCGGCACGATCGATCGCGTGGGACAGACGCTGATCGCGACCAGCGGGCAACCGCCCAAGCTCGAACCCGGCGCAACGGTCGAGGGCTGGGCGCTCGCCTGCGCACGAACTCCTGCGCAACTGGCGGTGCTGGTGGACGGGGTCGTGGTCGGCACGACTACGAACTTCCTGCCGCGGCCGGATGTCGACGCGGCCATGCACACGCACGCACGCTCGGGCTGGCACGTGACGGCCGCGCTCTGGGGCGTGCCGCCCGGTGAGCGCGTGCTTCAGCTCGCCGTCCGCATCGGACCCGGCAGCGATTTCCGCATCGTTCGCGAGCAGCGCGTGTTCGTTGTCGCCGAGCAGCCTGTCGCGGAAACCGACGCGAAGCGCCAACCTGCGTCGGCATCCGAGTTGGATGCCATGGCGGTACGTGCGGCGGCGCTGCTGCGCGAAGATCAAACCGGATACGGTGCATGGCTCACCTCCTATACGAGTGGGATGCGTTATCTGGCGCCGCAGCAGGAGATGAACACGTTCCTGACGTCGATGCTCGTCGACATGCTCGCCCCGATCGAGCACGCGCAAGGTCTCGAATCCGCTCTCGCGCGTGCGCGAGAGCACCTCGCGGCGCAGATCGAAAGCGGCGGACTTGTGCGCTATCACGGACTGCCGGACGGGCCGACGATCGGCAAGCTCGGCTGCGCAATCACGCCGGATGCCGACGACACCGCCCTGGTGTGGAGAATCGCCGGACGCAGCGACGACCCGAGGCGGCAAGCCATGCTCGGCACGCTTGCCTTTTATCGCGACGCGCGCGGCCTCTACCGTACCTGGCTCGCGGCGCGCAAGGATTACCAATGCATCGACCCGGGCGTCGACCCCAACCCGACCGACGTTGCCATCCAGATGCACGTGTACCTGATGTTGCGCCAGTTCGACCCGCCGGCCGCGCAGAAGCTTTGCGGCGCGCTGCGGCGCTCGATCCGCGATGGAGACGTCTGGGTCTACTATGCCAAGTCCGCGCTCATCCCTTACCTGCGCGCGGCCGAACTGAACCGGCTCGGTTGCACGCTTGCGCTGCCAACGGAACGGTTGGCGCTGCCCGCGCCGGAACAGGAGATCTGGAGCGAGGCGGCGCGCCTGTTTGTGGACTCCGCGGCCTCGCCTGCGAACGCGGAGGTGCAGCAGGCGGCGCGCCGGGTGCTCACGCGGCTCGCCGCGGACGATTTCGCGCAGGTCCGCCACGCGCCGCCACTGCTGTACCACAACGATCCCATGGCAACCGTAAAACGGTTCTATTGGTCGCAGGACTTCGGCTACGCGCTATGGCTGCGGCTATACGAAGCAACCAGCATGAAAAGCGTGGAGCCACGCCCATCGACACCATGACCTCACCGCAGCATGTCCGCAATCTGGCGCGCACCCTGCGGTACTTCGCGTCCACGCGGACGGTGGAAGTGCTCGCGCTTCAGGCCTCGCCGATTCTCGGCAGCTTCCTCGGCGGTTACAGCGTCGAACGCCACGGTATCGTCCCGCTCGTCTTGTTACTGCTCGGCAGCTGCGCGCTCACGGCGCATATCTTCGTCTTCAACGATTGGGCCGGGTGCGACGGCGACATGCGTGATCCGTTGCGCGCGCCGCTCGTATTCACTCGGCACGGGATCGGCAGGCGCGACGTCGCGTGGCTCGCGGTCGCGCTTCTCATCGCGGCAGCCACCGCTTTCGCGGCCGACGGCGTGCGGACGCTGGGCATCGGTGGCGCGATCGCTGCGCTCGGCTTTCTGTACTCGGCGTCTCCGGTGCTGGGCAAGGGCACGCCCGTTGCAGGATCGCTCGTTCACCTGGTCGGGGGAACCCTGCACTTCCTTCTTGGCTATACCCTGTCGCACGCGTTCGACGCCACGGGAGTCTGGATCGGCCTCTTCTTCGGCCTGGTGTTCGCTGCCGGTCATCTCAACCAGGAAGTGCGCGACTACGATGGCGACCTGCTGAACGGCATACGCACGAACGCCGTGGTGTTCGGCCGCCGGCGCACTTTCCTCGCCAGCCTGTTCGCGTTTTCGGCAGCCTATGCGATGCTCATCGGGCTGGCAGCGCTCGGTTTCCTGCCGCGGCTGTTGCTGTGGAGCCCGCTCGCGTGGCTGCTGCACGTCGCGTGGGCTGCGCAGGCGCTGCGGCGCGGCTTGGACTTCCAGACCGCCGTGTGGATGCAACGGCGCTATCGATGGCTGTTTGCGTTGATCGGCATCGTGATGCTGGCCGGATGACGCTGGCAAGCGCAATCCGCGACACGCCGTGCGAAAACAGGGGAATCATTCAGTGATGAAGCTGTCGGTCGTGATTCCTTGCTACAACGAAGCAAGAACCATCCGTGCGCTTGTCGACGCGGTGCGCATGTCGCCGTGCGCGCCGAAGGAAATCATCATCGTCGACGATTGCTCGCACGACGGAACGCGCGCGATCCTGCAATCGGAAATCGCACCGCTCGTTCAGCAGATTCACTATCACGAGGTCAACCAAGGCAAGGGCGCTGCGCTGCGCACAGGCATCTGCGCCGCGACCGGGGACATCGTTATCATCCAGGACGCCGACCTCGAATACGATCCGAACGACTATCCTGCGCTGGTGGAACCCATACTGAGCGATCGCGCCGATGTCGTGTTCGGCTCGCGTTTCAGCGACGCGCGGCAACCGCGCATGCCATTTCGACAACGGCTCGGCAACAAGGTGCTCACGCTCCTGTCGAACTTGTTCACGCGCCTGCATCTGACGGACATGGAAACCTGCTACAAGGCGTTCCGCCGCGAAGTCATCCAGGCGATCCGGATCGAGGAGAACCGTTTCGGCTTTGAGCCGGAGGTCACCGCCAAAGTCGCCAGAATCGGGTGCCGCGTCCACGAAGTCAGCATCTCTTACTCCGGTCGCAGCTATGCGGAGGGCAAGAAAATCGGCTGGAGGGACGCTGTTCGCGCGATTTACTGCATCGTGAAATACAGCCCGTCGATTCGCGAACGATTGCGCATTATTTGATTTCGCCGGCACACCGCTGCATGTCCGCCGCAACCATCATTCTTACCAATTCCTCAAATTGCACTTTCGGGCGCCAACCAAGCAGTCTCCCGGCTTTGTCCGCTTTGCCTTGCAACGTGAACAATTCGGCTGGGCGCTTGAATCGCGGATCAATCTTGACGTATTTCCCCCAATCACTGATTCCAACACAACCGAACGCCACATCCAGGAAGTCCCGAACCGAATGCGTCTCGCCGGTTGCAACGACGTAGTCGTCTGATTTCTCCTGCTGGAGCATCAGCCACATTGCCTCGACGTAATCTCCAGCGAATCCCCAGTCGCGCTTGCTGTCGATATTTGCCAGCCTGATTTCGTCGCAAAGTCCCAGCTTGATGCGAGCCACGCCGTCCGATATTTTCCGCGTGACGAATTCGATTCCGCGAATCGGAGATTCGTGGTTGAAAAGGATGCCATTCGCACAGTACATGCCATAGCTTTCTCGAAAATTGATGGTCATCCAGTAGGCGTACAGCTTGGCAATGGCGTAGGGGCTACGCGGATGGAACGGCATTTCCTCCGTTTGTATGCCCTCGTCGTGATTGTTGCCATACATCTCACTGGTCGAGGCCTGGTAGAATTTCGTGGTTGGAGAATTGGACTTGATTGCATTCAAAATGTAGAGAACGCCCAAGGCATTCACGTCGGTAGTCAACTTCGCCTGGTCCCAGGAAGAACCAACAAACGACTGTGCCGCCAGGTTATAAACCTCGTCGGGCAGAATCGTTTTTATTACGGTGATGAGCGAAGCTTCATCGGACATGTCGCCCGAGACATATTCGATCCGATCATCGATACCCAAGTATTCGAGCGTATCGAACCGTGGGTTGGAATACCTTCTGATCAATCCATAAACTTTATAGCCTTTCTCGAGCAGAAGCTTGGCCAAATAGGCGCCATCTTGCCCAAGGATTCCCGTTATCAAGGCAGTCTTTTCGTGCATGGTGACGTTTACCGCTGAGTCGAGTTGGTGCTTCTACGTGTGATGTAGCGAGTGGGTCCGCTGAAGTGCCGATCAAAGTCAGGCTCATCCCATGGCTGACATATCCCACCGTTGTAGGCGACAAGACCTCACGGACTCGACACCACGATCGCGACGCGCCGGTTCTGGGCCCGGCCTTCGGCCGTCGTATTGCTGGCCACGGGATCCTTTTCGCCCATCCCCTTCGCGTCTATGCCACGGCCGGGCATGCCGATTTCGGCCAGCACGGCGGCGACGGCGTCGGCGCGCCGTTTGGACAGTTTCCGGTTGTATTCGGGCGTTCCCGTATTGTCGGTGAATCCGAGCACCTGGACCTGGCGAATGTCGACCGCGAGCAGTGTGCGGCCGATCCTGGACACGATCTCGCGCCCGCCAGGATCCAGTTTGCCGATATTGCGGCCGAACAGGATCGTATCGTTGCCGGCGATCTCCCATCCGTCGGATGTCTGGTGGAAACCGGCGTCATGCAGTGCGGCCACCTGTTCGGTGGTAAGGCCCGGCGGTACTGCCTTGGGCGCGCTCTGCTGGCAGGCGCTCAAACAGAGGATGGCAATGATGCCCAGTGTCGCGGATAGCGCCCAGTACCGGATCAGCTTCATCGACGCCTACCTCAGGAATCCGCCGGAGCGTGTTCGCCGGCATGGGAAGCATGGCCCGTGCCGCGGCTGCGTTTGACATTGTACATTGCCGTATCCGCGGCATGCAGGAGTCCGGTGGTCGTGTCGGCATCGTCCGGATAGAGGGCGACGCCGACGCTGATCGATACTTCGAGCTTGCCTGCATCCGGTGCTGGCAGCGGATCCTTCAAGGACGCGTGCAGGCGCTCGACGACCTGCGCCGGATCGTTGGCGACGTGGATGTGCGCCAGCAGGACCGCGAATTCATCCCCACCGATGCGCGCCGCAAGGTCGCCTTCGCGCAATCCCGCGCGGATTTTCTTTGCGACGCCGACCAGCACGGCATCACCGGCGGCGTGGCCGAACCTGTCGTTGATTTGCTTGAACTCGTTGACGTCGATGAACAGTACGCCGAGGCGTTTGCCCAGGACCGCCGCTTCATCGACCATGACCCGCAAGTGCTCGTCGAACGTCCCGCGCTTGACCAGGCCGGTCAGGTCGTCGCGCGTGGCCTGCTTGATCAAGCGCGCGTACTCGACCTGGTTCTTGTGTTCCCACGAATTCAACGTGGACAGCAGTTGGTTGAAATCGTTGACGAGATCGTTCAATTCCGTGACGGGTTCGGCGGGCACCCGTTTGTTGAACGCACGCTCGACGCAGATCGTGCGCGTGATTTGCGCCATGTTATGCAGGGGCGAGACGATGTTGCCGGCAAACTTGCGTGCGAAATACATCACGCACAAGGCGCTGAGCAGGAAAGCAACCGCGAGCCAGGCCAGTCCATGTTGCAGGAATTTCCACAGGCTTCCGCCGTAGGCGGTCAGGGTCAGGTGACCGATCTCGGCTTTGTCATGGAGGATGGGCACCGTAAGCGGTGGCGGTACCAGCCAGTCCGCGCCCGATGCCGTCGCGGCGCGTTGTGCCGAATCGATCCCGGCGTGGTGCCAGGTTGCCAGCACGTTTCCCTTGGCGTCGGCAATGCTTACGTCGGCCACTTCACTGAGGCCGGCATCGCCCATCGCGGCGATGGCGCTGTAGATCGCGGGGCGGTCCTGGAACACGACCGCGGCGGTCACGTTGTAGCTCATCGAACGCGCGATCACCTGCAGGTTTTGCTGCAAGGAACTGCGCAGCGCCATCATGCCGAGTATCGTCAGCAGGATGCTGGACACGCCGACCGCCAGCCAGATCAGGGCGAGGTAGGTCCGCGTGAGGGTGGAGCGCAGGCTGCGCCGGTCGCCCGCGGAAGGAATGAGCGGCGCGTTCAATCGGGCACCCTTGATTTCGAGGCCGATAGCAGCAGCACATGCGGATCCACGTGCACGCCGCTGCGCGCAATCGAATCCAGGTTCATCTGCAAGCCGACACGGTTGCGCTCGAAACGCAGGCAGAACATGCTGCCGGCACTGCAGGCCGGGCCGGTTTCGCTGATGGTCAGGATCGGATGACCGGCCAGGCTGGCGATCAGTGCAAGCCGCTGCTTTTCATCCAACGCACCCAGATACAGGACGTTGCATGACGAGGGCATGGTTGGGTCGTCGATTTCCATTTCCTGCGTGACGATTTTTCTCCCGGCATCGAGTTGGCCCGTCAACAGTCCTTGTGCATACAGGGGATTGGCGACCACGCAGATTCGTATCGGTTGCGGATCGGCAGGCCAGCGTGCGTAGCTGATGATTCCGGTCACGGTGGAAGCGATGGCCGCACTGCGCTGCGCGGCAGTCTCCAGCGGGTGCGCGGGAACCACCTGACCCGCGGCGAGGCTGGCCTCAAAGGCAAGGAGCGCGAGCAAAAGCCGGACTGCGTGCGGCGACGACCCATTGCGTTGGAACTGTTGGGGCTTGCTCGACATCCTGCAAATCCGCGCGGTTCAGTCCACGGCTGCTTGCGGAAACGTTCAATCGCCGGCCATGCGAGCGCAGCATACTACGCCGTGATCGGCCGCGTGGCTTGGGCGGGTCGCGGCGTCGATCGGTGCCGGATCGGGCGGTGGCTGCCGGCGGCGGGTGCGACAGCGCTTCACGGTGGGCTACTGAGGGTTTACCGCAGGCGGATCGAGGAAATGTCCAGGTGATGCATCATTTCGCGCAGGATCAGAAGGATTGCGGCGAATCGCGGGGTCTCGGGCAGCCGCTCCTGCGCATTCGGACGTCCTAGCGCGACCGCGGCCAGTCGTTCGAATACGCGTTCGACGACATCGCGATCGAGGCGCTTGTCGTTTTCCTGCAAGCCCGCCGCGTGCGCGATCTCGCGCAGCATGGGCTCGTCGCTCGACACATGCAGATGGCGCAGGTCGCGTGGCAAGCGCATCAGTTCGTCCTCGATCAAAGCGATCGCGTTTTCCATGTCGGCTGGATGCGGTGGCCAACGATTCAGGCATGCACGCTGCAACTGCGCCCATCCCGGCGCGACGACGGTGGCGACGCCGTCCTGGGACAGAGTCGTTCTTTCCGCGCCCATGCCGAGCACGGCTTGCGGCGACGCCGTCACGTCATTTGCGATCAAGCGAATACTTGCCGGGTCCGGTGAGGCACAGCAGCAGGAATCCGCCCATGATCGAGACGTTCTTGTAGAAATTGATCATGTTCGCCATCTGCGCGTCGCCGGACATCGTCCAGTAGTGATGCCCGATGAAAGCGGTGCCCAGCGTATAGGCGGCAAGCAGCAACGCGAACGGGCGCGTATAAAAACCGAACAGGATCGCCAGCCCGACAAAGAACTCGAGAATGACCACGATTGCTGCCGTGACGGTTGGCAGCGGCAGGCCCACTCCCTGCATTTCGGCAACCGTGCCGGTGAAGCCGGTCAACTTGTAGAAACCGAACAGTACGTACAGGACCACCAGCAGGACGCGCGCGAGCAGCAGAACCTGATCCTTCGAGTCATCGAGCAGTGTGTAGCGCATGACGATCTCCTCCCTTCGATTTGGGTGCGGAAGATGCATGTCCGCGGCGGCATTTGACGCCTTTACCGCCAGCGTAGCAAGGCGTATCGTGATTTGCTCTGCGCTTCGCAAGGTCCCACGAGGACGATAGCCATGCCAGGGAAACAGACCGCAAAGGATCCCGCCGCAGCGTCGGAACATCTGCGCGCCTTGCTACCCGATCTGGAATCGCTGTACACCGACATCCACGCCCATCCGGAACTGTCGATGCAGGAAACCCGCACCGCGGGTTTGGCGGCCGAGCGTTTGCGCGCGGCGGGTTACGAGGTCACGACCGGGGTCGGCAAGACTGGCGTGGTCGGACTGTTGCGCAACGGCGACGGGCCCACCGTGATGCTGCGCGCCGACATGGATGCGTTGCCGGTGGAAGAAGCCAGTGGCGTGCCCTACGCGAGCAAGGTGACGGCGAAGGACAAGGACGGCCACACGGTGCCGGTGATGCATGCCTGCGGCCACGACATGCACGTGACCTGGCTAGTCGGCGCGACCACGTTGCTCGCGCGGTCGCGCGAGAGCTGGAAAGGCACGCTGATGGCGGTGTTCCAGCCCGCCGAGGAAACCGGCACCGGCGCGCAGGCCATGATCGACGACGGCCTGTTCCAGCGCTTTCCGAAGCCCGATATCGTGCTCGGCCAGCACGTGATGGTGGGCGTGGCCGGCACGATCAGCGGGCGCGCCGGCGTGATCACCTCGGCCGGCGACAGTTTCCAGATCCGCCTGTTCGGACGCGGCGCGCATGGCTCGATGCCGCAGGCGAGCATCGATCCCGTGGTGATGGCGGCGGCGACCGTGCTGCGCCTGCAGACGATCGTGTCACGCGAACTGGCCGCGACCGAAGCGGCGGTGGTCACGATCGGCGCGCTGCAGGCCGGCACCAAGGAAAACGTGATCCCCGACGAGGCGATCATCAAGCTCAACGTGCGCACCTTCGACGAAGGCGTGCGAAAGCGTGTGCTGGCAGCGATCGTGCGCATCGTCAATGCGGAGGCGGCGGCAGCCGGCGCGCCGAAACCGCCGGAGATTACGCCGCTGGATCACTACGCGCTGGTCGTCAACGACGCCGACGCGAACAAGAAAGTTGGCGATGCGTTTCGAAACTTTTTTTCGGAGGCGCGCGTCGAGAAGACCCTGCCGACCTCGGCGAGCGAGGATTTCGGCTGCTTCGGCGCGGAGTGGAAGGTGCCTTCGGTATTCTGGTTCGTCGGCGGCACGGATCCGGATACCTACGCGAAAGCCAAGGCCGCGGGCCGGCTCAACGATCTGCCGACCAACCACAACCCCCGGTTCGCACCGGTCATTCATCCGACGTTGCAGACCGGGGTCGAAACGCTGGTCGTTGCGGCGCGGGCGTGGCTTTCGGCTTGAGGAGGTTTCAATAGATGGATATCGCCTGGATCGATTCGCACGCACGCATGATCCGCATATTGCTGACCGTGCTCGACCTGGGCGGCACTTTCGTGTTCGCGATCAGCGGCGCGGTGGCGGCGGTGCGCAATCGCCTCGACATTTTCGGCGTGATGGTGCTGGCTTTCGCTGCGGGCAACGCCGGCGGCATTACCCGCGATGTGTTGATCGGCGCGGCGCCGCCAGCGGCGATCGCCAATCTGAGCTACGTCGGCATTTCGATACTGGCCGGCTTCATCGTGTTTTTCTGGAATTCGCTCATCACGCGTCTCGACCACCCGGTGCAATGGTTCGACGCCATCGGTCTGGCGTTTTTCGCCGTGGCGGGAGCGGAGAAGGCGCTGGTGCATGGACTGAATCCGGCGATGGCAGCATTGCTTGGCATGCTCACCGGCATCGGCGGCGGCATGCTGCGCGACGTGCTGGTCAACCAGATTCCCGTCGTCCTGCGCGCCGACCTGTACGCGCTGGCGGCATTGGCCGGAGCCAGTGCGGTGGTGGTGGGACACGTGCTGCATGTCTCGCCGATCGTCAACGCAGTCGTCGGCGGCGTTTTGTGCTTCGCGCTGCGCTACATGGCCATCCGCCACGGTTGGCATCTGCCATTGGCGCGGTTGCCGGAGACTACGGCAGCGGGACCAACCACACCCGAATCCCGGCCCAACGACAGGATTTCTTGACGCGGGGCCATTTTCTTGCGTTCGCGCATCGATGCGGCGCCATCTCGAGGGAATCTCTTTTGGCCCGAATCGCCGGATAACGGTAAAATCGCCGCCTTCGACCGGACGCGGGCTCCGCGCGGTCGCCCTGGCGATGCTTCCCGGATATGAAAACCCTTCTCGTCACCGGCGGTGCCGGCTTCATCGGCGGCAACTTCGTGCTCGGCCTGCTGGCCGAGGCCGGCGTGCGCGTGGTGAATCTGGACAAGCTCACCTACGCCGGCAACCTCGACACGCTGGCTAACCTGCGCGGCAATCCGAATCACGTCTTCGTGCAGGGCGACATCGGCGATCGCGCACTCGTGGCGAAGCTGTTGGCCGAGCACAAACCGACGGGTATCGTGAATTTCGCGGCCGAGTCGCATGTGGACCGTTCCATCGACGGTCCGGCGGAATTCGTCAACACCAATGTCGTCGGCACGCTGGCCTTGCTCGAGTGCGCGCTCGCTTACTGGCGCGCAGCGCCGCTGGAAGCGCAGGACGGTTTCCGTTTCCTGCACGTATCGACCGACGAGGTCTACGGCTCGCTCGGGCCCGTCGGCCGCTTCCACGAGGAATCGCCGTACCAGCCGAATTCGCCTTACTCGGCGTCGAAGGCGGCGTCCGATCATCTGGTGCGCGCCTTCCATCACACCTACGGCCTGCCGACGCTGACCACGAACTGCTCGAACAACTACGGCCCGTACCAGTTTCCGGAAAAACTCATTCCGCTGATGATCCACAAGGCACTCGTCGGCGAAAAGCTGCCGGTCTACGGCGACGGCCGCAACATCCGCGACTGGCTGTACGTGGGCGACCATTGCAGCGCCATCCGGCGCGTGCTCGAAATCGGTCGCACCGGCGAGGTCTACAACGTCGGCGGCGATGCCGAGCGCGAGAACATCCACGTCGTGAAAACGATCTGCAAACTCCTCGATGAGCGTCGGCCAATGAAAGACGGCACCAAGCGGGAATCGTTGATTGCCTATGTGAAGGATCGCCCCGGCCACGACCGCCGCTACGCGATCGACGCGGGCAAGTTGAAATCGCAGCTCGGCTGGCGCCAGACCGAATCGTTCGAGAGCGGCATCGCCAAGACCGTGGATTGGTATCTCGACAACCAGGAATGGTGCCAGCGTGTGCTGGACGGCAGTTATCGCGGCGAACGATTGGGTGTCGTGGCATGAGCTCGCAGATCAGCAAAGGCATCATCCTCGCCGGCGGTTCCGGCACGCGGCTGTATCCGCTGACCCAGGTGATCAGCAAGCAGCTGCTGCCGGTCTACGACAAGCCGATGGTCTACTACCCGCTGTCGACGCTGATGCTCGCCGGCATCCGCGAGGTACTGGTGATCAACACGCCGCACGAACAGGCCCTGTTCCAGCAACTGCTTGGCGATGGATCGCAATGGGGCATTTCGATCAAGTACGCCGTGCAGCCGAGCCCCGACGGCTTGGCGCAAGCCTTCATCATCGGCCGCGAATTCGTCAACGGCCAGCCGAGCTGCCTGATCCTCGGAGACAACATCTTCTACGGTCACGGCCTGACCGACGTGCTGCGCCACGCCGCGCAGCGCACCCACGGCGCGACCGTGTTCGGCTACTGGGTGCGCGATCCGGAGCGCTACGGCGTGGCCGAGTTCGACCATGCCGGCAAGGTGGTCGGCCTTGAGGAGAAACCGGCGCAGCCACGCTCCAACTACGCGGTTACCGGTTTGTATTTCTACGACCAGCGCGCCTGCGATTTCGCCGCCGCATTGAAACCGTCACCGCGCGGCGAACTGGAAATCACCGATCTCAACCGCTGCTACCTGCACGATTCTTCGCTGATGCTCGAGAAACTCGGCCGCGGTTTCGCCTGGCTCGACACCGGCACGCACGAGTCCCTGGTCGAAGCCTCGAACTACATCGAGACGATCGAGAACCGGCAGGGGTTGAAAGTCTGCTGTCCGGAAGAGATCGCCTTCATCAACGGCTGGATCGATGCCGAGCAGGTATTGCGCCTGGCCAAGCCGCTGGCCAAGAATGGCTACGGTCAATATTTGCAGCAGTTGGTGAAGCAGGGTCCGGTGGCATGAAGATCATCGAGACGATCCTGCCCGGCTGTGTCGTGATCGAGCCGCAGGTGCACGGCGACGCGCGCGGATTCTTCTACGAAAGCTTCCATGCTGAAAAGTATAAAAATGCCGGACTGGATCTCGCTTTTGTGCAGAGTAACGTTTCGCGTTCGGCGCATGGCGTTCTGCGCGGCCTGCATTACCAGTGGCCGAATCCGCAGGGCAAGCTGGTGAGCGTGCTCGAAGGCGAAGTCTACGACGTGGCCGTGGACATCCGCGTCGATTCGCCCACGTTCGGGCGCTGGGCCGCAGCCATGCTCACCGCCGACAACAAGCGCCAGTTCTGGATACCCGAAGGCTTCGCGCATGGTTTCGCCGTGGTCTCGGACAACGCCACGTTCTGCTACCAGTGCACGGCGCTGTACGACCGCGCCGCCGATGCCGGCATCCGCTGGAACGACGCCGATATCGCCATCGACTGGCCATTGTCGGCGCCGCTGCTGTCCGACAAGGATGCGGCGGCGCCGTTCCTGCGTGACATGCCGCGCGAAAAGTTGCCGAAGTATACAAAATGAAAATCCTGCTGCTCGGTGCGAACGGTCAGGTCGGCTTCGAGCTGGTGCGATCGCTCGCGCCGCTTGGCGAACTCGTCTGCGCGACACGTTCCGGAACGCTGCCGGGAGGCGCACCCTGCCTGTCCACGGAGCTCGCCAAGACCGAATCGCTGGCCGCGACGCTGGATGCGGTGAAGCCCGATGTGATCGTCAACGCCGCGGCGTATACCGCCGTTGACCGTGCCGAGGACGAAACGGATCTCGCGCAGCGCATCAATGCGCAGGCGCTGGCCGAAATCGGCGCGCACGCGGCATTGCACAACGCGCTGGTCGTGCACTATTCCACGGATTACGTGTTCGACGGCACGGGTTCGCGGCCTTACCGCGAGAACGACGCGACCGCGCCGCTGGGCGTGTATGGGCGCAGCAAGCTGGACGGCGAGAATGCCTTGCGCGCTTCGGGTTGCGATCA
>DATJIL010000113.1:0-2776 GCA_035493385.1 Rudaea sp.
GCCGCGATTGGTAGATTCGCCGCGAAGGAACGCCGTGATGTCGCTTGCCCCCGCATTCACATTACGCTGGACGGCCCTGTTGACGGTCGCGGGCGCGTTGACGTTTGCGATCGGGATGCCGGTCGCCGCGAAAGTTCCAGCACCAGCAGATTCCTCGTCGAAGGAGGTTGCGTCGAAAGGCGCCGCCAAGGCATCACACGCCAAGACTTCGCCGGCCAAGAGTTCGTCATCGAAGGCAGCTCCCAAGGCACCCGCGAGCAAGTCTGCGTCGCCCAAATCTGCAACGCCGAAGCATGCGCCGTCGCATTCGGCGCACGGCAAGGCGGAGCACGCCAAGCCCAAGGCGGCGGCTTCGAAATCCAGCCACCCCAAGGCGCGTTCCAAGGCACATTCCAAGGCACCACCGAAGGCAGCCGGCGCCAAGAGCCACCACGACGCGGCAAAGCACACCGCGCCGGCAGCCGCCATCTTGCAGCCCGCGACCCGCCAGCACGCTGCGCCACTCGCGGCGGCTGAACGTCGATCGCGGGCACCGGCGGCAGTGGCGGCGACCGTATCGACGCCGCAAGCCGATCTCGACGCGCTGCAGAACGTGATCGATCTGGTGCGTCGGCACAAACCGGGCGATGCGTCGCAGGCTGAGGCCGCAATCGGCGATCCGGTGGCGCGAAAGCTCGCGGAATGGATCATCCTGCGCAGCGCCGACAATAACGCGACGGTCGAACGCTACCGCGCGTTCATCACCAACAACCCGAGCTGGCCGTCGCAGACCTTCATGCGCCGCCGCATCGAAGCTGCGCTGTGGGACGACCGCCGCGACGACGCGACGGTGATGGCCTGGTTCCAGAACGAGACGCCGCTGTCGGCCAAAGGCCGACTGGTACTGGCGCGCGCGCTGCTCGCCCGTGGCGACCGGGCGAACGCGGAGCGTTACGTGCGCGAAGCCTGGCGCGACGAAAACATCAGCGCCGCTATGGAAGCCGCCATTCTCGATCAGTTCGGCTCGCTGCTGCGGCCGGCCGACCACAAGGCGCGCATGGATGCGCTGCTCTACGGCAGTTCGCATGAGGCCGCGCTGCGCGCCGCGCATCGGCTCGGCAGCGATCAGGTCGCGCTGGCGAAGGCACGCATTGCGGTGTCGCGGCGTGCCTCCAATGCAAAGGCGCTGCTCGACGACGTGCCGCGCGACCTTCACGGCGACGCCGGCTACATCTTCAGCAAGATCCAGTGGCTGCGACGTCAGGACAAGGTGGAAGAAGCCGGCCGCCTGATGCTGAACGCGCCGCGCGACCCTGCCCGGCTGCACGACCTCGACGAGTGGTGGATCGAACGCAGGGTGCTGGCGCGCGAACTGCTGGACGTCGGCGACAATCGCACAGCCTACCTGATTGCGCGCGACGCCGCGCTGCCGGAACGCGATGTCTACAAGACGCAGCAGGAATTCACCGCCGGCTGGATCGCGTTGCGTTTCCTGAAGGATCCGGCCACCGCCACGCAGCACTTCGCACGCATCGCAGCGCGCAGCGACAATCCGACCGCGCTGGCACGCGCGGGCTATTGGCTCGGCCGCGCCGCCGAAGCCGCCGGCCGCTCGCAGGAAGCGCGCTCCGCGTATCAATCCGCGGCTGCGCATTCGACCAGCTATTACGGCCAATTGGCACGGGCCAAACTGGGCTTGCCGCAAATCGAACTCAACCACGCTCCCGGCAGCCGCCTGCGCGGCATCGAGCGGCTCGAGATCGTGCGCGCGGTGCAACTGCTGTACGCGTTGAACGAACGCGAAATGGCGATCCCGATTCTCGCCGACATGGGCGAGAACGCCGACGTCGACGTGCTCACCGGCCTCGGCGAACTGGCGTCGCGCAACAACGATGCCCGCGGCATGCTGCAGCTTGGCAAGGCCGCGCTCAATCGCGGCCTGCCGTTCGACTTCTACGCTTATCCGGTGTCCGGCATTCCGCATTACCGCCCGATCGGCCCGGAGGTGGATCAAAGCATCGTCTTCGCCATCGCGCGGCAGGAGAGCGGCTTCAATCAGAAGGTGGTATCTCCGGCGCACGCTTATGGACTGATGCAGGTGACGCCGGATGCGGCCAGATACGTCACAAAGAGGTACGGCGCGGGCTACGATCTCGACCGGCTGAAATCCGATCCCGTTTACAACGCCGCGCTTGGTGCTGCCGAACTCGGCGGCCTGATCGAGGACTATCGCGGCTCCTACATCATGACGTTCGCCGCCTACAACGCCGGGCGCGGCAGCTTGAGAAAGTGGATCGCCCGCTACGGCGATCCGCGCGATCCCAATGTCGACGCGGTGGACTGGGTCGAACGCATTCCGTTCTCGGAGACCCGCAACTACGTGCAGCGCGTGCTGGAGAATCTGCAGGTCTATCGCGCGCGCTTTGGCGGCGGCTCACGATTGCAGATCGAGGCCGACCTGCGTCGCGGCGCAAGCATTCAATAGCAGCACGAGCGCTGTCTGCATCGTGCGTCTGCCTCTCCTCATCAACAACGTCGTCCCTGCGCAGGCAGGGACCCATAACCCCTGGCGTTGATGATGATTGCGCTACTACGTAGCCTGCATGAAGCGGAGCGAAATGCAGGGATGGGAAGCGGTCCCGGATTGCGCTTCACTGCATCCGGGCTCCGCCGACAGGCTACCTGAAACATCGATGGCACGGCATATGGGTTCCCTGAGTTCACAAACGAAGTGCAACACTTCCTGTTGGAGGTGTTGCCATGGGGCGGAGTTACGACCAGCTTACATTGGACGATC
>DATJIL010000114.1:0-8850 GCA_035493385.1 Rudaea sp.
CAGGCGGTGTTGCCCGGCATGCGCGCAGCGGGTTATGGCCGCGTGGTAAATGTCATTTCCACCTCGGTCAAGGAACCGATCGACAACCTCGGGGTATCCAATACCGTGCGCGCTGCCGTTGCCGGCTGGGCCAAGACCTGCTCGCGCGAACTCGCGCCGTTCGGCATCACCGTCAACAACGTGCTGCCGGGTTTCACCAAGACGCAGCGCCTGACCAGCCTGATCGCCGCCAGGGCCAAGGCTTCCGGCAAATCCGAAGACGCAATTGCCGGGGAAATGCTTTCCGCGGTTCCCGCCGCTCGTTTCGCCGAACCCGCCGAATTGGCCGCCGTGATCGCCTTCCTGTGCACGCCTGCGGCTGCCTATGTCAACGGCGTGAGCATCGCGATCGATGGCGGGCGCACGCATGCGCTGAGTTGAGCGTCAGCGCGCAGATCCGGCGCATCATTTTTACTTTTTGTTGTGCACTGTAATTCATTGTCGCGATTTCCGAATACACCAATGCAACCGGCGCCATCTGCCGGTGGGGATCGCCAAAATGAGCACAAATTCACTTCCGCAACACCAGTTGCTTTACCTCGCGTTACTCACAACGGCCGCCATTTCCGGCACGGCGCTTGCAGCTACCGAAGATACGTTCTGGGTAAATATCCAGGTCGCATCCTTGCCTGCGCAGATCGAGCTTTGCCGAAATCTTGGCCCGGATGCAGTCACGGAATTGGGGATCGATGCGAACGGCGAATACGAATGGGACGTTGGCATCGATATCGACGCCAATGCAGGCACGGGGACGGTTTTCGGCACGAACGGAAGCGACATCGCCCTGACGATCTATGCCACCAACCCGGACGATCTGCTCTACTTCCAGCATTGCAACGGGCCTTTGTACATCCCCACGCAAACTGCCCTGCGCGCCGCCATTGCGAATAATCGACCCGGTACGCCGGGATTCAGCGAGTGGAATTCAGTCCCGGTGTCCGTCGACATTGATCGCGGCATGATCAGCGTGCAACTGGATCGAAATCGACCCGAGTTGGCCGAGTTATCGCCGCAGAGCTTGTTGAATGTTTCGGCGTGGGGCATCTACCAAGGGCCTTGCATCGACACTTCGGCCGCGGGATGCCATGGCCAGCGTTATGCGACGGACTTCGCTCCACCGTTGGCCTTCGGTAGTACGTTACCTTCGGCGACAACGGATCCGCACGGCGACGTCAGCGCATGCCAACCCTACGGAGACTGGTGCAACGGGCTGGATTTGGTCGGCGTTTCTGTAACGAACGAATCGCCGGTATCTTCGGCAGCGATCGCGACGCCCACCACCGTCATCGGTCCCGCCTTCACTGGCTCGTGGTACGACCCGAACCAGAGTGGCCACGGCCTGGCTATTGAAGTGCTGCCCAACAACGGGTTTCTCGCTTACTGGTTCACCTACGCGCCCGATGGCAGCCAGCAGGCGTGGTTTCTCGGCACAGGCTCCTATGCCGGCAACACCGCGACGATCGCACAAATCGATCAGCCATCCGGCGGTCGCTGGATTCCGAATTTCAATCCCGAGACCGTCGCAGATCACGCGTGGGGTGCGCTCACATTCACGTTCAGCGACTGCAACCACGGCCGTGTGGACTTCAATTCGACTCTGCCGGATTACGGCAGCGGGTACATGGACCTGACGCGACTGACGATGCCGGCCGGACTGAGTTGTCCGTGATCTCTTCCATCCGATAGCACACGTCAAGTCTTGCCCGTCCTCCGGCTGGTGGCTACCCTGCATGGGTAGCCACCGGCCATCATGACTCCCTCATTCATCCACCTTCACGTCCACAGCGAGTATTCGCTGGTCGATTCGACCCTGCGCATGCCGGACAAGCCCGAATACGGCGATCCGGCCAAGGCCAAGCGGCTGAATCTGATCAGCCGCGCCGTGCAGATGGGTTTGCCGGCGCTCGCCGTCACCGACGAGAGCAACCTGTTTGCCCTGGTCAAGTTCTACCGCGCCGCCGAAGCGAACGGCGTCAAACCCATCGCCGGTGCGGATTTGTGGATCGCCGATCCCGCCGATACCGCGGCGCCAACGCGATTGACCCTGCTCTGCCAGGATCGAGAAGGTTATCTGCATCTATCGCAGCTGATCTCGCGCAGCTACACGCAAGGCCGGCATGGCGACCGCGCGCTGGTCGATCCGGCCTGGTTCGACGGACACAGCGCCGGACTCATCGCGCTGGCTGGCCGCGAAAGCGATATCGGCCGTGCCCTCATCGCCGGCAAGCCCGATTTCGCGCTCGCCGAAACCCGAAAATGGCTGCGCCATTTCGACGACCGCCTGTACCTTGAACTCACGCGCTGCGGCCACGCCGACGAGGCGCATTTCGTTCCCGCCGCGCTGCAACTGGCCGCTGCGTCGGACTGCCCGGTCGTGGCGACCAACGATGTGCGCTTCGCCGTGCGCGAAGATTTCGAGGCGCACGAAGCGCGCGTGTGCATCCACCAAGGGCGCCTGCTCAGCGATCCCAAGCGCCCACGCGACTTCACGCCCGAGCAGTACCTGAAATCCGCCGAGGAGATGGCGGAGTTGTTCGCCGATATTCCCGAAGCGCTGGAAAACAGCGTCGAGATCGCCAGGCGCTGCAATCTGGAAATGAAGTTCGGCGAGTATTTCCTGCCCGCGTTTCCGGTTCCGACACAGGCTTCGGAAGCCTCGTTCATCCGTACCCAATCGCAACAGGGTCTTGAAGCGCGCCTGTTCAAGCACGGATTTGCCCCCGATTTCGCGCGTGAGGATTACACGAGCCGCCTCGAACGCGAACTCGACGTGATCGTGAAGATGGGCTTCGCCGGGTATTTCCTGATCGTCGCCGACTTCATTGGCTGGGCCAAGCAGCACGATATTCCGGTCGGCCCCGGACGCGGTTCCGGCGCAGGCTCCGTCGTCGCCTGGTCGCTCGGCATCACCGACCTCGATCCGCTGCGCTATGGATTGCTGTTCGAGCGATTCCTCAACCCCGAACGCGTGTCCATGCCCGACTTCGACGTCGACTTCTGCATGGATCGCCGCGACGAGGTGATCGACTACGTCGCGCACAAGTATGGACGCGAGAAGGTCAGCCAGATCATCACCTACGGCACGATGGCGGCGAAGGCCGTGCTGCGCGATGCCGGCCGCGTGCTCGGCATGGGCTACGGCCAGGTCGACCAGATCGCCAAGTTAATTCCGCTCAAGCCGACGGATCCGCTCAGCCTCGACGACGCGCTCGGCACCAGCGAGCGCTCGCGCCGGGAAACCGACCGCGTCGTCCCCGAATTCAAGTCGCGCTACGAAACCGAGGACGAGGTGCGCGAACTGGTGGATCTCGCGCGGCGCATCGAAGACCTGGTGCGCAATGCCGGCAAGCACGCCGGCGGTGTGGTGATTGCGCCGAGCGCGCTGACCGATTTCGCCCCGCTCTATTGCGAAGGTGGCGGCGACGGCATCGTCACCCAGTTCGACAAGGACGACGTCGAGGCCGTGGGCCTCGTCAAGTTCGACTTCCTCGGCCTGCGCACGCTCACCATCATCGACTGGGCGGTGAAGGCGATCAACGTGCGTCGCGCGGCAGCAGGCGAAACTCCGCTGGATATCGCCGCGTTGCCGCTCGACGATGCGCGCGTCTACGCGCTGTTCCAGAACGCGCGCACCGTGGCGGTGTTCCAGTTCGAAGGCAACGGCATGCAGCGCATGCTGGTGAAGGCCAAGCCCGACCGTTTCGACGACCTGATGGCGCTGACCTCGCTGTTCCGTCCCGGGCCGATGGAGCAGATCGACAGCTTCTGCCGCCGCAAGAACGGCGAGGAGCGCATCGACTACGCCGATCCGCGCGTCGAGCCCGTGCTGCGCGAGACCTACGGCATCATGGTCTACCAGGAACAGGTCATGCAGATGGCGCAGATCGTCGGCGGTTACTCGCTCGGCGGCGCCGACCTGCTGCGCCGCGCGATGGGCAAGAAGATCGCCGCGGAGATGGCCAAGCATCGCGTCGTCTTCGGCGAGGGCGCGGCGAAGAACGGCGTGGCCGGCGACAAGGCCGACGCCATCTTCGACCTGATGGAGAAATTCGCCGGCTACGGCTTCAACAAATCGCATGCCGCCGCCTATGCGTTGGTTTCCTACCAGACCGCGTGGCTGAAGACGCACTATCCGGCGCAGTTCATGGCCGCGGTGCTGTCCAGCGACATGGACAACACCGACAAGGTCGTGACGTTCCTCACGGAGGCGCGCGCGCTGGGATTGACCGTGCAGCCGCCGGACGTGAACGCCTCGACCTATATGTTCGAGGCGACCGATCCGACGACCATCCGCTATGGACTCGGTGCGGTCAAGGGCGTGGGCCGCAACGCGGTGGAAAACCTCGTGCAGGCTCGCGCGCAAGACGGCGCGTTCGCGGACCTGCCGGACTTCTGTCAGCGCGTGGACGGCCAGAAGGTCAACAAGCGCGTGCTCGAAGCGCTGATCCTGTCCGGCGCCATGGATGCGCTCGGCGCCAACCGCGCCAGCCTCATGGCGCAGTTGCCCGAATGCCTGCGCGCCGCCGAACAGACCGCGCGCGACGCCGCCGCCGGACAGAACGACATGTTCGGTGCGGCCAGCGCGACGCCGGCGCCGCGCCTGCAACTGGCGAATGTTCCCGAGTGGCCACCCGAGCAGCGCCTCGCCGGCGAACGCGACACGCTCGGACACTATCTTTCCGGCCACCCGACCCTGCTCTGGCGCGACACGCTGGCGCAATTGGCGACCTGCCCGATCGGCGAAATCGGCCAGCGCTACCAGCCGCCGAAGCCGCGCGCGGACGACGACGGTAACCGCTTCCGGCGCGCTCCGGAAACGCCGTGGGTCGTCGCCGGCCAGCTCGTGGACCTGCGCAAGCGCGGCACCGACCAGGCCTTCGTGCAACTCGAGGATTTCAGCGGCCGCATCGAAGTGAGCCTGTTCCGCGAAGCCTTTGTCGAAAACGCGGCGCTGCTCACGCGCGACGCCATCCTCGTCGTCGAAGGCGGCTTGGCCTGGGACGATTTCGCCGGCGCGCTGCGCATCCGCGCACGGCGTGTATTCACGTTGAATGAAGCCTGCGAGCGCCAGGCAAAGCTGCTGCGCATCCGTCTTAACGGCATTGGCGAGGATTTTCTCGATCGCCTGCGCGATACGCTCGCCGGCTATCGCGGCGGACTCACGCCCTTGCGCGTGCAATACGCCAATGCCAGCGGCCACGCCGAAATCGAACTCGGCCCGGAATGGCGCGTGCGCGCCACCGCCGATCTCAAGCGCAGCCTCGACGTGTTGCCCGGCGTCAAGTCGACGGAATGGGTGCTAAACCGCGCCAGCGGCAACTGATCCGGGGTATTCCGCCCCGCCTGTGGCTATAATTCGCGGCTTCGCGTCCACGTTTCCGGCATGAACCCCAACTTCCTCGATTTCGAACAGCCCATCGCCGAACTGGAAGGCAAGATCCAGGAGCTGCGCAATGCCAGCCACGGCCAGGCGTTCAACATCGACGACGAAGTACGCAAGCTGCGCGACAAGCTCAAGCGCAAGACCGCGGAAATCTTCAAGGACCTGACGCCGTGGCAGGTTGCGCAACTGGCACGGCACCCGGCCCGGCCCTACACACTCGACTACGTGCAGACGATCTGCGACGAATTCCACGAACTCGCCGGCGACCGCACCTACGCGGACGATGCGGCCATCGTCGGCGGACTCGCGCGCATGGACGGTCGCGCGATCATGGTGATCGGCCAGCAGAAGGGCCGCGACACCAAGACCAAGATCCGGCGCAATTTCGGCATGCCGCGTCCCGAGGGCTACCGCAAGGCGCTGCGTCTGATGCAGATGGCCGAGCGCTTTGGCCTGCCGATCCTCACCTTCATCGACACGCCCGGCGCTTATCCCGGCGTCGGCGCCGAGGAACGCGGCCAGTCCGAGGCGATCGCGCGCAACCTGCTCGAAATGTCGCAACTGCGCGTGCCGATCGTGTGTACCGTGATCGGCGAAGGCGGTTCCGGTGGCGCACTGGCGATCGGCGTCGGCGACCGCACGGTCATGCTGCAATATTCGACCTACTCGGTGATTTCGCCCGAAGGCTGCGCCTCGATCCTGTGGAAAACTGCCGACAGGGCCAAGGACGCGGCCGAGGCGCTGGGCATCACCGCGCCGCGCCTGCTCGAACTTGGCCTCATCGACAAGGTCGTGCGCGAGCCGCTCGGCGGCGCGCATCGCGATCCACACGCCATAGCGATCCGCCTCAAGGCCGTGCTGCGCAACCAGCTCGACGAACTCGAACGCAACGATCGCGCCGGCCTCGTCGGCGAACGCTACAAGCGTCTGCGCCGCTACGGCGCGTTCAAGTCGTAGCCTGGTCGACCTCGATCTCGATACCGCCGATCATGCTGGCGACGAGGTTGTAGAGCGCCCCGCCGATCGCGCCGGCAATGAATCCGATCACACCGTACATGATCGGAAAAATGATCAGCGCGGCAATGCCTGCCGCACCGGCAATGGCCGAAGCCTGTCCGCCGAAACCACTGATCATGGCGCCGAACCCCATGAACAACAGCGCCATGACAACGCCGAAGATGGCCATCAGCACCATCTGGAAAACCGCAAGCTTCAATACCCCGACGCGTTTGATGACCATGACAATCTCCCCATTGGAATGAACCCGCCGCAACCGCGGGTGTGTCGAAGCTACCCGAGCCCGATGTCAGGCGCAACCGGTTCTGGCACCATGCGCGCATGTCCGCGCCTTTGACCGACCTGCTGCGCGTCCAGCTCGATGCACTTCCGCCTGGCCCGCTCGCCGTGGCTTTCAGCGGCGGCATGGATTCGAGCGTGATGTTGCACGCGCTCACGCAATCGCCCGCCGCGCGCGCGCGCGGACTGCGCGCGATCCATGTGGATCATGGCTTGCATTCGGACAGCGGCGGATGGGCGGCGCACTGCCGCGAATTCGCCACGCGGCTGGATGCGCCGCTGCAAGTCGTCGCCGTGCGCGTGGATCGCGCTGCCGGAACCGGGCTGGAAGATGCCGCGCGGCGTGCGCGCCATGCCGCGTTTGCGCAATCCCTTGGTGCCGGCGAATTCCTCGCGCTCGCCCAGCATCGCGGCGACCAGGCCGAAACCGTGCTGCTCAAGCTGCTGCGCGGCGCTGGTCCGGAAGGCCTCGGCGCGATGCGGGCGTTGCGCGAATGCGGGAAGGGATACCTCTGGCGCCCCTTGCTCGATCTGCCACGCGCTGCCTTGGTCGAGTACGCGCAGGCGCATGACCTGCGCTGGGTCGAGGATCCGAGCAACGCGCACACGCACCTGTCGCGCAACTTCCTGCGCCACGAAATCCTGCCGCGCCTGACCCAACACTGGCCGCAGGCCGAAGCGGCGCTGGCGCACAGCGCGACCTGGCTGCGCGCCGCCGCCGATTTCATCGATGCACAGGCCAACGCCGCGCTGGCAAGCTTGCGCGGAGCCGAACCGGCAACGCTGGATTGGCGCGGCTGGCTGGCCCTGCCGGATGCCTTGCGCGATCCGGTGCTGCGGCGCTGGCTGCGCGAGGCAGGTCTGGATGAACCCGCGCATTTCCACGTCGCCGAACTCGAACGCCAACTGCTTGCCGCGAACGATCGCCGGCCTTGCGTTACCTTCGACGACACGCAATTGCGCCGTCATCGCGACTGGCTGCATGCGACCCGCCGCGGCGACACGCGGGCCGATTGATTCCTGCGAGCCGCTGCGGTAGCTTGCGCGCCATGCGCAAGACTGACGCCAAACCTTCCGACCCCAAGCCTTCCGAACCTGTCGAATCCAATCGCATTGCCGACTTCGAAAAATCCCTCGACGAACTCGAGAAGCTGGTCGGCAAGATGGAACAGGGCGAACAGAGCCTGGACGATTCGCTCAAATCCTACGAACGCGGCGTCGCCCTGTACCGCAATTGCCAGAGCGCGCTCGAACAGGCCGAACTGCGCGTGAAACTGCTGTCCGATCCGGAACAGCCCGACCAAGCCGAAGACTTTGAGCCGGAAGCGCCTTGAACCGCCCGCGGCGCTGATCGATTTCAGCGCGCGTGCGGACGCCGTGCTGGCACGTGCGTTGCCGCCCGAAGAACAGGCGCCCGCACCCCTGCATCGCGCCATGCGCTACGCCGTGCTTGGCGGTGGCAAGCGCCTGCGCCCGGTGCTGGTCTACGCGACCGGCAACGCGCTGGGCGCGCCGTTCCACGCCCTGGATGCCTCCGCCGCCGCGGTGGAAATCATCCACGCCTATTCGCTGGTCCACGACGATCTGCCGGCGATGGACGACGACGCACTGCGCCGCGGCCGTCCCACCTGCCACGTCGTCTTCGGTGAAGCAATGGCCATCCTCGCCGGCGACGCGCTGCAGGCGCTGGCCTTCGAACTACTGGCCGCGGACAAGGCGCACGATCCGGGCACACATGTGGAAATGCTGCGCACGCTCGCCGGCGCCTGCGGCTCGCTCGGCATGGCCGGCGGCCAGGCGCTCGACCTCGCCGCCGTCGGCACGATGTTGACCCCGGACGAACTCGATCGCATGCACGAGCACAAGACCGGCGCGCTGATCCGCGCCAGCGTGCGCCTTGGCGCGCTCGCCGCCAGCAACGCCAACACCAACGCCGCGACGCTCGCCGCACTGGATGCGTATGGCCACGCCATCGGCCTCGCCTTCCAGATCCGCGACGACATCCTCGATGTGGAAGGCGACAGCGCCACGCTCGGCAAGACCGCCGGCAAGGATGCGCGCGCGGACAAGACGACGTTCATCAAGCTTCACGGCCTCGACGCTTCGCGCCGCTTCGCCGTCGAAAACACCGC
>DATJIL010000115.1:0-15333 GCA_035493385.1 Rudaea sp.
TCGACGCGGACGACAGCGCCGCGATCATCAAGGATCTCGCGCCGGCCGCGGCGAAAGCGGACGCCCTGTTTGCGCTGCGCAGCCTGATCTCGAACGCCAAGGGAAATGGCTTGACGCCGGAGCAGGCGGCGCAGTCCGCGCGCAGCGCGCGCGAGCGCGAGGCAGCGGATGTCTACGCGCGCTATCAAAAACGCCTCGCCGCGTTCAACGCGGTCGACTTCGACGATCTCATCCGCCTGCCGCTGCTATTGCTGGAATCCGACGACGAAGTGCGCGCCGGGTGGCAGGAACGCATCCGCTATTTGCTCGTCGACGAATACCAGGACACGAACCTCGCCCAGTACCGCCTGCTCAAGCTGCTTGCCGGCGCGCGCGGCGCGTTCACCTGCGTCGGCGACGACGACCAGTCCATCTACGCCTGGCGCGGCGCGAACCCCGGCAACCTTGACGAGCTGGCGCGCGACTGGCCGGCGCTCAAAGTCATCAAGCTCGAGCAGAACTACCGTTGCAGCGGGCGCATCCTGCGCGCCGCGAATGCGCTGATTGCGCATAATCCACATGTATACGAAAAACGCCTGTGGAGCGAACACCGCGAGGGCGCGCCGATCCGCGTGGTCGCTTGTCGCGACGACGAGCACGAAGCCGAACGCGTCGCCGCCGACATCGCGCACCAGCAGCAGTTGAGCAAGGCGCCGTGGAACGAATTCGCGGTGCTGTACCGCGGCAATCACCAGTCGCGGGCGGTCGAGAAGGCGTTGCGCGCCTTGCGCGTGCCGTACCAGCTCACCGGCGGCACGGCGTTTTTCGAGCGCACCGAGGTCAAGGACGTGCTTGCCTACCTGCGCCTGCTGGTCAATCCCGACGATGATGCGGCGTTCCTGCGCGTGGCCAACGTGCCGCGCCGCGAGATTGGCGCGACGACGCTGGAAAAACTCGGCGAACTGGCACAGTCACGGCATGTGTCCATGCTGCACGCGGCGCACAGCGACGCGGCGCTGAAGCAACTCGCGCCGCGACCGGCCGCAGCACTGGCCGGCTTCGCCGCGCTGATCGGTGAACTGACCGCGACGATGCGCCAAGCTTCTGCCGCCGACCTGGTCGAGGAAATCCTGCGCCGCACGGGTTTCGAGGCGCATGTCCGCGCGGAGACGAAAGACGAATCCCTGCGATTGCGGCGACTGGAAAACATCGCCGAGCTCGCGGACTGGTTTCGTGCGATGGGCAGGAACGGCGGCCGCGCCGGCGATCTCGCCGCGCAACTCGCCCTGCTCACGAACGCGGATCGCGACGAATCCGGCAATGCGGTGCGCCTGATGACCCTGCATTCGGCCAAGGGCCTGGAATTCCGCTTCGTCTACCTCATCGGCGTCGAGCAGGGCACACTCCCGCATGCGGCCAGCCTCGACGAAGGCCGCATGGATGAGGAACGCCGCCTGTTCTATGTCGGCATCACGCGCGCCAAGGAACGCCTGTGCCTGGCCTGGGCGGAACGCTCGCGCCGCTACGGCGAAACCATCGCCAATGAACCCAGCCGCTTCCTCGCCGAACTACCGCAGGCCGACCTGCATTGGGACGGACGCGACGCGGAGCAGGACGCCGAGGTGAAACGCGAGACTGCCGCCGCGCACATTGCGCGACTGGCGCAGATGTTTGCGGAGTAAGGCGTCGCTGCGCGCGTAACATGAAGACAACAAACGCGGGTTACCATTGCCCGCTCCGGAGATTTGCCATGTCCATGCGCCGCTTCGTTGCATTGCTTTGCGCCACCCTGCTCGCCGCCTGCGCCAGCGCGCCGCCGCAGAAGTCGGCTGTGCCGGCCGCCGCGTCGGCGCCGGCGCAAAGCCTGGCGGACGACAACCTGAATGCGGTCGCCTGGACGCAGACGGCCGTCGAGCACGATCTGATCCTGCGCGAAATCTATCGGGTCGCACAGGAGAAGCTGGTCGCCGCCGTGGCCGACCGGTCGTGGGATGCGCTGCCGCACGGGGAACGTGCAACGGACCCGAAAAACCTGCCGCCGGCCGTGATCCTCGACGTCGACGAAACCGTACTCGACAACTCGCCGTACCAGGCGCGCCTGATCCGCGACGGTGGCGAATACAACGAATTCACCTGGGCGCAGTGGTGCAAGCAGGCCGATGCCAGGGCGCTGCCCGGCGCGGTCGCGTTCACGCGATACGCGGCGGCGCACGGCGTGACCGTGTTCTACCTGTCCAACCGTGCCAAGGACCTGGATACGGTCACCCTGGCCAACCTGCGCAACGCCGGTTTCCCGGTCGCCGGGCAGGACAGTTTCCTGGGACTGGGTACCTTCGTCAAAGGTTGCGAGCAGATCGGATCGGAGAAAGGCTGCCGGCGCAAGCTTGTCGGCGCGCGTTACCGCGTGCTGATGCAGTTCGGCGACCAGATCGGCGATTTCGTGGATGTGCTCGCGAATACGCACGCCGGACGCGTCGCCGCCGTCGAGCCTTACGCCGACTGGTTCGGCGAACGCTGGTTCGTGCTGCCCAATCCGACCTACGGTTCGTGGGAGCCGGCGCTGTTCAACAACGATTGGACCTTTCCCCGCACCAAACGCGATGCCGCCAAGCGCGGCGCCCTGCGCACCGATTGAACGCGCGCTGACCGATAATGCCGGCGCGCTTGCCTTGTGCCTGCGCGCTCACTAAAGTCGCCCTCCCGCACCATGCATTGGGGATTTGTCATGTCCAGGTTCGTCCGTTTCGCCCTTGTCGCCGCGCTCGCGGCCGCCGGTTTCGGCTGCAATCAGCAACAGAACGCTTCCAGCCCGGCGACGCCCGCCGCGATCGCGGTTCCGGCGACGCCCGATGCCGCCATTGCCGCCTCGATCAAGGCACTACGCGACAACAACATCGCCGCGTTGATCGGCAACGCGCTGCCGGCTGCCGAAGCGGTCAAGCTCAAGGCCGACTGGAACAAGGACATGAATTCCGAGCCGATTTCGGACGAGGACCGCAAGGAATTCGCCGAAAAGATGGCAGCGCTGACCGCGCCGGACGCCGAAGCGAAAATGTACGCGCAGATCCAGCCCAAGCTGGCCGAGTTCGACAAGCAATCCGCGCAGCAGATGCCGATGATGATCGCGATGGGCCAGGGTTTTGCCAAGAGCGCGATTGCGCAAAACAAGGATCTGTCCGACGCGCAGAAAAAACAGGCCGAAGATCTGCTCGACGCCACCGCGCAATGGGCGCAGACGACCAAGTTCACGGATCCCGCCCTGGTCAAGGCCGCGATCGCCGAGATCTGCAAGACGGCGCGTGCGGTGAACCTGAAGACCGCCGACGAAGCGCGCGCACTCAGCTACGAGCAGGCCATGCAGAAGGCCGGCATCGTGCTCGGCGGTGTCAAGGCGGTGCTCGCCGTGTACGGTTTGAACATCGACAAGACGCTGGATTCGGTGAAGCTCGAGCAGAGCGCCGCCAACGGCGATGCGGCCACGGTCAAGGTCACGTACACCGCGTTCGACAAGCCGTTCACCACCGAAGCGGAAATGGTCAAGGTCGACGGCCGCTGGTACGGCAAGCACGCCATCGAACAGTGGCAAAAGCATCAGGCGGAAATCGCCACGGCGGGGAAAGCGTCAGCACCCGCAGAACCCGCATCGGCCGAAGCCGGCAAGTAAAAGCCGACGCGTAATTCCGCTTGCACCATGAGGCCCGCCACGAGCGGGCCTTATGTTTTCTGAACGACACCGTCCCGTACAATGGCGGGATGAATGCTCCCGCGCCGACCACGTCCGCCGTCGAGACGCCGCGCGCCGCCTGGTGGCTGCGCGCGCTGGGTCGCGTGGTCGAGCCATGGCTTTCGATCCGGCGCGAACCCGAAGACATGCGCGCCCTTGTCGACGCCGGCAAGCCCGTCATCTACGTCACCGAACGTTACGGACTTTCCGACACGCTGATTCTGGAGCAAGCCTGCCGCGAAGCCGGCCTGCCCGAGCCGCTGCAGCCCTTGCAGCTCGGGCCGTTGCGCCGCCCGCGCTCGATGTTCGCGCTGGCCCGGCGCGAAGGCTGGTTATTCCACCGCCGGCCGCGCACGCATTCGCAGACGCTGGCGCAACTGCTCGAAATCCTGCGCACGCATGCTGACCTGGATGTGCAACTCGTGCCGGTATCGATCTTCGTCGGCCGCGCGCCGGATCGCCAGAGCGGCTGGTTCCGCGTGCTGTTTTCCGAAAACTGGGTCGTGGTCGGCCGTTTCCGCCGCCTGCTCGCGCTGCTGCTCAACGGGCGCACCACGATCGTCCAGTTCGCGCCGCCCGTGCAGGTGCGCGAAACGCTGGATGCCGAGCGCGAGGTTCCCGCCGAGCGCACGCTGCGCAAGATTTCGCGCGTGCTGCGCGCGCATTTCCGGCGCGTGCGCGCGCAGGTCATCGGCCCGGACCTGTCGCACCGGCGCATGGTCGTCGATGCCCTGCTCAACACCGAGCCGGTGCGTGCGGCGATCGAAGCGGCCGCGAACAAGGACGGCGTATCCATCGACCAGGCGCGCCAGCGCGCGCGCGACGCGGCCTGGGAAATCGCCGCCGACTACTCGCATACGGTGGTGCGTTCGGTTTCGTTCCTGCTGACGAGTTTCTGGAACAAGCTCTACGACGGCATCGCCGTGCATCATTTCGACAAGGCGCGCGCCGCCGCGGCCGGCCATGAAGTCGTGTACGTGCCCTGCCACCGCAGTCACGCCGATTACCTGCTGCTGTCGTATCAGCTCTACCAGTCGGGCCTGGTCGTGCCGCACATCGCCGCCGGCGTGAACCTGAACCTGCCCGTGCTCGGTCCGCTGCTGCGCCGTGGCGGCGCGTTCTTCATGCGCCGCAGCTTCAAGGGCAACGCGCTGTATGCGGTCGTGTTCAAGGAATACATGGCCCAGCTCATCGATCAGGGCGCGCCGATGGAATACTTCATCGAGGGCACACGCTCGCGCAGCGGGCGCACGCTGGCGCCGCGCTTTGGCCTGCTGTCGATGACCGTGCGCGCGTTCCTGCGCGCGCCGCGCCGGCCGGTGCTGTTCCAGCCGGTGTATATCGGCTACGAAAAGCTGATGGAGGGCAAGTCCTACATCGGCGAACTGTCGGGCAAGCCGAAGGAAAAGGAATCCTGGTGGGCGCTGATCCGCGGTGTGCGCGGCGTACTGCGCCAGCATTACGGCCATGTCGCGCTCAATTTCGGCGAACCCATCGAACTGACGCCGCTGCTCGACGCGGCGAGCCCCGACTGGCGCGGCTTCAGCGGCGATGTGGACGCGAAGCCCGACTGGCTGAACGGCCTGCTCGACCAGGTCGGCGAAAGGATCCTGGTCAACATCAACCGCGCCGCCGACGTCAATCCGGTCAATCTGCTCGCGCTCGCGATCCTGTCCACGCCCAAGCATGCGATGGCCGAGGCGGACCTGCTCGACCAGCTCGAATTGGTAAAGGGCCTGCTCACCGCGATGCCGTATTCGGATCGCGTCACCGTGACGCCGCTCGCACCCGCCGACATCGTCGCCTACGGCGAGCGCATGGGCTGGATCGGCCGTATCAAGCATCCGCTCGGCGACGTACTGACGTGTGAGGGCCCCAACGCGGTGCTGCTTTCGTATTTCCGCAACAACGTGCTGCACCTGATCGCGGCGGCGGCCTGGGTGGCGTGCTGTTTCCTGAACAACCGGCGCGTTGCGCGCGAGACGATCTTGCGCCTGGGCCGCATGATCTACCCGTTTATCCAGGCCGAGTTGTTCCTGCCCTGGGACGAAGAGGGTTTCGCCCAGCGCATGGACGCGATCATCGAATACTTCGTCGGCCGCGGCCTGCTCGCGCACGTGGACGAGGGCCGCATCCTTGCGCGCGAACCGGGCCAGAGCGACAGCGCCTTCCAGTTGCGCACCATCGCGCACAGCATGCTGCAGGCCTTCGAGCGCTACTACATCGCGATCGCGGCGCTGGTGCGCAACGGCCCGAACACGCTGACCGGAGCGGAACTGGAGAACCTGTGCACGCTCACCGCGCAGCGCCTTTCGCTGCTGCATGAGTTGAACGCGCCGGAGTTCTTCGACAAATCCCTGTTCCGCGGCTTCATCCAGAAATTGCGCGAACGCCGCGTGATCTGGCCGGATGCGAACGGACGCCTGGAATTCGACGCCGCACTGGAAGACATCGTGCGCGACGCGAAGGTGATCCTGTCGCGCGAAATCCGCCACGGCATCCTCAAGCTCACACCCGAGCGGCGTAACGCGCTGGCGGTTCCTCCGGAAAAGCCGGAGTCGGATTAGGCGTCCAGATCAGGAATCAGCTTGCTCTCCAGCCGCGCGATCGCGTCCTTGAGCATCAATTTGCGCTTCTTCAGGCGTTTGAGCTGCAATTCGTCGCAGTGAGCATCGTCCGCCAGACGGGCAATGGCCGCATCCAGGTCACGGTGCTCGATGCGCAGCTCGACCAGTTGCCGGGCGATGTCCGCCGATTCCTCGCTCATGGGCGCAGTTTAGAGGCTGGAACGCGCTCCCGCGAGCACGCTGACGGAAACTTAACGATACTCGGCGGCACTGGCCCGCCGGTATATGCTCACGTATAGTGACAAGTTCATTTGCAGGTAGTCGTGATGCTCGATTTCATTCTCAATTTTCTCATCCACGGCCTCACGCAGGCATCGTGGCTGGCCAAGCTCGTGTATTTCCTCATCGTCACCCAGCTGACGATCTTCACGGTGACCTTGTACCTGCACCGCAGCCAGGCGCATCGCGGTGTGGATTTCCATCCGGTGCTGGCGCATTTCTTCCGTTTCTGGTCGTGGTTGTCGACCGGCATGGTGACGAAGGAATGGGTCGCGGTGCATCGCAAGCATCACGCCAAGTGCGAAACCGAGGACGATCCGCACAGCCCGAAGGTGTTCGGCATCAATACCGTGTTGTGGCAGGGCGTGGACCTGTACCGTGTGGCGGCGGGCAAGCCCGACGATATGGACAAGTACGGACGCGGCACGCCGGACGACTGGCTCGAGCGCCACTTCTATGGCGGGCATCCGTACATGGGCCCGACCTTGATGTTCCTGATCAACATTGCCCTATTCGGCGTCTGGGGCGTGGCGATTTCCGCGCTGCAGATGATCTGGATTCCGTTCTGGGCCGCCGGCGTGGTCAACGGCCTGGGCCATTGGTGGGGCTACCGCAATTTCGAAACCGCCGACATGGCGACCAATCTCACGCCGTGGGGATTCTTCATCGGCGGCGAGGAACTGCACAACAACCACCACGCCTTCCCGAGTTCGTCCAAGTTCGCGCTACGCCGGTTCGAGTTCGATATCGGCTGGGCGCTGATCCGTGGCTTCGAGATGGTGGGCTTGGCCAAGGTGCTGCGCGTCGCGCCGTCGCTGGACGTGCGCGCGAACGTGCCCCTGCCCGATACCGAAACGATCAAGGCCCTGCTCAGCCATCGTTTCCAGGTGATGACGGACTATTTCAAGGGCGTGATTGCACCCACCCTGCGCGAAGAAGCCGCACATGCCGGCGCGAAAATGAAAGCGCTGCCGCGCAGGCTGCGCCGTGCGCTCGCCAACGGCGGGCGCTGGCTCGACAATTCAGCGCAGACGCGCATGCTCGAAGCGATCAAGCAGCGGCCGCTGCTCGCCAAGGTTTGCGATTTCCGCGCTCGCCTTGCGGCCGTACTCGAACGCGGCAACGGCAGCGGTGAGGCGATGCTGGCGAATTTGCAGGAATGGTGCCGCGAAGCCGAGGCCAGTGGCATCCGTACCTTGCAGGAGTTCGCGGTGCGGCTGCGCGGATATGCGCTGGTGCCGGTCAAATCCTGAAGCAGGAATCGTCGCGACACAAAAAAACCCGCCCATCGGCGGGTTTTTTGTTGGTGCAGAGGTCGAAGATTATTTGATCTTCGCTTCCTTGTAGATCACGTGCTTGCGCACAACCGGATCGTACTTCTTCATTTCGATCTTGTCGGTCGTGGTCTTCTTGTTCTTGTCGGTCGTGTAGAAATGGCCGGTATCGGCCGAGGACACGAGACGGATCTTGTCGCGCTTGGATGCCATGGCTATTGCTCCTTAGATCTTTTCGCCGCGGCCACGCAGCTCGGCCAGGACGGTTTCGATGCCGTTCTTGTCGATCGTGCGCAGGGCCTGGGCGGAAACACGCAGTTTCACCCAGCGCTTTTCGCTCGGCACCCAGAAGCGGCGCTCGTGCAGGTTCGGCAGCCAGCGGCGCCGGGTTTTGTTGTTGGCATGCGACACGTTGTTGCCGGACTGCGCGCGCTTGCCGGTGACTTGGCAGACTTTGGCCATCGTACCTACCTCGATGATGAGAACGGGAGCACCCTTAGCCAGGGTGGAATCGGCCCCGGCGGATGCCGGGAATCGCCATGGATGCCACAGCGAGCCGTGTATTAGAGCAGAATCAGGCGCTTACCGCAACCTTGGCCGGCTCGATCAGCCTGACCCCCGGCAATTTGAGGACGTACTCCGCGCCCATCAACTCCGAGGGCGTGAAATAGCCGCCGGCGGGTGGACTGGTTCGCCCCAGCAGGTATTCGGCAATGCCGAGCGAAGCGGTCACGGTCAGTTCGTAGCCGTTCGGCGTCTCCAGTTCCAGAGCGACCTGCTTGCCGGCGACATTGCGCACCTCGCCCCAGACATGGCAGCCGCTGTCGCGACGGCGTTGCTCGCTCGGGCCAGGCGTTGCGGCCAGCACGCGCCGTTTCATGAAGTTCTGCACCGGGCGCAGCGCGAGCAACGGCTGGATGTGGCGCATCCAGCGCAGGCGGCTGATCGTCTTCGGCGGCACCGCCATGTAGGTTTCGATGTTCGGGATTCCGGTCGAGACGAATGCGGTGTAGACGTCGCCCCAGGGGATCGTCATCGCTGTGCGCGGCTTGCCGTCGCGCAGGAATTCGCGCGACTTCCACGCGAGCGGTACGGTCCGGACCTCGCCCGCGATGCGTGCGCGACCACCCTGCGCCAGGCCTTCGACGCTGGTCGCCGCCGTGCCGGGGCTGGGACCGCCGCCAGCCTCGAAGGCGAGAACGAGGGAGTTGGCATCCGGCAGCCGCCGCTTGAGCAGCGCGGCCATGCAGTCGGTCGGCACCACGTCGAATCCGGAACCGGGCAGCACCACGGTGCCCTGGTGTTGTGCGCGCACATGCGCGCGATGGCACATCTCGAACACGGCGATCTCGCCGGTGATGTCCAGATAATGCACGTTCGCGTTCAAGCAGGCGTCGAGCATCGGCGCTGCCGTTTTCGAGAACGGTCCGGCGCAATGCAAGACGACGTCCACGCCATCGAGGTTGCGCGCGATCTCAACCGGGTTGGAAAGCTCGAACACGCGACGCAGCAGGCCCAGTTCCTTGGCCAGTGCGTCGACCTCGTCGCGGTTGCGGCCTGCAAGCAGTGGCTTTAGCCCGCGCCGCGCGGCTTCACGTGCAATCAGGCGGCCGGTATAGCCGTTCGCACCGTAGATCAGCAGGCGGCTCATGGCTTGCTGCCGGCCTTGCCCGCCATGGCCACGAGCTTGCGGAAGAACAGCTCGGGCGCGAAGCGCTTGATGCGCCAGCGCCCGCGTTCGCCCTTGGTCGGCAGGATCAGGAACGCGCCGCGTTGGATTTCGCGGAAGATGACGGCGGCGACATCGTCGGCGCTTTGCGTCGCCTTGGCCATGAATTTCTTTGCCGTCGTCTTGTCGGCTTCCGGCGCGCGCGCCGTGTCCATCAGGTTCGTCGGGAAAAACGCGGGACACACGACCGACACCTTGACGGCAGTATTCGCGAGTTCCGCACGCAGGGTTTCCGACAGCGAAATCACGCCGGCCTTGGCCGCCGAATACGCGCCCATGCGCGGCGCGTTGGCGAAGCCGGCGAACGAGGCGATGTTGACGATGTGGCCGCTGCCTTGTTCGAGCAGCACCGGCAGGAAGGCGTGGCAGGCGCGCACCACGCCCATCAGGTCGATGTTCAAGGTCCAGCGCCAGTCGTCGAGCGAGGTTTGCGCGACGCTGCCCGCGCTGGCGACGCCGGCATTGTTGATGACGACATCGACGCCGTCCCAGGCGGCGAGGATCTCATCGCGCATGGCATCCACCGAAGCGTCGCTGCCGACATCCACTTTCAGCGCCATCGCGCCGACCCCGAAATCGCGCATCAGGCGCACGGTGTCCTGCGCGCGATCGAGGCGGATATCCGCGCAGGCCACGCGCCAGCCATTTTCGGCAAAGCAGAAAGCGAGCGCGCGGCCGAGTCCGCTGCCGGCGCCGGTGATGAGCACGCGCTTTTGACCCACGGTGCGATCCTTTCCGTTTGCTATGCTCGGATTGTATGCCAAGCACGAGGAACACCGTGATGCAGCCTGATTCCCTTTGCGATTTGCGCGGCAGGACGGCGCTCATCACCGGCGCCAGCCGTGGCATTGGCCTGGCGACTGCGCAATTGCTCGCGCAGTGTGGTGCACAGGTGATCGTATCCAGCCGCCGACAGGACGCCTGCACTGCCGCCGCCGCGCAAATCGCGGAATCCGGTGGCAAGGCCGTCGCGATCGCCGCGCATGTCGGCGAGGCGGCATCCATCGAAGCGCTTTTCGCCGATCTGGACAAGCGCGGCCTGCAACTCGACATCCTCGTCAACAACGCGGCGGCGAATCCGTATTTCGGGCCGATGTTGGACATGCCGCTGACCGCATTCGACAAGACCGTCGAGGTCAACATCCGCGGCTATTTCCTCACCACGCAACTCGCCGCACGCGCGATGGGCGGGCATGCGGGTGCGATCGTCAACGTCGCTTCGGTCAATGGCCGCCGGGCCGCGCCGGGGCAGGGCGCGTATTCCATGACCAAGGCGGCGATCCTGTCGATGACGGAAAGCTGGGCGCGGGAACTGGCACCTGTCGGCATCCGCGTCAACGCGGTGTTGCCGGGACTCACCGACACGAAATTCGCCAGTGCATTGACCGGCAATCCGGAAATCCTCAAACCGTTGCTGCGCGCGATCCCGCTCGGCCGCGCCGCGCAGCCGGAGGAGATCGCGCCGATGATCGCGTTCCTGTGTTCGCCAGCGGCCAGTTACATCACCGGTGCGGGGTTTGCCGTGGATGGCGGGTATCTGGCTTGATTGAAAAGTGCGGCCAAGGATGGCCGTTTTTTGATTTTTGCGATCACGGATGATCGCAAAAATACGCAAAAAAATGCCCCGGAAGCTTAGGGGGGAGCTTCCGGGGCGTGGGCCGAAGACCGATCAGGGGAGGGATCGGTCCCCGTAGGTTCACTCAGGGAGGTGAATGAACCAGGTGCCGTTGCGTGCACCTGTGGGATTAGATGGATGCGAGGGCGGGAAGTTCAAGGCATTACCCGAATTTGCACTCGTCGGTTCAGAAATCGTTCATCGGCTTTGAATTCAAGCGTTTGCGCTGCTTCTAATGGGCCTCATCCCAATTCTCGCCCACCCCGATATCGACGATCAGCGGCACCGAAAGTTTCGCCGCGCCCATCATGCGTTCGCGCACGCCATCCGAAATCTGCGCGACGGCATCCTCGCGCACCTCGAACACGAGTTCGTCGTGCACCTGCATGATCATGCGCGCCGCGCCGGCCAGGGTTTGCAGCCAGTCGTCCACCGCGATCATCGCGCGCTTGATGATGTCGGCAGCGGTGCCCTGCATCGGTGCATTGATCGCCGCGCGTTCGGCGCCAGCGCGCAAGCCCTGGTTGCGCGAGTGGATCTCGATGAGGTACAGGCGCCGTCCGAACAGGGTCTCGACATAGCCGTCGCGATGCGCCTGCTCGCGTGTCGCGTTCATGAACGCCTGCACGCCCGGATAGCGTTCGAAATAAGTCTTGACGTAGGTGTTCGCCTCGTCGCGGCCGATACCGAGCTGACGCGCAAGTCCCCAGGCGCTCATGCCGTACATCAGGCCGAAGTTGATCGCCTTGGCCGCGCGGCGTTGATTCGGATCCACTTGCTCGGGCGGCACGCCGAATACTTCCGATGCGGTTGCGCGGTGTACGTCCTGATTGCCGTGGAACGCGGCGAGCAGGCCGGCATCGCCAGAAAGATGCGCCATGATGCGCAGCTCGATCTGCGAATAATCGGCGGCGAGGACCTTGAATCCTTGCGGCGCGACGAAGGCCTGGCGGATGCGCCGGCCTTCCTCGGTGCGGATCGGGATGTTCTGCAGGTTCGGATCGTTCGAGGACAGCCGTCCGGTCGCGGCGACCGCTTGGTGATAGCTCGTGTGCACTCGGCCCGTGCGCGGGTTCACCGCCTCGGGCAGCTTGTCGGTATAAGTCGAACGCAGTTTCGCCAGCGTGCGGTAATCCAGGATAAGGCGCGGCAATTCGTGCTGGCTTGCCAAGCCTTCCAACGCTTCCTCGTTCGTCGATGGCTGGCCGGTCGGTGTCTTGACCGACACCGGCAATTGCAATTCCTCGTACAGCAGCGCCTGCAACTGCTTGGGTGAATCCATGTTGAAATTCCGCCCGGCAATCCCGAACGCCTGTTGCTGGATTTCGAGCATGCGCTTGTTCAAGCTCTCGCTTTGTTTCTTCAGCTTGGCGGCGTCGATCAGCACGCCGGTCTGCTCCATGCGCGCGAGCACGGGCACCAGCGGCATCTCGATCTCGTCGAACACCTTTTGCAGCTTCGGCTCGGTTTCGAGCTTGGCCCACAGTGTCTCGTGCAGGCGCAAGGTGATGTCGGCGTCCTCGGCCGAATAGTCCGCCGCGCGTTGCACGTCAACTTGTGCGAACGGAATCTGTTTCGCGCCCTTGCCGGCCACGTCTTCGTAGTGGATGGTATCCACGCCAAGGTACTTCTTCGCCAGCGTGTCCATGTCGTGGCGGCTGCCGGACGAATTCCACACGTAGGATTCGAGCATGGAGTCGTAGCGCACGCCGGCCACGTCGATGCCGTAGTTCGACAGCACGTTCATGTCGTATTTGGCGTGCTGGCCCAACTTGGGTTTTTGCGCGTCTTCGAGCAACGGCTTGAGCGCGGCGAGCACGTCGTCGCGACGCAGTTGCGCTGGCACGCCGGGATAGTCGTGCGCCAGTGGCACATAGGCGGCGTGGCCGGGTTCCACCGCGAATGACACGCCGACGATTTCCGCGCGCATGGGGTCCAGGCTCGTGGTTTCTGTGTCGATGCAGATCAGGCCGGCAGTGCGCAGTTTTTCCAGCCAGGCGTCGAAGCGTTCGTGCGTGAGAACGAGTTCGTAATTCCGGTTTGCCGATTGTGCAGGCGCGGATTCGTTGGCAGCAGGCGTGACGATCTGTGGCGCGATTCCGGTTTCTTCTTTTGCATCCAGCTCCTTCAACGCCGCCTTGAATTCGTAGCGCATGTACAGCTCGCGCAGCTTCGTCGAATCCGGCTCGGCGAAGGCAAGATCGGACGGCTTTACATCCAATTCCACGTCGGTCTTGATCGTTGCCAGCTGGCGCGACATGGGCAGTTGCGCCAGCGCGGCGCGCAGGCTTTCGCCGATCTTGCCGCCGATCTTGTCCGCGTTGGCGATGACGGTATCCAGCGTGCCGTATTCGCCGAGCCATTTCGCCGCAGTCTTGGGCCCGCATTTCGGCACGCCGGGAATGTTGTCCGCGCTGTCGCCGACGAGAGCAAGGTAATCGACAATCTGGTCCGGGCGCACCCCGAACTTGGCGAACACGCCGTCCGCGTCCAGCGTCGAGTTCGTCATCGTGTTGACGAGGCGGATGCGTGGCGAAACCAGTTGCGCCAGATCCTTGTCGCCGGTCGAGACGACGACGTCGATGCCTTGCGCCGCGGCCTGCAGCGCGAGTGTTCCGATCACGTCGTCCGCCTCGACGCCGCTTACGCGCAGTATCGGAAACCCCAATGCTCCGACCAGCGCCAGCATCGGCTCGATCTGGGCGCGCAGATCATCCGGCATCGGCGGGCGATGCGCCTTGTATTGCTCGAAGATCGCGTCGCGGAACGTGGACCCCGGCGCGTCGGCGACGAACGCGACGTGCGCCGGCTTTTCCTTCAGCGTCGCACGCAGCATGTTGAACACGCCGAACAGGGCGCCGGTCGGCTCGCCCATCCGGTTCGACAGCGGCGGCAGCGCGTGGAAGGCACGGTACAAGTAGCCGGAACCGTCGATCAGGACGAGGGTGGAGCGCGACATGATGGTGCACGACCGTGGCGGGTTTTTCAGCTTGGCCCAGCACGAGCATTTTTGCAACGAAACGACCCATTCGATCGTCGTAAAAATCGCCATACACGCGTGCTATGCTCGACACGAACGCGGGAGGTGTGAAATGAAATCCGTCCATGTGCTTGGCAGGGTGTTGATCGTTTCGATACTGAGCGGTGCGGGCGGCGCGGCCTTTGCCCAAGGCAAGCCGGCTTCCGATCCGTTGCCGCCGGTGCAGGCGCCGCCTTCCATGAACGATCCGGGCGTCAAGCAGGCTGCGCCAGCAGCGCAAGCGCCCACCACCACCGCAACGAAACCTGTCGAGAAAGCCCAGGAACAATCCACGCTGCCGCCGGAAGTGCAGGCCGCCGCGAACGTGGCCGAACTGCCGGTGGTGACGGTGCGCCAGAACGGCAACGAAACCGTCGAGGAATACCGCAAGAAGGGCAAGCTGCTGTTCGTGCGCGTGCTCGAGAAACAAGGCCCGACGAAGTTCTACGTCGACAACCCGTCGGTGATCCCGCCGAACCTGATGAAACAGTTGTCCGGTCCGTCGGGCGTGGTGCAGCCGGTGTACTACAAACTCGCGGATTGGAAGTAACCGCAACGCGCCTCAGGCTCGGCGCAACGCTTCAAGCAACGCCGCGCGTGGCAACTTGCCCGCCGCATTGCGCGGCAACGCGGCGATGATTTTAAGCGGACGCGGCAGGAAGACCGGGTCTACGCCTGCGCGCAGCGCGTCGACGATTTTCCCTGCGTCCATTCCTGGCGCGACCACGAGCGCGGCAAGGCGGCGCACGCCGCCCGCGTCCGCATCGAGCTGGAAAACCACGCCGTCGTTCACGCCGGCAATGGCGAGCAGGCGGTGGTTCAAATCACCGAGCGAAGCGCGCTTGCCGGCAATTTCCAGCAGGTCGCCATTGCGGCCGCGCAGGCGGAAGCGTCCCGGCGGCAGCAGTTCTACGATGTCGTGCAACAGCGTCGGTGTGGGGAAATACCGCGCGTCGACCAGGGTGCCGTCGGGCTGCGGATGCAGGCTCACGCCCGGATACAGCTTCCACGGTTCGTCGCGCGTGGCACGACGCTCGGCGATGACGCAGGTTTCGGTGGAGCCGAACAACTCGATCACGCGTGTCGCGTAACGGGTTTCCGCAGCGCTCGCCAGTTGTGCATCCAGCGGTGCGGTCGCGCTGACGAT
>DATJIL010000116.1:0-4531 GCA_035493385.1 Rudaea sp.
ACAAGCTCGTGAACGGCGGGCTGAAGATCGGCGACAAGGACGTGAGCCTGAAGGACGTCACCATGCCGGTGCTCAACATCTTCGCCGAGCAGGATCACCTCGTGCCGCCGTCGGCATCGCGTCCGCTCAAGCGACTCGCAGGCACGAAGGATTACACCGAGCTCGCGTTCAAGGGCGGCCACATCGGTATCTACGTCTCCGGTCGTGCGCAGCGCGAGGTACCTGGCGCGATTCACGAGTGGCTGGCAGCCAGAGTCTGAAAAATACCCGCGCCGTCTTTTGGTTCAACATGCGGAGGAACGCATGAACGAAATCCTGTTCCACTTCAACCATGTCGTGATCACGCCGTGGAAGCTGATCGGCTATGTCGGCGTGTTCCTGTTCACCGCACGCTGGTTCGTGCAATTGTATGCGACCAAGAAACTGCGCCGCGTGGTCATGCCGGCGGCATTCTGGTGGCTTTCGATCAGCGGCAGCGTGCTGCTGCTCGCTTATTTCACGTTCGGCAAGAACGATTCAGTCGGCGTTCTCTCCAACCTGTTCCCGGCCTTCGTGTCGGTCTACAACCTCGCCACGCACCTGCGCGAGAAGAAGCCTGAGGCGATTACGCCCGGCGGTTCGGAAGAAACGTGATCTATTCCGGGTCGTAGTCGAGATTCGCGGACAACCAGCGCTCAGCTTCGGCCAGCGCCCAGCCCTTGCGCCTGGCGTAATCCTCGACCTGGTCGCGGGTGAGTTTGCCGACGACGAAATATTGGCTGTCAGGATGGCTGAAATACCAGCCTGAAACCGCGGCAGCTGGATACATCGAAAATCCTTCCGTCAGTTCGATGCCGGCATTGTTCGTCGCATCGAGCAAGCGAAAAAGCGTGGCTTTTTCCGTGTGGTCGGGGCAGGCCGGATAGCCCGGCGCGGGACGGACGCCGCGGTATTTCTCGGCGATCAGCGCGTCGTTGTCGAGCGCTTCGTCCGTCGCATAGCCCCAGAATTCCTTGCGCACGCGCCGATGCATGTATTCGGCGAGCGCCTCGGCGAGGCGATCGGCCAGCGCCTTGAGGATGATCGCCGAATAATCGTCGTTGTCCTTGTGGAAACGTTCGAGGTGTTCCTCGATGCCGAGCCCGGCGGTGACCGCGAAGCCGCCGATCCAGTCGGCGACGCCGGTTTCCTTCGCCGCGATGAAATCCGTCAGGCACAGGTTCGGACGCTCGACCGGTTTGTCGGCCTGCTGGCGGAGATGGTGCAACATGACGGTGCCGTTGGCATCGCGCAGTTCAATGTCGTCACCCACTCGCGCCGCCGGCCAGAATCCGATCACGGCCTTGGCGCGCAGCCATTTTTCCGCAACGACCTGCTTCAGGATTTTCTGTGCGTCGTTGAACAATTCCGTCGCTTGCGCGCCGACCACGGGGTCTCTGAGGTTTTCCGGATAGCGGCCATGCAGTTCCCAGGCCTGGAAGAATGGCGTCCAGTCGATCACCGGCAGCAATTCGGTCAGCGGAATATCGTCGAACACGGTGATGCCGGGCCTGCGCGGCGCAGGCGGCGTGTAGTTCTTCCATTCGAGTTTCGATGCGTTGGCGCGCGCAGCTTCCAGCGTGACCAGGCGTTTGCCGGTGCTGCGATGCTTGTGGCGTTCGCGCACGTCCGCGTATTCGGCGCGCACCTTGGCGAGGAATCCGTCGACCAGATCCTTGCTGACCAGGGATTGCGCCACGCCGACCGCGCGCGAGGCGTCCTTCACCCACACGCAGGCGGTTTCGTAATTCGGCTCGATCTTCAGCGCCGTGTGCGCGCGCGAAGTCGTGGCGCCGCCGATCAGCAAAGGAATACTGAAGTTCTGCCGCTTCATTTCCTTCGCTACATGCGCCATTTCCTCGAGCGACGGCGTGATTAGCCCGGACACGCCGATCATGTCGGCCTTCTCGGCGATCGCAGCATCGAGGATTTTCTGCGCCGGCACCATCACGCCGAGGTCCACGACCTCGAAGTTGTTGCAAGCCAGGACCACGCCGACGATGTTCTTGCCGATGTCGTGCACGTCGCCCTTGACCGTGGCCATCACGATCTTGCCGTTGGATTTTCCGGTGTCGCCGCTGCGCTTTTTTTCCTCTTCCATGAACGGCAACAGCCAGGCGACGGCTTTTTTCATCACGCGCGCGGATTTCACCACTTGCGGCAGAAACATCTTGCCCGCGCCGAACAGGTCGCCGACCACGTTCATGCCGTCCATCAGCGGGCCTTCGATCACGTCCAGCGTGCGCGTGACCGTCTTGCGGATTTCTTCGGTGTCCTCGACCACGAACTGGTCGATGCCGTGCACCAGCGCGTGTTCCAGGCGCTTCGCGACCGGAAGTTCGCGCCAGGCCAGCGCGCTGCCGTTGTCCTTTTCCCTCGCGCCCTTCTTGTAGCGTTCGGCGATTTCCATCAGGCGTTCGGTGGCGTCGCCGCGACGATTGAGCACCACGTCCTCGACGCGCTCGCGCAGTTCCGGATCCAGATCGTCGTAGATCGGCATCGCACCGGCGTTGACGATGCCCATGTCCATGCCGGCCTTGATCGCGTGGTAGAGGAACACGCTGTGAATCGCTTCGCGTACGGCATTGTTGCCGCGGAACGAGAACGACACGTTCGACACGCCGCCAGAGATGTGCGAAAGCGGGAAGCGCTTTTTCAGCTCGCGAGCGGCTTCGATGAAGTTGACCGCGTTGTTCGCGTGTTCCTCGATGCCGGTGGCGACCGGAAAGATGTTGGAATCGAAGAAAATGTCCTCGGGCGGGAAGCCGATCTTTTCCGTGAGCAGCCGGTACGAGCGTTCGCAGATTTCCAGGCGCCGTTCCACGCTGTCGGCCTGGCCTTGTTCATCGAACGCCATCACCACGGTCGCCGCGCCGTAGCGCAGGACCTTTCGCGCTTGGTCGAGGAAGGCATCCTCGCCTTCCTTGAGCGAGATGGAATTGACGACGCCCTTGCCTTGCAGGCATTTCAGTCCTGCTTCGATCACGCTCCACTTGGACGAATCGACCATCACCGGGATGCGCGCGATATCGGGTTCCGCGGCAATGAGATTCAGGAACTTCACCATCGCGGCTTCGGAGTCGAGCAGGCCCTCGTCCATGTTCACGTCGAGGATCTGCGCGCCGTTCGCGACCTGCTGACGCGCGACTTCTACGGCTTCGTCGAAACGATCTTCCTTGATCAGTTTCTTGAAGGCCGCCGAACCGGTGACGTTGGTACGCTCGCCGACGTTGACGAACAGCAATTCCGGCGTGATGACCAGCGGTTCGAGGCCGGAGAGGCGAGTGTAATGCCGGCTCATGCCGCGGCCTCGGTAATGGACGGCAGCTTGCGCGGCACGACGCCACGCACCGCCTGCGCGATCGCCGCGATATGCGCCGGGGTGGTGCCGCAGCAGCCGCCGACGAGATTGACTAGACCACTGCGCGCGAATTCACCGACGATGGCGGCCATGTGCTCCGGTGTTTCGTCGTACTCGGCGAATGCGTTCGGCAGGCCGGCATTCGGGTGCGTGCTGACCTGGCATTCGGCGATGCGCGCCAAGGCGTCGACGTAGGCGCGCAGTTCGGTTGCGCCAAGCGCGCAGTTCAAGCCGATCGATAGCGGCTGCGCGTGGCGCAGCGAATAGTAGAACGCCTCGGCGGTCTGGCCGGACAGCGTGCGTCCGGACATGTCGGTGATCGTACCCGAGATCATCACCGGCACGCGCGCGCCGAGCGCATCGAAGACCTGCTCGACGCCGAACAGCGCGGCCTTGGCATTGAGCGTGTCGAAAATGGTTTCCACCATCAACACGTCGGCGCCGCCATCGATGAGCGCCCGCGCCGCCTCGACATAGGCGGCCGCCAGTTCGTCGAAACTCACGTTGCGGAATCCCGGATTGTTCACGTCCGGCGAAATCGACGCGGTGCGGCTGGTCGGGCCCAGCACGCCGATCACGAAGCGTGGCTGGTGCGGAGTCTTCGCTTCGGCGGCATCGCAACACTCGCGCGCCAGGCGCGCGCCCTCGCGATTCAACTCGGGAACGAGATGTTCGAGATGGTAGTCGGACTGGCTGATCGTGGTGGAATTGAAGGTGTTCGTTTCCACGAGGTCCGCGCCGGCATCCAGGTATGCCATGTGCACGGCACGGATGATGTCCGGTTGCGTGAGCGACAGCAGGTCATTGTTGCCTTTCACGTCGTGCTCGCAGCTTGGTCCATGCCCGTGCGCATGCGTGCCCATGTGGCCACGCGCAAAACGCTCGCCGCGGTAACCGTCTTCGTCGAGTTTGTGGGCCTGCAGCATTGTGCCCATCGCGCCGTCGATGACGAGGATGCGTTGCGCGAGAGCGGCTTCGAGCGCGGCAACGCGCGCGGGATTTTTCCAGGCGAGATTTGGACGGTGCGGCGCGTTCATGCAGGTTTTCTCGCGACCAGGTGCAGCACTTCGAAATGCGGCGGGCGGCGCTCGCGCGTGATCGTTCCGCAAGCGATGATTTTCAATCCGGCGGACTGCACGAAGCGGCGCAAGT
>DATJIL010000117.1:0-5109 GCA_035493385.1 Rudaea sp.
TCCCCAGCTATCCCAAGCCGCTGATCATCACCGACGCCGCCATCAACATCGCCCCCGACCTCGAAGCCAAGCGCGATATCTGTCAGAACGCCATCGACCTTGCTCAAAGCCTCGGAAAGACAATGCCGAAGGTTGCGATTCTCGCCGCCGTCGAAACCGTGAACCCCAAAATGCCTGCGACACTCGATGCCGCCGCCTTGTGCAAGATGGCCGACCGCGGCCAGATCGCCGGCGGCGTGCTCGACGGCCCGCTTGCGTTCGACAATGCGGTGTCGGCGGAATCCGCGCGCATCAAGGGCATCAAGTCGGACGTCGCCGGTCGCGCCGACGTGCTGGTCGTGCCGGACCTGGAATCCGGCAACATGCTGGCCAAGCAACTCGAATACCTGGGTGGCGCGTCGAGTGCCGGCATCGTCATGGGCGCGCGCGTGCCGGTAGTGCTGACCAGCCGCGCCGATACCTGCGAATCGCGCATCGCTTCGTGCGCGCTGGCCGTGCTCGTCGCGCATCGCAACCGGACGAGTCCGCCGTGAGCGATTGGATCCTGGCGCTGAACTGCGGTTCATCCAGCATCAAGTTCGCGTTGTTCGACAAGGCGACGCTGCCGCGTGCGCCCGCGTGGAGCGGCCAGGCCGCGAACATCGGTAGTGCCGAAGCGGCGTTCGTGGAAGCCGGCGCCGCACCACGGCCGCTGGCGCCGGATGGTCCCGATCCCTACCGTTCCGCGCTCGCGCATATCCGTGAGCGGGTGCGTGCGCGCCTGGGCGGCGACCGCCTCGCCGCGGTGGCGCATCGCGTCGTGCATGGCGGTGCGAAATATTTTTCTCCAGTGCGCGTGGATACCGCGGTGCTCGCCGACCTGCGCAGCTTCATTCCGCTGGCGCCGTTGCACCAGCCGTTTGCGCTGGAGGCGATCGCGGAACTGCTCGCCACGCAGCCCGGCCTGCCGCAGATCGCCTGCTTCGACACCGGATTCCATCGCGACATGCCCGTGGTCGAGCAAATGCTGCCGTTGCCGCGTGCCTTGCGCGAACACGGCCTGCGTCGCTACGGCTTCCACGGCTTGTCCTACGAATACCTCGCATTCGCGCTCGGCGAACGCCACGGCAGCCGCGCGCGCGGGCGCACGCTCTGCGCGCACCTGGGCAGCGGTGCGAGCCTGTGCGCGATGCGCAACCTCGAAAGCGTCGCCACGACGATGGGGTTCTCGGCACTCGACGGCGTGATGATGAACACGCGCTGCGGTGCGCTGGACCCGGGCGTGGTGATCCACCTCATGCAGATTCGCAAGCTGTCGCTCGACGAGGTCGGGCGCATGCTGTATCACGATTCCGGCCTGCTCGGCGTGTCCGGGATTTCGTCCGACATTCGCGTGTTGCTGGCCCGCGAAAATGAAGCGCCGGCGGCCGAGGCGCTGGCGCTTTACGTGCGCCGCATCGTGCGCGAATCCGGTTCGTTAGCGGCGGTACTGGGTGGTCTGGACATGCTCGTGTTCACGGCCGGCATCGGCGAGCACAGCGCGCCGATGCGCGAACGCGTCTGCGCGGGCCTGGCCTTTCTCGGCGTGGAACTCGATGCGACGGCGAATGCCGCGCACGCGCCGGTCATCTCCGCGCCGGCGAGCAAGGTATTGGTCGTGGTCGAGCCGACCAACGAGGAATGGATCGCCGCGCGCGCCGCGGCGACGCTGGTTTAATCGTCCCCGGAACGCACGATCGCGCCGGTCATCGGTTCGATCGTGGTCAGGCGATCGCGCACCTGGCCGACGCCACAGACGTTTTCCGCGAGCACGCGCAACGCACGGCGCATGCGGTCGTCGACGAGCACGCCGTGCAAGGTCGCCACGCCGCCGTCGACGCCAACATGCACGAGTGCGCCCGGCCCCCACGCCTGGCGGTCGATCTCGGCGGCAATGCGATCGCGCAGCGCCGTGTCGGACGTGGCGGCCGCGGTCGTACGCGGCACGTGGGTGAGGAAGGCACGCATCAGGTCGGCGCGGCTGACGATGCCGGCCAGCTTGCCGTTCGCGGTCACCGGCAGGCGCTTGATGTGGTGTTTTTCCATTGCCTGCACGGCCTCGACCAGCGCCGCGTCGGGCGCGATGGTCTGTACGTCCGTGGTCATGATCTGGCCCACGCTCAGTGCATGCGCGTCGGTGTACTCATCGGCGAGCTTGCCCGGACTGGTCAGCCACTCCACCCAGCGGCGGCGATGTTTCTCGGTGCCGAGTTCCCCGCGGCGCAGGAAGTCGCCCTCGCTGACGATGCCGACCAACACGCCGTGCGCGTCGGTTACCGGCAATCCGCTGACGCGACGCTCGAGCATCAGGCGCATTGCCTCGAACACGCTGGTGCCGGCGTTCACCACGGCCGGATCGATCGTCATCACATCATGAATTTTCATGGCGTCTCACACGCTCGCGGCCGCAAGGTCGAGGGTATGCAGCACTTGCGTCGCGTTTTCCGGATCGCGCCGGCAGGTGAAGCCCAGATGCGCGGCCAGATCGTCCATGGCGGGATTTTCGGCCGCGTCCAACGAATACATGGATTCGATGCCGCGCCGGCGTGCGACTTCGATCAGGTGCTGCATGAGCACGGTGGCGAGTCCGCGATTGCGCCAGTCTTCACTCACCGTCACCGCGCATTCGCAGCGCCGTCCATCCGCCTGCGCGCTGAAACGGGCGACCCCGATCTCGCGTTTGGCCGCGCCTTCCGCAATCAGCGCGACGAACGCGGCATCACGTCGGGGGTCGGGATGCGTGAGCTGGTCGAGAAGAGCCGGGCTCGGCGTGCCGATCTGACCGAGGAAGCGCAGGCGCCGCGATTCGGGTGAAAGCTCCGCGATGAAACGCCGTTCCAGTTCGATATCGGCCGGGTGGATGGGCCGGATGAGGACCGTGGTGCCGTCGCGCAGTTTTTCCCGCCATTGCGGCTCGGTCGAGGCGGTATCGCGGGTTGCCGGCCGGTGGGCGGCTGGAAAGATCGGAGTGGGTTTCGACGTGCGCGTGCTGATCATGGGACTTCTCCGCATTCGTACGCTGCCAATCTGCCATGCGGTGAATTGGCGGACATTGATATGCGTCAGTTGTCCGGATGCCGGGGGCGGATTGACAGGCCTGGACATTTAATGTACTATTCAGTGTAGTAAATCTGGCCGCGAGGCCAGTTTGAACTTCAGGGCTTGTTTAGCACTCCAACTTCACGAGTGCTAAAATTGCGTTCATACGGGAGGTTTCAATGACCGCTTCTGCTTTGGTTGCCAACAATCTGCCGATCCCCAGTGCGATCGGCAGCCTCGATGCCTATGTCGGTGCCGTGCATCAGATTCCGGTGCTGACGGTTGAGGAAGAACAGGCACTGGCGCGCCGTTATGTCGGCGAAAACGACCTCGATGCCGCCAGGCGCTTGGTCATGGCGCACCTGCGCTTCGTCGTGCACGTCGCGCGCGGCTACAACGGCTACGGCCTGCAGCTCGCCGACCTGATCCAGGAAGGCAATATCGGCCTGATGAAGGCGGTCAAGCGCTTCGATCCGGACGTCGGCGTGCGCCTGGTTTCGTTCGCCGTGCACTGGATTCGCGCCGAGATGCACGAATTCATCCTGCGCAATTGGCGCATCGTCAAGGTCGCCACGACCAAGGCGCAGCGCAAGCTGTTCTTCAACCTGCGCAAAAGCAAGAAGCGCCTGGGCTGGATGAACGCGGCCGAAGTCGCGACCGTGGCCAAGGATTTGGGCGTTTCTACCGCTGACGTGCTGGAGATGGAATCGCGGCTGTCCGGCCACGACATGGCGTTCGACGCACCGGCCGACGCGGACGACGACGAGAAGCCCGCGCCGGTGGCGTATCTGGTCGATCACACCGCCGATCCGTATCAGGCGCTGGAGAGCGAAAGCCAGGAAGCATCCGAACTGGATTCGCTGCAAAACGGCCTGGCCAAGCTCGACGCGCGCTCGCGCGACATCATCACGCGGCGCTGGCTCCGGGACGGCGACAAGGCGACCTTGCAGGAACTCGCCGACGAATACGGCGTTTCCGCCGAACGCATCCGCCAGGTCGAAGTCAACGCGATGAAGAAGATGCGGGCGGCGTTCGCGATGTAATTTGTGCGATCGTCCCTGATCGCGAAAATCACTAAGCGGCCATCCGTGGCCGCACTTTTCAACAAGAGCAATTCCTAAACGGCCCCTCGCGGGCCGTTTTGTTTTTGGCGGATTGAATTAGTACAAATCCACCGGATCCACGTCGATCGACCAGCGCACGCGCCGCGCCTGCCGCAGTTTGCGCACGCGCGTGAGCCACGGCGAGAGAAATGCATGCAGCGTCTTGCGTTCATCGGCGCTGAGCAGCAGTTGCCCGCGGTGCGATCCGGCACGGCGTGGCATCGGCGCGGGCATGGGGCCGAGCAGGCTCAGGTCCTTCGGAGATTGCGCAACGTCGGCGGCGGCAGCGAGGAATTCCTCCACGGCGGTCGGCGTTTTCGCCTCGGCGCGCAACAACGCCAAATGAGCGTAGGGCGGTAATCCCGCCTCGCGGCGCTCGACCAGCAGTTCGCGCGCAACTTGCGCATAGCCGAATTTCAGCAAATCGCGCAGCAATGGGTGATCCGGATGATGCGTCTGCAGCCAAACCTGACCGGGTTTCAACGCGCGTCCGGCGCGCCCGGAAACCTGCACGATGAGCTGGCACAGGCGCTCGCTGGCGCGGAAATCTGCGCTGAACAGGCCGGCATCCACGCCGATCAAGCCGACAAAAGTCAGGTTCGGAAGATCATGACCCTTGGCCAGCATCTGTGTACCGACGAGGATTCCGGGTTGATCCGGCGCGATCGAGTTGAGCAGATTTTCGACTGCGCCCTTGCCACGCGCGGTTTCGCGATCGATACGCACGATGGGCGCGCGCGGGAACAGTCCCGCCAGCGCCTCCTCCATGCGTTCGGTACCCAAGCCTTGCGGTGCCAGTCCGGGTTGCCCGCAGTCCGGGCACTGGTCCGGCACGCGTTGTTGCGCGCCGCAGTGATGGCAACGCAGGCGCGCCTCGCCGCGATGCCACGTCAACGGCTTGTCGCAGCGTGCACAGGCGGCATGCCAGCCGCAGGCGCGGCACATCAGT
>DATJIL010000118.1:0-11635 GCA_035493385.1 Rudaea sp.
CATCTCGGTCGCCTTCGCTTCGGCCTGCGCCTGGCGCTCGCGCGCCTCGGCTTCGCGGAACGCGGCTTCGCGGCGGCCTTCCGCGGACAGGATCACCGACTGCTTCTCGCCCTCGGCTTTCAGGATCGCGGCCTGGCGAAAACCTTCGGCCTCGAGAATGTTCGCGCGCTTCTCGCGTTCGGCCTTCATCTGCCGTGCCATCGAATCGATCAGGTCTTTCGGCGGCTGGATGTCCTTGATCTCGATGCGATTGCATTTCAGGCCCCACGGATGCGTGGCTTCGTCGACGACGCGCAGCAGGCGCGCATTGATGTCGTCGCGCTTGGACAGCGATTCGTCCAGATCCATTGAGCCGAGCACGGTGCGGATGTTGGTCATCACCAGGTTAAGGATCGCCTGGTTGAGATTGGACACCTCATACGCCGCCTTGGCCGCATCCAGCACCTGGTAGAACACGACGCCGTCCACGCGCACCACGGCGTTGTCCTTGGTGATGACGTCCTGCGAGGGCACGTCGAGCACCTGTTCCATCATGTTCATCTTGCGGCCGACCGTGTGGTAGATCGGGATCAGGATGTGCAGGCCCGGCTCCATCGTGCTCGTGTAGCGACCGAAGGTTTCCTTGGTCCACTCATAACCCTGCGGTACAACGCGCACGGTCTTGGAGACGAAAATCGCCGCCACGACGAGCAGGACCAACGCGACGAATCCACCACTCATGATCTTCTCCGCTAAACGATCGAACGAACGCGCAGTATAACCCGCTGCAATGTCACCGTGCCTCGGCGTAGAACGCGCGGAAAGCGGGCGAGAATACGCGCTCGTCCGGCGTGGATTTGTCCAGCGCCTGCGCCGCGTGCGCGTCGCGACGCGCGGCGTCGAACTGGCCCTTGTCGCCGGAACGCGCCAGCGCGAAGCGCGCCGCGCTGCGCAGCAGATAGGCCTGGAAGCGCGCACGCGCGCCGCTGAGCGCATCCGCATCGAGTTTCGCGGCGTTGGCATAACGACCCGCCATCAGATCGTCGAAGGCGCGCAGCAATGCCGGTGGCGCACCGCCGGCCGGCGCGGTCGTGGCCGGTTTTGGAGCTGGCGCGAGCGGCGTGGACGTTGCCGGCGCCGGCGCGGAAGCCGCTGCAGGCGGCGGCTTGTCTGCCGTCTGTGTACTTTGCTGCGTTGTGGATTTTGCGGCGGCGCCGACGGCGGCGGGCGTGCATTGGCCCAGCAGCTGCTCTTCCTGCGCACGCAATTGGCGCTCATCCGGCAGGTCCTGGCGTTGACCGCGCAGCAGTGCCTCCTTCACGCGCAGCTGGCGCACCAGCCCGAGCATGCGCGAGTTCATCGGATCGTTCCATTCGGCCTGCGCCGCCGCGCAGTCGGCGAGCTTGAACTGCGCCAGGCCGAGGTAATGATGCGGCAGGTAGGGCTGCGCATTGCCCTGGATCATGATGCGCTGCACGGGCTCGGGTTGCGCATCCAGCGCCTTTTTCAGGTATTGCACGGCCTGCGCGTTTTCGCCGCGACTGAGTGCGGTCAAGCCGGCAACGTAGTCGTCGGCGAAATCGGCCCGCGCCGCGGTGGACGCAGCCAGGGCAAATGCAGCAAGCAGGAAACTACAAGCCCGCATGCTTGAAATACTCCTTCGCATCCGGTGCCGCGAAGGACGCGGACAGGGTGGCGCGTTTTTGTCCTTCGATGCTTACCGTCAACTGCTTGCTCTTGCCATCCAGCGGCTGGCGGAAGACCACGCTGTAGGTGCCGGCCGGCAATTTCAGCAGCAACGGCGTGCTGCTGTCCTCGGGCAGCGTCACCGCGCGTCCGCTGCCGTCGGCCACGGCATCCACGCGCGCCCACGGCGTTGCGTTGAGCAGCAATTCGCCGGCATTGGCGGCGGCCTGCGCCTGCGCATCCGCCACGATTTTCGCGCGCCACGCGGACATGTCGTGAAGCATCCCCGCCCAGGCCGGATCGTTCGCCCAGGTGGCATCGCGGCCCTTGACGAAACCGGCCAGCGCATCGAAATCCTCGCTGCCGGCGGCAGATTGCAAGCGCTTGCCCATCGCGGCGACGGCGCGCGCGCGCAGGGCCTGCGTGTCGGCATCCGCCGCATCCTGGGTCAGCAGTTGAGTGATGCCGTCGAACGCGGCGCGCAGTTCCGGATCGGTGCCGGAATCGAGCAGCGTTGCCACCTGTGCCTGCGCCTTGTGGCGCGTGTCCGCGGCTTGCGCGTCGGCCTGCACCTGCGCGCGCACCTGCTCGCGCGCCTGTGCGATGCGCTGTTGCAAGCCAACCAGGGATGCGTCGCCCGGCAGCGCCTTGAGCGCGTCGACATCGATTTTTTCCGCATCGCCGATGCGCTTTCCGGCCAGCGCCGCGTCGCCCTGCGCAGCCAGCAGCTTGCCGATCTGCGCACGCGCTTCCACGGCGCGCGAATTGCCCGGATCTTTTTGCTCGACCTTGTGCACGAAATCCAGCGCGCTGCCGTCGCTGCCGGGCGCGGCCACGACGAGTTGCCCGGACTTGATCAACTCCGCGGCGCGGTCGTTCCACAGGTTCACCAGTTCCTGTTCGTCGTGGCTCAGGCGGCGATGTCCGAACAATCCCCACAACACGACCAGCACAAGCACGGCGCCAATCGCGGCGACCGCCGGCCACCACTTGCGCAAGCCCGGTGTCGGCGCGGATGCCGACGCCGCGTCAGGCGTCGGCGCCGCGACGGTCGGGATCGGATGCTGGCCGGACAGGCTCGCGCGCAGGCCGCCACTGCTCGGCGTGCTGGTGTAAAAACCAAGCGCGCGCAATTGTTCGGACGAGGTCTGGTTCGGATCGAGCTGCAGGCGCATCAGCAAGGTGTCGCTGTGCACGAGGCGCGATTTGAGGTCGTCGCTGAAAGCCTTGAGCGTGGCATAGCGTTCGTCGCGGTTCTTGGCGAGCACGCGGTCGAAAATGTCCTGGAACGCGGCGAACTCCGCCGGCAGCGGCGCCGGTGCCTGGGTCAGGTGCGCCATCAGCACCGCGATCGGCGTGTCGCCGCGGAACGGCGGCGCCCCGGTGAGCAATTCGTAGAAGAGTATGCCGAGGCTGTACTGGTCGGCGCGGCCGTCGACCTGCAGGCCGTTGATCTGCTCCGGGCTCATGTAAGTGGGCGTGCCCACGAGCATGCCGGTCTGGGTCAGGCGCGTGGCCGAACCGTCCTGGTAGCGGGCGATGCCGAAGTCGGTCAGTACCGGCGTGCCGGAATCGCGGAACATGATGTTGGCGGGCTTCAGGTCGCGGTGCACGACGCCGTGTTCGTGCGCGAACTCCAAGGCACCGGCGATCTGCACGATCACCGCGATCGCGTCGGCGAGCGCGATGCCGGTGCGCATGCGGTCGGTGAGCGCGCCGCCGCCCAGGTATTCCATCGCAATGTAGGCGATGTCCTCGTTGCTGACGATGTCGTACACCGCGACGATATTGCGGTGCGGCAACTTCGCCATCATGCGGCCTTCGAGCAGGAAGCGCTTTTCGCCCTGGGCAGCGTCGGCCGCGGCTGCATCCACCCCGCGGCGCATGACCTTGATCGCCACGGTACGGTCCAGCGAACGTTGCAGAGCCAGGTACACGGTCGACATGCCGCCCGCGCCCAGTGGACGCAGGATCTCGTACCCGGGAATCTGGATGAAACCGTTGCCCATCGCACTATCCCCCGCAGCCATCATAGCATCGGACTGCGCAGGGGAAACGGCGCGCTGGCTAGGTGTTCGGCAGGATCAGGCTGACCCGCAGCCCGCCGCCATCGCGATTGGCCAGCGTGACGCGGCCGCCGTGCGCCTCGGTTATTTCGCGCGCCAGCGCCAGACCTAAACCCGTGCCGCTGCGCTTGGTCGAATAGAACGGCAGCAGGGCCTGCGCCAGCACGGATTCGTTCATGCCCGGACCGCGATCGGACACGATGATGCGCTGGTCGCCCCCGGCCACGATGCTGATCTGCACGGCGTCCGCCGCACTGCCCGATTCGTGCGCATTCTTGAGCAGGTTGATCAGCACCTGCTCGATTTGTGCGGCATCGAACCAGCCGGGTCGGTCCGGCAATTTGCCGACCAGGACGAACGCCGCGTGCTGGCGCAGGCCGTCGATGAACGGCGCCCACTCGATCCTCGCGCAGCGCGGCGCCGGCAAGCGCGCGAAATCCGCGTAGCTGGCGATGAAGCCGTGCAGGTGGCGCGCGCGTTCGCCGATGCCGGAGAAGACTTGCGGCAGGCGTTCCATGTCGCCGCGCCGGGCCAACTCCGTGCCGGAATGCGCAAGCGAAGAAATCGGCGCCAGCGAATTGTTCAGTTCATGGCTGATCACGCGGATCACGCGCTTCCACGCCGCCACCTCCTGCCGCGACAGCTCGCGCGTCATGCGCTGCACCAAGTACAGCCGATGCGGGCGTCCCTGCAGGCGGAAATCGCGGCGAGAGAGATGGAAGACTTCCTCGCTGCCGTCCAGCGGCACGCTGGTCAGGCTGTCCTGTCCGGCCGCGAGCGCCTGGCCGATCTCCGGCGGACAGCCCTCGAGCAATTCGGCGAAGGCGAGCCCGAGCGGACTCTTGCCGTCGTTGAGCAGGTGCCGCGCGGCAAGGTTCGCGTAGACCACGCGTTCGTGTGCGTCGACCAGCAGCAGCGCGGTCGGCGTGTGCTGCATCACCGTGTCGAGCAGCAATTCGCGCTGTACCAGATTTTGACGCTGCCCGCGCAACGCCTGGCCGAGTGCATTGTGGGCCTCGATCAGCGCGCCGATTTCATCGCCGCGGCGCGAGGCCAGCGACAGGCTGTAGTCGCCGTCGCGATAGCTGGCCACGCTGCCGGACAAGGCACGCAGCAGGCGTCGAATCGGACGGATGGCGGCGCGCGCGAGCAATACCAGCGGCACGGTCAGAATCGCGATCGCCACCAATGCCGCCAGCGCGCCGTCGCCCCAGCGCGCGCCGAGCAGGCCGCCAAGAACCGCGGCCACGACCGCCGTCGCGAACAACAGTCCGACGAGTTTGCCTTCGAGGGTGAACGCGCGCATGCGCGTCAATTCTGCACCGGAAATCCGTATCTTTGCATCCGCCGATACAACGCCTGTCGCGACAATCCGAGCGCGCGCGCCGCGCGACTGATCACGCCGGCGTGTTTCCTGAGCGCATCCTCCACCGCTTCGCGCGACGGTTCGTCCAGGTTGCGCGACGCGGCGCCGGCACTCGCAGGCAGGCCAAGATGTTCGACGCCGATCTCGCCATCGCCGCACAGCAGTTTCGCGCGGTCGAGGGCGTTCTTGAGTTCGCGCACGCTGCCGGGCCAGGAATAATCCGCGAGCGCATCGCGCGCCGCATCCGACAGCACCGCCGCGCCATTGAGGAAATATTCCGCGAGCGGCAGGATGTCGTCGCCGCGTTCGACCAGCGGCGGCAGCGCGATCTGGATGGTGTTGAGGCGATAGTAAAGGTCTTCGCGGAACCTGCCATCGCGGATCAGCGCCGGCAGATCGGCATTGGTCGCGCTGATCACGCGCACTTTCACGCGGCGCGTGCGCGTTGAACCCAGGCGTTCGAATTCGCCGGTTTCGAGCACGCGCAGCAGTTTCATCTGTCCCGCCGGCGGCAGGTTGCCGATCTCGTCGAGGAACAGCGTGCCACCATCAGCCGCCTCGAAGCGGCCCTCGCGCGCGCGCGTCGCGCCCGTGAACGCGCCGGCTTCGGCGCCGAACAATTCGGCTTCGATCAATTCGCCCGGCAATGCGCCGCAGTTGACCGCGACCAGCGGTTTCGTGCGCACCGCAGAATTCGCATGCACGATCTGCGCGATGCGTTCCTTGCCGGCACCGTTCGGTCCGGTAATGAGCACCGGCACGTCGGCGCGTGCCACGCGGCAGGCCAGTTCCAGCGTGCGCAGCATTTCGTCGGACGCGAACACGATGCCGCACAGATCGAAATCGCGTTCCAGCGCCTCGCGGCGCTTGCGGTGCGAGACGCGCGCGGTTTCCGCGACGCGTGCATTCTCGGACAATTCGAGAAGGTTCTCGACCGTAGCGAGCAACTTGGCGTCGTCCCACGGTTTGGCCAGGTAATCGGCCGCGCCGGCCTTGACCAGTTCCACCGCGGCTTCCAGATGCGTCCACGCGGTGAGCAGGATCACCGGCAAATCAGGATGGCGCGCGCGGATCGCGCGGAACAGCGCGGCGCCCTCCTCGCCCGAGGTCGTGTCGACGCTGAAGTTCATGTCGGCGATAACCACGTCCACGCGCTCGCGCGCGAGCAGCGCCAAACCTTCTTCGGGCGAGGCCGCGGTGCGCGGACGGATGTCGTTGAGCGACAACAGCAGCGACAGGGCCTGCCCGATCGCGGGATTGTCGTCGATGATCAGAACGGTGCGCATGCCGCATTTTCGCATGCCAGCATGGATGCCGGCACGCGCAAAAGGGTTGCAATGCGCGCGCTCACACCGAGCGCGTCGCCACCACCGGCGGCACGTTCGCCGCGCGCCGCGCGGGCGCGAACACGGCGAGCTGGCCGAGCGCGAGCACCACGGCGACGCCGAACAGGACGTACGCCACCGGGATGCGATCCATCTCGAAGCGGTGCATCAGCCACAGGTTGAGGCCGATCGCGAGCACGATGCCCGCGAGCGCACCGCCACCGGCGATGAGCAGGTTCTCGGTCTGGAAATAGCGCAGGATGTCGAGCTTGCGCGCGCCGAGCGCACGACGCACGCCGATCTGCTTGTGGCGCTGGCCGACCCAGAAGCTGGTCAGTCCCACGATGCCGGCGCCGGTGACCGCAAGCAGGATCAGGCAGATCACGCCCATCAGGATCGCCATGCCGCGATCGGCGCGATACGTGCGCGCACGCAGTTCGGCGAAGGAAATCGCACCCTTGCCGTCGAGATAGAACACACGCATCGGATTGGCCTTGAACAAGGCCGGCACGGCCGCATCCATCGCCGCCTGCAGGCGCCCGGGCTTGGCGCGCACTGCAAAGCGCGAAGAACTGGCATTCAACCGCAATGGAATCAATGCCGTGTACCACGCAAAATCGTTGGCCCAACTGTCCACGCTGGGCGATTGCAAGCGTTCGAGAATGCCGATAATGATGGTCGGTGACGTACCGCCGTCGAAGTAGACGGTCTTGCCCAAGGCATCGTGGTTCGGAAAGAGCTTGTCGGCCAATGCCCGGGAAATGATCGTCACAGGCGGGATATTCGTGGCGCGAGCCGCGCGATGTCCGATTTCGGCATCGGTGAAGTCGCGCCCTGCGACGATCCGTGCGCCCAGGGTTTTCAGCAGATCCTTGCCACCAAAGTAATAAGCGACATGCGCCGGTTCGTGCTTCTCGTCGGGTTTGGTGCTGGCGCCGCCGCTCCACATGCTATTGGCAAGCGGCAACGAATTGATAGTCGTGACCGATTGCACGTCGGGCAGGTTGCGTAGCGTCGCGAGATCGGCCTGCAGCAGCGAATCGAGCTTGTCCGTCGTGGCCTGGTCGTCGCCGGTCGGCGCGCCGACCCATCGCTGCGTCACCATGAACAGGTCGTTTTCGTTCAGCCCGGTCGGGCGCTGGATGCGCTCGATGCGGCTGCCGATGATGAAGACCGCGTTGCACACGATCGCCAGCGTCAGGGCGATCTGCAGGGCGATCAGCACGACGCCGGCCTTGTGGCGGCTCAATGCGGCAAGCAAGGGATGCAAGGTCATGTCCGTCACCTCAATTGGATTTCAATTGCCACGCCGGCACCACGCGCGCGGCGCGGAACGTCGGATACAGTGCGGCCAAAAGACTGGCAAGTACGGAAACCGCAAGCGTGGTCGCCAGCAGGGAAACATCCAGATGCGCCAGTTTGGCGATTTCGCGCGGCAGGACCAATTCGACGCTCGCCACGCCGATTCCGGTGAGCAACACACCGAGCACGCCGCCGGCCAGGCCGATCACCGCGCCCTCGGTCAGGAACTGCGCGTAGATCGCCATGCGCGGCGCGCCGAGCGCGCGGCGTACGCCGATTTCGCTGCTGCGGCGAAGGAACTTGGCGAGCAGCAATCCGGCGGTGTTGACCAGGCATACGACCAACAGGCCGAGCGCGATCAAGAGTGAAACCTTGGTGTCGCTCGGCACCACGTGTTCATGATCCAGCCAGCCCATCAGATTGCGCAGGCCCACTTTCGGCGCCCATGATGGATAACGCGTGCGGGCGAAGCCTTCCAGATAATTGCGGTAGGCATCCGCCGCGGCTGCGTCGTCGAGCTGCACCATGTACGCGATCCACACGCAGCTCGAACGCTGCAAGCCCTCGAATCCCGCCTCGGGGACTGTTTGGCAGTTGGTGCTGCCATCGTTCGGCATGCTGGCCGCAATCGCGGTCGTGAATGGCAGGAACAGATCCTCGCCGTCGTCCGTGAAACCGCCGGTGTTGGCGATGTCGTAATAAACCGGCTGTGGGTTCCAGTCGCCGATCACGCCCACCACGCGATAATCGCGGCCATCGATGTTGAGGGTCTTGCCCACGCTGTTGGCGCCATCGAACACCTTGGCGTTTAACTTGCTGCTGATGACCGCGATCTGGGCGCGATGCTCGTCGTCGACCGCGTTCCAGCCGCTGCCGTACTTGAACGGCACGTCGACCATCGGAAAGAACTCGCTGAAAACCGCATGGCCGCGGGTATCGATCGGATGCTTGGCCGTATCGGCCGGCACCACCGACGGCCCGATCGGGTACATCGCGGACTGCAGCTTGGCGCGATGATCGCGCATCAGCGCCACAGCGTCGTTGTAATCGAGCGCGTCCGGCAGTTGGTTGTCGGATCCGGGACCGCCTTGTTTGGCATCGGGACCCCACATGTCGATCTGCGGTACGTAGAGCTGCGCGGATTTCCACGGGATCGGATCACCCGACACCGCGCGCAGCACCGACCACGCTGTCATCGAGGCGGCCACGCCGAAGGCGATGGTAAGCACCATCAGCGCGGTAAGGCCGGGGCTGCGCCTGAGGCTGCGCAGGGCCAGGTCGAGATAGTAGGCGAACATGGCTCAACCCTTGTTGGCGGCCGCGGGCTTGGCCGCGAACGAATAGAAAGGCATCGAGTAATCCGGATGCGCGACGCTGGCGAGGTCGCTGCCGGCAAAGGCGGCCAGCACTTCCTCGTGCGTCGGTCGCACGGTGATGACTGGCAGCAGCGGAATCGCCGCTTGCGGAATGACGAAGGCCTGGCGCGCGGTGCGGCCGGCGCTGTCGGCGAGCACGCTCAGGCCGACGAATTCCAGCCCGGTTATCGAGATGGCGATGGCAAGTGCGATCAGGTATTTGCGAGCGTTCATGATGGCTCTCCTCGTAATGGGGTTCACGCGTGGACCGTTTTCGCGGCGTGCGCGTGGAAGCGCGGTTCTTCGGCGATGTCGACGACCTGGCCGTCGATGATGTGGACGTTGCGTTGCGCGCGCGCGGCCAGCTCCGGATCGTGCGTGACCATGACGATGGTCGCGCCGCCGCGATGGATGTCCTCGAGCAGTTCCATCACGCCGCGCGCCATCTGCGTGTCGAGATTACCGGTCGGCTCGTCGGCGAGCAGCAGGCGCGGGCTGCCGGCCAGCGCGCGCGCGATGGCGACGCGCTGCTGCTGGCCGCCGGAAAGTTCCGCCGGATAGTGCTTGGCGCGCGCGGCCAAGCCGACTCGCTCAAGCGAATCCATGATGCGGCGGCGGCGCTCGTCGGCCTTCATGCCGCGGTAGCGCAGCGGCACGTCGACGTTGTCGAACACGTTCAGGTCCGGAATCAGGTTGAAGGCCTGGAAAATGAAGCCGATCTTCTCGTTGCGAATGCGCGAGCGCGCGTTGTCGTCGAGATTGCTGACCTCGATGCCGTCGAGGTGGTATTCGCCGCCGCTGAACGTCTCGAGCAGGCCGGCGATGGTCAGGAACGTGGTCTTGCCCGAGCCCGAGGGTCCGGTCACAGCGACGAACTCGCCTTCGGCCACGTCGATGTTGAAGTCGCGCAACGCGTAGGTTTCCACGAGTTCCGTGCGGTAGACCTTGGCAAGATGAGTCATCGTGAGCATGGCTTTGGTTTCCTTCGAGCGTGAGTTGAATATTCTTGCGTTGATGGATGAATCCGCTAATTACTGATGGCGATTCGGGGCGCATCGTTGAAATTGCTGGTGCCGGAAATCACGATGCGGTCGCCGGCCTTGAGTCCTTGCAGGATTTCCACCTTGTCGATGGAACTCACGCCCAGGCGCACTGGTGTCTTCACCGCGATGCCGTCGCGCACCACATAGGCGAAGCGGCCGCCGGATTCGTCGACGAACGAACCGCGCGTCACGGTGAGCGCGTCGTCGCGCTGGTCGAGCACGATGCGTACCGACAGACGCTGGTTCTGGCGCAGGTGCGCCGGCTGATCGCCGCTGAAACGCACGCGCGCGGCGACTTCGCCATTGACCACTTCCGGCGAGATCGCGCCGACCGTGCCCGGCCACTGGCTGCCGTTGCCGCTGATTTGCGCGCTCATGCCGATGGCGAGATCGCGGGCGAAACTTTCCGGCACCTTCACCTCGACTTCGAGCGCGGACAGATCGACCACGCTGAGCAGCTTCGCGTCCTTGGCCACCGTCGCACTCGGCGCGACGAACAACTGGCCCACCTGGCCGTTCACCGGCGAGCGCACGTTCAATTCGTCGACCTGGCGTTGCAGGTCCTTCACGAAAAGCGCCTGGCGCTCCCAGGCAAGCTTCTTCGACTCGACGTTGAAGCGCAGGCTGTCGTTGTCCAGGCCCATGTCTTGCTGCGCGTGCCTGAGCGCGACATGCGCCTTGTCCAGCGCGTCCTGCGCATGCGCCACCTGCATCTGCGGCACGGCACCCTGCGCAAACGCCTTCTGGTTGCGTTCGAGGTCGGTCTGCGCGCTTTTCGCGTCGATGACGGCGTTGTCCAGCGTCTTCTGCAACTCCAGGCGCTGCTTGCGCGAATCGATCTGCGCGCGCTTGTAGTCGACATTCAGCGCATCGGCGTTGGACTGTTCCTGCGCCAGCTTGTTGGTCAGTTCGGGACTGTCGATGACGGCGATGACCTCGCCCTTGGTCACCGCGTCGCCCGCGTGCACCTTGAGCACAACCGCGCCTGGCGCAGAGGCGTACAGGGTGGGGCTCACCGCGGCGACGACGCTGCCTTCGGCGGCGATGTCGCGCACGAACGGACCGCGTTCGACGCTGGCGATCTGCAGGCGCGCGGCGCTCACCGAACGGCCTGCCGCGAACAAGCGCCAGGCCGACGGCGCGATCCACGCGATCAGCGCAACGGCGACGACGGCGGCGCCGATCTGCATGACGCGGCGTTTGCCGTCCACGCGTGGCGTGATCACTCGGTCCTGAGAGGAAGTGTCCTTGATGGCCATGTCGTCGTTGCCGTTTCGTCCAAGCCGCTGCCTGCGGCGTCGACACGACTAGGGCAAGTGCTGTGCCATCCGCGCCAACGTGCGAAAACGCATGACCATCAAGCAGTTGCGCGCGCGACCGATCTCTGGAAAGTGTCCGCGGACAGGCTGCGGACAGTGCGGCGAACATGCCGAAAAGATCCCTGCGACCTTTCTTCGCGCTCGTGCATCAAAATGCAGATGGTGAGCACATCCGCATTCCAGATCGACCTGCC
>DATJIL010000119.1:0-8739 GCA_035493385.1 Rudaea sp.
GGCACGTCGTCGGCGACCAGGCGATGGCCGCGGGTGATGAGTTCGAGCGCCAGCTCGCTCTTGCCCGATCCCGATTCGCCGGTGATCAGCACGCCGATGGAATATACCTCCATCAGCACGCCGTGCAGGGTCACGCGCCGCGCGAGCATGCGCGAGAGGTGGTATTGCAGATAGGTGAGCAGTTCGTGGCCGCGCTGGCTGCTGACCCACACCGGAGTTCCGGATTCATTGGCCGCATCGCGCAGGTCCGCCGGCACGGCCTGATCCTTGGTCACGATGACCGCGGTCGGCGCGAAGCCCATGATCTTCTCGACCATCTCCCAGCGTTGGCGCGAGTCGAGGCTGTCGAGCCAGGCCAGCTCCTCGGTGCCGACGATCTGGATCTTGTTCGGATAGATGATGTTGAGATAGCCGGCGAGCGACGGCCGGCGCGGCTGTTTTTCCGCCGGCACGATGGCGCGCGTTTCGCCACGTTGGCCGGCCACCCAGCGCAGGGCGAGGCGCTGGCTGATCTTGTCGAACAGTTCGCGGGCAGTGAGGCGTTCCATGCCGGTATTCTGCCAGAATTCGCGCATACGACGGCAGATCGTTACCATGCCCGATTCGACGCGAGAGGAAGCGATGAAGCATTTTTCGATCTTGGCTGCCCTGCTCCTGGCCGCCTGCGGGCAGGGCAGTTCGCAGGCACAAAAGGACCTGCCGGCTCCGGCGCCCGGCAATAGCGCCGCGCCGCGGACATCCGGCGCTGCATTGGTCAATGCGGATTTCGAGCAGGCCGGCGCCGATGACGACGTGCCTGGATGGTTCAAGACCCAGCATGCCGGGCCTTCGTCATACCTGATGCGGATCGATCCCGACGAACCTTACGCTGGACACGGCAGTTTTCACATGACTCGCACGCTGCCGCAGGTGTACGGATCGCTGACGCAGACAGTGGACGCTCGTCCCTATGCCGGAAAAACGATCGAAGTGTCGGCGATGGTCAAGAGCAAGGGCGTCGGCCCCGGCGGTTGGAAGTTGTTTGTCGACGCATATCTGCCGGGCACCCTGGTTTATTCGCCGGGCATGACGGGCGATACCGCCTGGCAGAAATCATCGGTGCGATTGAAAATCCCGGCGATCGCGCAGCGGCTGAGCGTGGGCGTAACCTTGCTCGACGCGGGCGATGGCTGGATGGACAACGTCGAGTTGAAGGTCGTCGACTAAGCCCACTAAGCCAGCGGAAGAAGTATCTCGATCTCCAGCCCGCCGCCGTCGGCATTGCTGGCGCGGATGCGTCCCCCCTGGCGTTCGATCGCGCGCTTGGCGATGGCGAGCCCCAGGCCGCTGCCGCCGCTCTTGCGCTGGCGCGCCGCGTCGGTACGGAAGTAGGGCTCGAAGATGCGTGCGCAATCCGCGGCCGGCACGCCCGGCCCCATGTCGCGCACGCGCAGCCGCGCCTGGCCTTCGACGCGATCCAGGCGCAGGTCCACTTCGCTGTGCGGCGCGGTGTAGTGCACGGCATTGCGCACCACGTTTTCCACCGCGCTCGTCAGCAGTTCCTCTTCGGCGCGCACGGTCAGCGGCGCGCTCTGGGCGATGCGCAACGCGCAGGGACGCGCCTGCGCCTCGAATGTGGCGTCGGCAGCGATGTCGGCGACGAGTTCGTCGAAGGCGACATCGTCGACTTGTTCCGGCAGCGTGGTTTCCATGCGCGAGAGCTGGATCGCCTGCGCGATCATTTCCTCCAGACGCATGGCCTCGCGCTCGATGCGGTCGAGTTGCGTGGCGGCATCGCCATTGCTCTGCGGGCGTGCCAGTTCCAGCGCCACGCGCAGGCGCGACAGCGGCGAGCGCATTTCGTGCGAGACATCGCGGATCAGGCGGCGCTGGCCGTCGACCAGTTCCTTGAGGCGCGCGGCCATGCCATCGAATTCCTCGGCCAACGCGAGCATTTCGGCGCTGCGGCCAAAACGCACTTTGCCGACGCGCGCGGACAAATCCCCGCGCGCGACGCGGCGCGCGCTGGCGCGGATGCGCGAGAGCGGCGCGGTCACATAAATGGCGAGCAGGGCGCTGGCCAGCGCGCAGATCAGCATCGCGATGCCGATGTTGGACCAGAACGTCGCGGGCCGGCGCCAGATCAGGCGCGTCAGGAACGAGCCGCCGAAAACCGCTGCCGCGCGATATTCGACCGGGTCGCCGCGCATGTGCAGGGGATGAATGCGCACGCGTTCGGGTATTTCCGCTCCGGGCGCGGCGTCCAGCGCGGCGCGTGCCGCGTCGGGCACGCTGCGGCCGAGCAGGTCGCGGCCTCGCGCATCCACGACGTAGATCGTGCCCGGCCCGTAACCTTCGGAACTCTGCAGCCATTGGCGCAGGCCATCGACGCCGTGGCGGTGCAGTTCGACGCCGGTGCGCAGGAGCTGGTCGTCCATCGCCGCCTGCAGGCGCGTGATGCCGAGGCCGGGAATTTTCGCACTTTCGAAATAGCTGGTCGCGGTCCAGGCCAACGCCACGATCAGCACCACGCTGACCAGCCAGAACAAGGCGAAGATGCGCCAGAACAGGCCGCGCATGTCAGCCTTCGTCCACGATTCGGAAGACATAGCCGCCGCGGTGCACGGTACCGATCATCGATTCGCCGTCAGCGGCATTGCCGAGCTTGCGCCGCAATTTGGAAATGTGTACATCGATACTGCGGTCGAATGGTCCGAGCGGGCGCCCGAGCACGTCCTGCGACAGGGTTTCCTTGCTGACGACCTTGCCGGCCTCGCGCAACAGTACGGCGAGTACGTTGAACTCGGTGCCGGTCAGCAGCAGTGGTTCACCGCGCAAGGTCACGCTGCGCGAAGCGGCACGCAGGGACACCGCGCCGATGCTGACATCGTCCAGCCGCGCCGCATCGCCGTCGCCGCGTGTGCGGCGCAGGATCGCGCGCAGGCGCGCGGCGATCTCGCGCGGATTGCATGGCTTGGGCACGTAGTCGTCGGCGCCCAGTTCCAGGCCGAGGATGCGGTCGAGGTCCTCGCCGAGCGCGGTGAGCATGAGCACCGGCAAGGTGTCGTCGCGGCGCAGCTCACGCAACAGGTCCAGCCCCGAGCGGCCGGGCAACATCACGTCGAGAATCAATGCGTCGTAACCGCCGTCGCGCGCACGCGCGAGCGCTTCGTCGCCGTCGTGGCTGACATCCACGGTGAATCCGTCGCGCGCGAGGAAATCGCGCAGGAGCTGGCACAACTCCTCGTCGTCGTCGGCCAGCAGGATCTTCGCCTCGCTCATGCGCGCGAAGTGTACGGCAAGGCCCCGTTGCCGGGGCCGCGTTTGCAAATGCTTACAACCGTTTGCCGGGGCTTTCCGCGCGCTACTTTCCCTTCGCGCCGTGATGCTCGGCCGAAAGCTTGTTCATCAGTGGCAGCACGGCGATCGCGATCACGGTGCAGACGATGCCGGCGTAACCCAAGTTGGTGAACAGGTGGGTGTAGATTGGCAAGGTTTGCAGTGGATCCGTCACGTCCTGCGGGATGGCGGCGTAGTTGGCGACGATGCCGCCCAGGTATTGCGAAATGCCGACGCCGACGTAGTAGGCGCCCATCATGAAGCCGCCCATGCGCGCCGGCACGTAGCGCGCGATCATGGCCAAGCCGAGGCCCGAAACCAGCAACTCGCCGAGCGAATACAGGCCAAAGCCCCAGATCAGCACCCACGTCGAGGCCTTGCCGGCCGCGTCGGCGTACAGGCCGGCCATGCCGTAGACGAAATAGCCGGCCGCGACCATGGCGAAGCCGAGCGCGAACTTGGCGGCGATGGAAATGTCCTTGCCGCGCTTGCCGAAATGCGTGTACAGCCAGGCCAGGATCGGCGACAGGATCATGATCCAGATCGGATTGAGCGCCTGGTACTGCCCCGGCAGCCAGGTATACAAATGCACGCCGAACAGGCTCCAGTCCCAGTTCGTGTTGCGCAGCGCGAACAGCGCCAGTGACGTGGGCATCTGCTGGTAGAAGATGAAGAAGAAGATGGTCTGTATGGTCAGCACCAGCGCGGCGATGAGTCCGGCACGCTCGCTGCGATGACTCTTGGTGATGAGGTAGCCGAAGATGCCGAGCATGGCCGCGCCGGCGGCCCAGACGAAGGCGCGCGCGATGGCCTGGTGTTGCAGGATCACCGCCGCGATCACCACGCACACCGCGCCGACGCCGAGCACGGCGAGCAGGCGCTTGACCTCGAACGGTCGCGCGTCCGGCTCCGAGCCGATGTGCGCCAGCGAAGCGCGCATGAAGAAGTAGTTGACCAGGCCGAAGATGAGGCCGAGGCAGCACACGCCGAACGCCGCGTGCCAGCCGAATTCGTTCTGGTAGAGCGTGTTGACGTAGTCCTTGATCCACGGCGTGAGCAGCATCGAGAAGGTCGAGCCGATGTTCACCGCCATGTAGTAGATGGTGAACGCGCTGTCGATGCGCGAATCGTCGCCGTCGTAGATCTTGCGCACCAGGTTGCCGGCGTTCGGTTTGAACAGGCCGTTGCCGACCACGATCACGCCGAGCGAAAAATACAGGAATTGGGCGTTCTCGGTCGGCAGCGTGATCAACGCGTAGCCGATGGCCAGGATCGCCGCGCCGGTGAGCATGGTGCGGCGCGTGCCGAAGACGCGGTCGCCGACCCAGCCACCAATCGCCGGGGCCACGTAGATCAATGCCGAGGCCGCGCCCCAGATCAGGTTGGCGTCGACGTCGCCAAAGCCCAGGCGCTGGACCATGTAGTACACGATCAGCGCCTGCATGCCGTAGTAGCCGAAGCGCTCCCACAGTTCGATGAAGAAAACGGTGGAGAACGACTTGTTTTGCGAGACAGGCATTGACGACATGGCGAATCCAGGCGGGATGGCGAAGGGGCGAAGGTTAACCGATGCCGGGTGAAATGGAATGTGCGACCGCCGCAAACACTCAGCGTGCCGCAGGCTTGATCCAGCGCCCGCACAGCATCGCCGCGAGCAACGTGACCAGCGCGGCCAGTGCGATCGAGGCCAACACATCGGACAGGAAATGGAAGCTCGTGTCGATGCGCGCCAGTGCAATGAACAGTGGAACGAGCAGCAACGGGACACGCCAGCGCGGGAACAGGTACATCAGCGGCATGAACAAACCCCAGAAAAACGCATTGTGCCCGGATGGAAACGAATTGCCACCGGCAAACCAGGCATGGCTCCAGTCGCCATGGCCGAACAGTTCGTACGGGCGCAGCCGGCCGAACACATCCTTCAATGCCCAGGCGCTGGCGATGGTCGCCAGTTGCACGCCGCCCGTGAAGAGCAGCGCGCGGGCGAGATAACTGCCACGGTTGAACAGCCAGATCAGCACGCCGAGCGCGAACAGGGTGCCGCCGAGCAACACGGCGGACAGCGCGTGGCTGTGCAGCAGCGAACGCCCCGAAACCGCGTCCAGCGCGCGCGTACCGTCGACGAACAGCGCGGCGCTGGCCGCCGCCGAGGCGTGCACGGCTTCGGCGATAGGACGGTCGAAACCGACGATGGAAACCAATGCCAGCAATGCGCAGGCGAGGACAGTCAGGGCGAGGGCGCGTTTACTCATGGGCCGATGATCCGGAAAAGGTGTGGCATCATATCGCGCCTGTCGAAACCGGGGATTCGCACGCATGCCCAGCACCGAACCGCGCGGACCGCGCCAGATCTGGAAGGCGCTGATCTGGTCGGGCAAAGGCCTGCGCGCCGGCTGGACGTTCGAGGCCTCGTTCCGGCTCGAAGTGTACTTGTGCGTCATCCTGTTCCCGCTTGGGTTGTGGCTGGGCAACGGCGCTGTGGAAAAGGCGCTGCTGAGCGGCAGCCTGTTGCTGGTACTCTCGGCCGAACTGCTCAATTCCGCCATCGAGGCTGTGGTCGACAAGGTCAGCCCCGAGTTCCACGAACTGGCCGGCCGTGCCAAGGACATGGGCTCCGCGGCCGTTTTCCTGCTCATGCTGAATGTGCTGGTATGCTGGACCTTGATCCTTTGGCAGCGCTTGTAATTTCGCGGCGCGGCGGAATAAACACTCCATGAGCCTATTCCAAGGCGAACTCCTGGTCGCCCTGCTTACCTTGTCCACGCTCGAGATCGTGCTCGGCGTGGACAACCTCGTGTTCATCTCCATCGCGGTCGGGCGCTTGCCCGAAGCGCGGCGCTCGCTGGCGCGAAAGCTGGGCTTGAGTTTCGCCTGCCTGACCCGCATCGCGCTGCTGCTCGTGCTCGCGCACCTGGCGCGCATGGACGACACGCATGCGCCGCTGTTCCACGTGGGCCAGCAGGTCATTTCCGTGCGCGACCTGATCATGACCGGCGGCGGTTTGTTCCTGCTGGTCAAGGGCGCAATGGAAATTCACGAAACTATTTTTGGCGTCGCCAAGGAGCCGCTGGCGAATGGCGCAACGGCCGCGTTCGTCTGGGTGATCGTGCAGATCGCCGTGATCGACATCGTGTTTTCGCTGGATTCGGTCATCACCGCGGTCGGCATGGTGCGCAATATCCCGGTAATGGTCGCGGCGATCGTACTCGCGGTGCTGGTGATGATCTTCGCCGCCGACACGGTCGGCGAATTCATCGACAACAATCCGACCATCCGCATGCTCGCGCTGGCGTTCATCATGATGATCGGCGTGATGCTGGTCGGCGAAGGCTTCTCGATCCACATTCCGCGCGGCTACATCTATTTCGCCATGGCCTTCTCGGCCGTGGTCGAGGTATTGAACCTCGCCACCAAGCGGCAGAAGAAAAAGTACCTGAAGCAACGCGAAGGCGACCGCGAACGCGAGACGCTATCATGACCACTGCATCAAACTCGGCCACCACACCAACTGGAGGACTGCCCATGCGCCTGCAACGACTCGTGATTCTTGCGCTCGCCGCATTCATGCTGGCCGGCTGCGGCTACAACGCGATCCAATCCAAGGACGAAGCGGTCAAGGCCGCCTGGTCCGAGATCGTCAACCAGTACCAGCGTCGCGCGGACCTCGTGCCGAACCTGGTCAATACGGTAAAGGGATACGCCGAACACGAGCAGTCCACGCTCGAAGCGGTGACCAATGCGCGCGCGCAGGTCGGCAAGATCACGCTGACCACCGACGACCTCAACGACGAGGCGAAGATGAAGGCGTTCCAGCAGGCGCAGGGCGAACTGTCCGGCGCGCTGTCGCGCTTGATGGCGGTGTCGGAAAATTATCCGAACCTGAAGGCCGACAGCTTGTTCCAGACCTTGCAGGCCCAGCTCGAAGGTACCGAGAACCGCATCGCGGTGGCGCGCAACCGCTACATCGCCGCGGTGCAGGACTACAACGTGCTGGTGCGCAGCTTCCCGCAAAACCTCACCGCCAAGATGTTCGGCTATTCGACGAAAGCGAACTTCACGGTGGAGAACGAGAAGCAGATTTCCACCGCGCCGACGGTGGATTTCGGCAAGCCTGCGCCGGCGCCGGCACAACCGCCCAAGCCGCCGCAGAACTGACCCATGCGCGTGGCGCGCACATTCGCGGCGGTCCTCGCGATCGCCGCGCTGACGCTTGGGGTCGCATGGGCCGCAAATGACGGCCTGCAGCCGATTCCGCCGTTCGGCGCGCGCGTCACGGACCTCACGAACACGCTCTCGGCTGGACAAGTGCAGTCGCTCACCCAGCAACTGCAGGCGCTGGAACAGCGCAAGGGTTCGCGCGTCGCGATCCTGATCCTGGCCACAACGCAACCCGAGGACATCGCCCAGTACAGCATCCGCGTGACCGATGCGTGGAAACTCTCGCGCACCGACAAGCAGGCCCAGGACGGCGTGCTGCTGATCGTCGCCAAGGACGATCATCGCGTGCGCATCGAAGTCGGTCGCGACCTGGAAGGCGCGATCCCCGATGCCGCCGCCGACCGCATCATCCGCGAATACATCACGCCGAAATTCCGTGCCGGCGATTTCAACGGCGGCATCACGGATGCGCTTGGCGCGCTGACCAAGCTCATCGACGGCGAAGCGCTACCGCCGCCGCTCACCGACAACCGGCACGGCCACTCGTCGGGCGATACCTTCAATCTGCTGTTTCCGTTCATCTTCGCGGTCTTGTGGTTGCGTGCCTTTCTCGGGCGCCTGCCGTCCGCGCCGCGTGCCGGGCTGATCGGTGCGATTTGTGGCGGCGCGGTATGGTTGTTCACGGGCGTCGCCGCGTTAGCCATCGGTGCGGGCGTGATCGGGCTGCTGTTCGGCTGGCTCGGCGGCAGCGGCGGCGGGTTTGCCGGTGGCGGCGGATTCGGAGGCTGGAGCGGCGGTGGCTGGAGCAGCGGCAGTTCCGGCGGCGGATTCAGTGGTGGATTCAGCGGCGGCTCGTCCGGCGGATTCTCCGGCGGCGGCGCCTCGGGGAGTTGGTGAGATGGGCGCGTTACGCATGCTTCGCCACACATTCGCCGAAGGCAGCGCGCGCCGGAAATTTTCCGCGCCCGTCCTCGACACCATCCAGAAGGCGATCGCCGCTGGCGAACGCCGTCATTCCGGCCAGGTGATGTTCGCAGTGGAAGGCGCATTGCCGGTGCGCGACCTTGCGCGCGGACGCAGCGCGCGCGAACGTGCGCACGAAGTGTTCGCGCACCTGCGTGTCTGGGACACGCAGCACAACAGCGGCGTGCTGGTCTACGTGCTGCTCGCCGACCACGCCATCGAAATCCTCGCCGATCGCGGCATCGCGGCGAAAGTCGGCGAGGCCGAGTGGAAATCCATCGTCACGCAGATGCAGCAGCG
>DATJIL010000120.1:0-3840 GCA_035493385.1 Rudaea sp.
CCTGCGCGCGCTGGCATGCGACGCCGCGCGTGGTGCTGCGCAAGAGCGATCCGCCGACGTTTGGGAAAAAATTGCGCGTGGCGCTAGATGGCGCTGACGCATCTGGTACTAACGACTAGCTTGGCCGAACTCAAGCAAAGGTGGTGGAGCGGAGGAGGATCGAACTCCCGACCTTCGCATTGCGAACGCGACGCTCTCCCAGCTGAGCTACCGCCCCAACATTGCGAGAGTCCGGCAAGCTGCCGGAACAATTCGGTCCCGGCGGGGCGCGCATCATACATTGCCAGGCGCGCTGGATTCAAGGAATCCACGCAGCGCGGCGTAGTCGTTGGCCAGCGGTTCGGCGTGGCCGGGTCGACCCAGCAGTGCCGCGAGCGCCGGCGGCACGGCGACGGGGCGCCCGATCAGCGGTTCGACGATGCCGTCGAACTTGGCCGGGTGCGCGGTCGCGGTCACGGCCCAGTCGTCGTCGACGCCTTCCTGGCGCAGCGCTTCGAGCATACGGATAGCGGTGGCGGTGTGCGGACAGAACACCTCGGCGTGGCGCGCGTGGCGGTTGCGGATCGTCGCCGCGATCGCTTCGTCGCCAATTGCATCGACGCAGAATTCGCGGCGCAACTTTTCATCGTCGGGATGCAGCCAGCGCAGGCGCTCGAAGTTGCTCGGCGCGCCGACATCCATGGCGTTCGCGAGCGTGGCGACGCTCGCGCGCGCGGCATACTCCGCGCCGGCGAAGAAATCGTGCAGGGCGAGATTCGCGTTTGTTGCCAGCGCGATACGGCCGATCGGCAGGCCACAGGCGCGCGCGAGCATGCAAGCAAAAGCGTTGCCGAGATTGCCGGTCGGAACGACGAAGTTCAGCAGCGTGCCATGCGCCTGCCGGTGCGCGAGCGCAGCATGCGCGAAGTAGGCCATCTGCGGCAGCAGGCGGCCGAGACTGATGCTGTTGGCGGACGACATCGGTACTCGCGTGCGCAATTGCGCATCCGCGAGAGCCTGTTTGACCAGACGCTGGCAGTCGTCGAAGGAACCGGCGACGCGCAGTGCTGTCACGTTGCCGCCGAAGCAGCCGAGCTGGTGCGCCTGGCGCGGCGAAACGCGGCCATCCGGATACAGGATGACGACACGGAATCCCGGGATATTCGCAAAGGCCGCGCCGACCGCCGCACCGGTATCGCCGGAAGTCGCCACGAGGATTGTCAGCGGCACATCGTCCCTACGCGGCAGCCGGCGCATGCAAGCGGCGAGGAAGCGCGCGCCGAAATCCTTGAATGCCGCGGTCGGGCCATGGAAAAGTTCGAGGATGAAATCGCGCGGCGTCGCCAGAGCCTTCAATGGCGCAGCGAAGGTGAAAGTTGCGGCGCAGATCGCGTCGAGTTCCGGTGCAAGCGCAGCGCCGGCGAAGAACGGCGCGAGCAGCCGCGACGCAACCTTTGCCAACGCATTGCATCCGGAAAAATCATCGGGTGAAAGATGCGGCAGCGTCGCGGGAACGTAGAGGCCGCCATCGGGCGCGAGTCCGGCCGCGATGGCGGCGCTCAGGGTCGTGGCAGGGGAATCGCCGCGCGTGCTGACGAATTTCACGGCACGATGCCCGCCGCCGGACCGTTCACCGGCGAGACGAAAACATCGCTGTCGAGTCCGGTGTCGGCGAACGCCGCTTGCATCGTCGGTGCGGCGGCTTCGGCCTGGGTGCGCGACTCGAACCAGGCGAACACGCTGGGTCCGCCGCCGGAAATGCTGGCGCCGAGCGCGGCGTGATCCAGCGCGGCCTGCTTGACGCGTGCGAATCCCGCGATCAGGGGCGCCCGGCGCGGTTCGATCAGCACATCGTTCAGGCCTGAGCGCACGAGGTCGGCGTCACCGCGCTGGCAGCCGGCGATGAACAGCGCCAGGTTGGCGCTTTGCGCGACGAATTCGTGCAGCGCGTAGTTACCCTTGAGTGCCGCGCGTGCGCGCCGGGTTTCCAGCGCGACGTGCGGATGCGCGATCACGCAATGCCAGTGCGCGGGAACCGCGATCGGCACCAGCCGATCCGCCGTCGCCAGCGCCATGCCACCGAGCAGCATCGGCCCGACGTTGTCGCCGTGGGCGCTGCCGCTGGCGACGGCTTCACCAACGAGGGCGAATGGATACAGCGCCGCGGCGGGCAAGGGCGAATCGAGCAAGGCGTTCGCGGCGACGAGGGCGGCGACGCAGGACGCCGCCGAGCCGCCCATGCCGGAGCCGAACGCGATGCCCTTATCGAGTTCGATCTCGAAGCCGAACGGCAGGCGCAAGGCCTCGCGCAGTGCGAGCAAGGCCGCGCCTGCCGTGTTGCTCGCGGCTGCGTGCGGCAGTTCGACATCGCTGCCGCGGATCGCGGCGATGCGCACTTGCGGCGCGTCGATGCGATGCACCGTGGCCCGGTCGCCGGGCCCGGTGATGGTGTGGCCGAGGATGTCGAAACCGACGCCGATGTTGCCGACCGAGGCGGGCGCGAAGGCGGTCACCTGATTCGAAGCAACATGGCTCATACCCGCGCACCCAACGCCTGCGCGACGCGCAGCAGGTCGGCGAAAACACTGGCGGCGGCGACCTCGGGTCCCGCACCCGGGCCGCGCACGACGAGGGGATTCACGCAATAACGCTTCGTGGAAAATTGCACGATGTTGTCGGTCAGGCGGATGCTGGCGAAAGCGTGCGTGCGTTCCATCTCGACGAGGCCCATCAAGCGCCGGATCCGATGCGGGTCATCAGCGCATCGTGCAGCAGCGGTTTGCGCCAACCTTCCAACGCGGCCGGCCAGGTGCGTTCGGCGATCAGCGCTTCCAGGTGCCGGCGCGGGCAGAGCAGGCCGTCGGGCAGGTTCAGGGATTGCGCGATGCCGGCCACGGTTTCGCGAAGCGCACTCAGCAGGCGCCGGTCTGCAGACGTCGCAGGCGGCGGAATCGGCGCGAAGTCGAGGTCCTCCGCTGTCAGCGGCGCGTGCAGCACGTCCAGCAATTCCTCGCGTTGCGGACCGCGCAGGGCACGCAGGCCCTTGCAGCGTTCGAACAGGTCGTCGCCGTCGCGCGGTGGATGCGCGGCGAGATCGAGCATGCGCGCGTCGTCGAGAATCCACGAGCGCGGCTTGTCCAGCGCGCGCGCCTTCGTTTCGCGCCAGAGCAGGACGCGCCTGAGCATGGCCTGCGATTCACGCGGCCAGTCCGACGCGCGCGGAAATGCGCGTTGCGGCTGCACATCCGGTTCGGCGTTGCAGACCTTGTCCACCAGTCGCCGGCAATCCTCGGCCAGCCATTCCGCACGGCCGAGTTCGGCGAGTTTTGCGGCCAGCAGCGCGTGGATCTGGGGCAGGTGTTCGACGTCCTGCGCGGCGTACTCGAGCTGAGCCGGGCTCAACGGACGCTTGAGCCAATCCGAACGCGTCTCGCCCTTGGGCAGGTCCACGCCGAGCAGGGCGGCCACGAGTTTCTGGTAACTCAGGCCAGGCCCGAGACCCGTCATCGCCGCGGCGATCTGCGTATCGAACAGCGTGGCCGGACCGGACGGAATGATCGCGGACAGGGCCTCGAGGTCTTCGCTCGCGCTGTGCATCACGCAGGCGTTGCGCGCCTCGGCAAGGCGGGTGGCGAGGGCGGCGTGGCCGTCCAGGGCCGGCGCATCGATCACGGCGGTGCGTCCGCCAATTTGGGCCTGGATCAGCGCGAGCCTGGCGTAAAACGTATCGGTGCGCATGAACTCGGTGTCCAGGCAGATGACGGCCGGCGCCGTTTGCGCGGAAACCCATGCGGTGAGTGCGGACTCGCTGTCTATCCAGTCAAACACGATTCATTCCTTGTTGCGGAAGATGCGCGAGAT
>DATJIL010000121.1:0-30519 GCA_035493385.1 Rudaea sp.
AACCTTCCGGCGGCGCGCCACCCGAGCCGAGCGTTTTCATGAGTTCGGCGTCGCTCAGCGCCGGCAGGGTTTGCGCCAGCTCCGCGTCGTGCGCGAGCGCGTCGCGCAGTTGCGCAAATGTCCACCCTTCCACAATGGTAATTTTGTGCTGGATCACCGTGCCCGCTGCCAGCTTCGCCAGCAGGCCGCGCGGGGTGATTCCGGGGTCGAGCGCGTATTCGCCGGCATGCAGCTTGCCGGCGACGCCCATTTGCCGCGCCAGTACACGCCAATACAGCTCCGATCCAGAGCGGATACCGCGCGCGTCGAGATCGCGCACGATGCCCGGCAGTGGCGTACCGAGGGCGACATCGAGGGTGGCCGATTGCGGCAATGGCGCCAGCGGCGCATCGGCGAAGCGCTGGAAGTCGGCGTAAAAATACGCGCCGAGCGCAAGCGCGGCAATGAACGCCGCGAATACGAATCCGCCCAGGAATTTTCGGTTTCTGCTCAAACGCTGCCTCTCGATAAAACGCGGCGATGACCGGATTTTGCCCGAACTCGACGCCGCGTACTAACCTGACACGCCCAGGGCGCGCAACAGCCCGCGCGCTTTGGCGCGGGTTTCTGAAAGTTCACGCCGCGCATCCGAGTCGGCGACAATGCCGGCACCGGCGCGCAGTCGGATGAGATCATCGTGAAGCGTGAGCGTCCGAATCAAGATGTTCAGATCCATGTTGCCCTTGCGGTCGAGGTAGCCAAGTGCGCCGGTGTAAGCGCCGCGGCCCACGCCTTCGAGTTCGGAAATGATCTGCATGCTGCGAACCTTCGGACAACCCGTGATGGTGCCGCCGGGAAATACCGCGCGGATCGCCTCGCCCGGCGTCGTGCCTTTGCGCAATCGGCCACGCACGTTGGACACGATGTGATGCACATGGGCGTAGCTTTCCACCGTCATCAATTCGTCCACTTCAACCGAACCCGGTTCACAAACTCTGCCGAGATCGTTGCGTTCCAAATCGAGCAGCATGACATGCTCGGCGCGTTCCTTGGGATGCGCGATCAGCTCGCGCATGCGCGCCACGTCGTCGTCGCCGGCCAGACGCGGACGCGTGCCCGCAATCGGACGCGTCTGCGCGACGCCATCGCGCACTTCGATCAGGCGCTCGGGCGAGGAACTCGCGATCGCCCAGTCGTCCCATTGCAGCAATCCGGCAAACGGCGCGGGATTCGCGCGGCGCAAGCTGGCGTACAAACTTGCGGGAGCCGGCGGGTTCGCGCAACGCAGGCGCCATTCGCGCGACAGATTGATCTGGTAGGTATCGCCATCGCGCAGATGATCGTGGATGCGCGCCACCCCGTCGAGGAATCGCTGCGGATCGTCTTCCTCAACCTGCGCGGCAGCGACAGGCGCCGGCGAAAATGCCGGTGTCGATTCCAGATCGCGCGCGAGTCGATCGAGCAAGTCGGCGCTATCGGGTTCGGTGACCAGACGCGTGGTTTGTTGCAACCGATCCACGACGATGGCTGCCGGACAACGCAATGCGAGCGCAACGGGAATCCGTGCGTCCGGCGCCGGCGGAAAACGCAACCCGGGTTCGATCTGCGCGGCGAGTTCGTAGCCGAGGAACAGTGCCCAGCCACCCGCGAATGGCGCATCCGCACCGCACGGCACACGTTCGGCGCCGAATGCCGCATCCAGCGCGCCGAGGAAATCCGCGCCTCGATCGTTTCCCGCCGCATCGCGCACGCGGCCATCGGCATGCAGGGCGAGCGCTTCGCGCGGAAACGCGAGCAGGATGTCGTAACGCGACCGCGCCGAGGGTGCCGCGCTTTCGAGCAAACAGGGGTAACGCTGCGGATAGGCGGCGGCGAGCGGCAGCAAATCGCGCGCACCGGGAAGAATGTGCAGCGCGGCAGGGTGCTTCACATCGCCGCTACTCAAAGCCTGCGAAATACCAGCGTTCCATTGGTGCCGCCAAAGCCGAACGAATTCGACAGCGCCGCGTCGATGCGCGTCTGGCGCGCGGTGTGCGGGACGAAATCCAGGTCGCAGCCTTCGCCCGGATTGTCGAGGTTGATCGTCGGCGGCGCGACGCCGTCGCGGAGCGCGAGCACGCAGAAGATCGCCTCGACGCCGCCGGCCGCGCCGAGCAGGTGTCCGGTCATCGACTTGGTCGACGACACCATGACTTTCTTTGCCGCATCGCCGAAGCAGGTCTTGACCGCCTGCGCCTCGGCCGCGTCGCCAGCGGGCGTGGACGTGCCGTGCGCGTTGACGTACTGGATCTGGTCCGCGTTGAGTGCGGCGTCCTTGAGTGCCGCGGTCATGCAACGCGCCGCGCCTTCGCCGTTCTCGCTCGGTGCGGTGATGTGGTAGGCGTCGGCGCTCATGCCGAATCCCGCGAGTTCGCAGTACATGCGCGCACCACGCCGCTTCGCGTGTTCGTATTCTTCGAGCACCAGCACGCCGGCACCGTCGGCAAGCACGAAACCGTCGCGATCCTTGTCCCACGGACGGCTCGCCTTGGTCGGCTCGTCGTTGCGCGTGGACATGGCGCGCGCCGAGCAGAATCCGCCCATCGCGACGCCGGTGGTGGAGTATTCCGCACCGCCGGCAACCATCACGTCGGCGTCGCCGTACTGGATCATGCGCATGGCCAGGCCAAGATTGTGCGTGGCCGTGGTGCAGGCGGTGACGCAGGCGATGTTCGGACCCTTGAGCCCCAACATGATCGAAAGATTGCCCGAAGCCATGTTGATGATGGAAGCGGGCACGAAGAACGGCGAAATCTTGCGCTGGCCGCCTTCGTGGTAGGCGATGCTGGTGCGCTCGATCGTATGGATGCCGCCGATGCCGGCGCCGACCGCACAGCCGATGCGTTCCTCGTCGTGCTCGTGCGGATGCATACCCGCATCCTTGAGCGCCTCGAGCGACGCCGCGACGCCGTAATGGATGAACGGGTCCATCTTCTTGACGTCTTTCGCCGCGACGAACTGCGCCGGGTCGAAATCGCGCACTTCGCCGGCAATGCGGGTCGGGAACGTCGACGCGTCGAAATGCGTGACCGGGCCGATGCCGCTGTGTCCGGCGAGGATGTTCTTCCAGGCCGTGGCTACGTCGTTGCCGACGGGACTGACGATACCGAGGCCTGTGACTACGACGCGACGTTTGGACATGAGAGATTTGCCTTTGCGTTCATCCCTGATCGCGAGAATCGCAAAGCGGCCGTCCTGGCCGCACTTTTCAGAAAAGCAAACTGCGCCACACGGGCGCAGTTCGGGGAAATCCTTGCGGCAAAATCAGGCCTTGACGTGCGCCTTGATGTAATCGACCGCCTGCTGCACGGTGGTGATCTTCTCGGCTTCCTCGTCGGGAATCTCGCACTCGAATTCCTCTTCCAGCGCCATCACCAGCTCGACCGTGTCGAGCGAGTCCGCGCCCAGATCATCCACGAACGAAGCGTTCGGCGTGACTTCATCTTCCTTGACGCCCAACTGTTCGACAACGATCTTCTTGACGCGATCTTCAATGCTGCTCATGTGCAAACCCTCACCAGAAAAGTGGAATCCAATAGCGGAAGCGCGCGGATTGTAGTGGAAGCCTTGGCGGCGCGCCAGCGAACGAGCGTTTGAAGAACCTAGGGCATGTACATCCCGCCATTCACGTGCAATGTTTCCCCGGTTATGTAATTCGCGGACGGCGAAGCGAGGAACAGCACCGCGTCGGCGATGTCCTGCGCGGCGCCGAGCCTGCCGAGCGCGATGTTCGGCAGCAGCGCCTTGCGCTGATCGTCGGTAAGGGCGCGCGTCATGTCGGTGTCGATGAAACCGGGCGCCACCACATTCACGGTGATGCCGCGCGAACCGATCTCGCGTGCGAGCGATTTGGAAAACGCGATGATGCCGGCCTTGGCCGCCGCGTAATTCGCCTGCCCCGGATTGCCGGTCAGGCCGACGACAGAGGCGATGCTGACGATGCGGCCGCGGCGCGCCTTCATCATGCCGCGCATCACCGCTTTCGAGGTGCGATAAACGGACGACAGATTCGTGTCGAGGATGGCCTGCCAGTCTTCGTCCTTCATGCGCATGAGCAACTGGTCGCGCGTGATGCCGGCATTGTTGACGAGAATGGATACGCTGCCGAATTCCTTGGCGATGTCGTCGACCAGTGTTTCGACCGCAGCGCTGTCGGTGACATTGAGCACGCGGCCGACTCCACCGTGCGCGGCAAGCCGCTGGCCGATGGCCTGCGCGCCGACTTCGCTGGTAGCGGTGCCGATCACTTTTGCGCCGTGCGCGGCGAGCGTGTCGGCGATGGCCGCGCCGATGCCGCGGCTGGCGCCGGTGACGAGGGCGATTTCGTCTTGCAGGATTCCACTCATTGCCACTCTCCAATTGCCTGCGTCATATCCCCCGGCGCACCGATGGCACGACCATCAAGTGTACGGTCGATGCGCTTGAGCAGTCCGGTCAGCACCTTGCCCGGACCGCACTCGGCGACGCGGGTGGCGCCGCGCGCCGCAAGCTGCTGGACACTTTCAGTCCAGCGCACAGGCGAATACAACTGGCGTGCGAGGGCGCCGCGAATGTCCTCGATACGATCGTAGGACTTTGCCTCAACATTCTGAATTATTGGAATTTTCGGCAACGACCATGTGATGGCGTCGAACTTGCGCGCCAGCGCGTCCGCAGCACCGCGCATCAGCGCACAATGCGAAGGCACGCTGACCGCCAGCTTCACCGCCTTGCGCACGCCGAGCTCGGCCAGGCGCGCGATCACCCGGTCCACGGCGGCGACATTGCCGGCAATGACGAGTTGCCCCGGCGCGTTGTAATTGACCGGCGCGACCACTTCGCCGTTGGCGACTTCCTCGCAAACTGTCGCGATCTGCGCATCGTCGCCGCCGAGGATCGCAGCCATGGCGCCGACGCCGGGTGGCACCGCCGCCTGCATCAGGCGTCCGCGTTCGCCCACCAGCGCGGCAGCCTCGCGCAGGCCAAGTACGCCGGCGCAAACCAGCGCGGCGTATTCGCCCAAACTGTGTCCGGCCAGCAACGCGGGTGTTGCGCCGCCGCGCTCATGCCATACGCGCCACACGGCCACGCCGGCCGCGAGCAGGGCCGGCTGGGTGTTCTCCGTGCGATTGAGGTCTTCTTCCGGGCCGCGCTGGGACAGTGCCCACAGGTCGACGCCCGCGCCCGCGGAAGCTTCGTCGAAGGTGGATTTGACCACGGAATATTCGCTGCCGAGTTCGGCGAGCATGCCGAGCGACTGCGAACCCTGGCCGGGAAAAACAAAAGCGAGATTGGCTGCCTGCATGAGCGTCAGCGATTTCTACAAAGGGGAAAAGTCGATCAATACCGGAGCAGCGCCGAACCCCAGGTGAATCCGCCGCCGAAGGCTTCCAGCAGCAGCAACTGGCCGCGCTGTACCTTGCCGGTGCGCACCGCGTAATCCAGCGCCAGCGGCACTGAACCGGACGAGGTGTTGCCATGCTTGTCGACGGTGACGACGACGCGATCCATGGGCATGTCGAGCCGCTTGGCCGTGGCCTGGATGATGCGCAGGTTGGCCTGGTGCGGTATCAGCCAGTCGATGGCGTGCTTGTCCAGACCGTTCGCGGCAAGCGTCTCGTCGACGACGCGGTCGAGCGTCTTCACCGCGACCTTGAACACTTCGCTGCCAGCCATGAGTACCTTGACGCCGGCATTCTTCTCGCCGGGCTTGAAGCCTGCGGAAACCCCGACCGGGTTCCACAGCAATTCCTTGTAACCGCCGTCGGCATGGATGTGCGTGGACAGGATGCCAGGTTCGTCCGCGGCCTTGAGCACGACCGCTCCGGCGCCGTCGCCGAACAGCACGCAGGTGCCGCGGTCGGACCAGTCGAGCATGCGCGAGAGCGTTTCCGCACCTACCACGAGCGCGGTCTTGACCGCGCCGGAACGGATGAACTTGTCGGCGATGGACAACGCGTAGACGAAGCCAGAGCACGCGGCGTTGACGTCGAATGCGGCGCAGCCGTTCGCGCCCAAGCGATGCTGCAACAGGCAGGCAGTCGAGGGAAAGATCAGGTCCGGCGTGGTCGTGCCGACGATCAGCAGTTCAACCTCGCTGGCCTTGACCCCGGCCGCTTCCAGCGCCGCGCGCGACGCACCCTCGGCCAGATCGCAGGTGGTCTGGCCTTCGGCGGCGATGTGGCGCTGGCGGATGCCGGTGCGCGACGCGATCCACTCGTCGGAGGTGTCGACGAGCTTTTCCAGATCGGCGTTGGTGAGCACCTTTTCCGGCAGGAAACTGCCGGTACCGGCGATGCGTGCGTAAATCAGAGCGCTATCCCCTGAGTGCGGATGCGGCGAAGAAATCAGTCTTCGTCTTTGACGGATACCTTGTCCGCAATCACCTTGCGGCCACGATAGTAGCCGTCCTTGGTGACGTTGTGGCGCACGTGCACTTCGCCCGAGGTCGGGTCGGTGCCGAGCTGCTTGGCGCTCAGCGCGTCGTGGGCGCGGCGCATGCCGCGGCGGGACGGGGATTTACGGCTTTTGGCAACGGCCATGACGCATTACTCCAGATTGGACTTGCTTGCAGATTTATTTGTGCTTGAGGTTTTGCAGCACGGCAAAGGGATTTCCGGGTTCCTTCACGTCGTCCCGCACGGTGCCGGTAAATTCCGGCTCCTGGTATTCCGCTCCCGGCTTCACCGGCACTGCCGGCAAGGCCAGGATCAATTCGTCTTCGACCACGTCGGCCAGGTGCAGGGCGCCGTCCGCCGTGAGCAGCGGCTCGTAATCGCCGGGCAATCCTGCCTCGTCTTCTTCACGCGCGATCAGCCCCAGGCGCGTGTCCACATGAACCGGCAGCCGGAAAACGTCCAGCGTGCGCTGGCAGGTCAGCGGCAGCGACGTATCCGCGCGCACGCGCAGATGCGCTACGCCCAGATCGTCCTTGCCGAATTCCAGATCGAAATCCACGGCGCCATCACTGGCTGCCAGACTGCCGCGCAAGCGCGGCAACGAGGCGAGTGGCAAACTCCCCTGAAACGACCGCCGCGCCTGCACCATGCGCCACGCGTCCACGGATTCCGGTAACACGTTGTTCATGGCGCGCGGGATGGTAGGTGCCGCAGTGCACAAAGTCAATCGAATCCGTTCAGAGTCGAAGGTTTACCCGACGCCATGGTTTGGGCAAACTGCACGCTCGCAACGGGGAAATCCGCATCGAATCCACTCTCGTCATCGTCGCCGTCTGCCTGGTCCTGGCTGTGCTGTGGCTGTGGCTGCGCGACCGCGGCGAGCGCGGCCGCCAGAACGCCATCCGTGCCCTGCTCGACAGCGCCGACCTGCTGGAATCGCGCCTGCAGGAATGCCGCGAACGCACGCAGCATTTGCGCGACATGCTCACCGTCCTGCCCGAGGAAATGAGCGCGCGCGCCGACAGTGCCCTGCAGACCGACGCCAAGGTGCAGGCCGCGCTCAAGGATCTGCTCGCGCACCGCTTGTGGATCCAGCAACATGCCGCGGCCGCCACACCGCGCGAACTGGCACAGGCCCAGCAGGCGTTGGATCAGTCCGGCGCCACCTTGCAGTCCCAACTCGACCGCCTCGCCGCCATCGCTGCGGACTTGCAGCACGCGCAAACCGAATCGCGCACCTTGCAAAAACCCAAGTCGGTATGACTACGCTGGCCGACGTCGATCTGGTTCTGGCTTCGACTTCGCGCTACCGGCACGAACTGTTGACGCGGCTGACACCGGATTTCCGCTGCGTGGCGCCGGATGTCGACGAGAAGCCGCTGCCGGATGAAAGTCCCGCAGCACTCGCCGACCGCCTCGCCCTGGCCAAGGCACAGGCCGTGGCCGCGAAAAATCCCGGCGCCATCGTCATCGGCTCGGATCAAGTCGCATATGTCGACGGCGACAGTCGCGTCGTCGGCAAGCCGCACACACCCGAAATCGCCCGCGCCCAGCTCGCCGGCTCTTCCGGGCGCACCGTGTTGTTCCGCACATCGGTTTGCGTGGTCGATGCGCGCCATTCGCCGCATCGCGAATTCGCCGCGCAGGACGTCACGCGCGTGCATTTCCGCACCCTCGATGCGGGCACGATCGCCCGCTACGTCGAACGCGAGAAGCCGCTCGACTGCGCCGGCAGTTTCAAATGCGAAAGCCTCGGCATCGCCCTTTTCGAGCGCATCGATTCGAGTGATCCCACCGCATTGATCGGACTGCCGCTGATCGCGCTGTGCCGACTGCTGCGCGAGTTGGAAATCGAAATCCCGTGAATCAAGGTTTGGCGGCGATGCAATCCGGATTCGATTCGATGTTTTCCGATTTCGTCACCACGCCGGCGTACCAGCGATAGCGCTTGCGGCCCGCATAACTGTCGAGCCGCGCGACGGGCGCGAGATCGCCCACGCGCGAGCACAGGGTATCGAGCCACGCCGCACGCTCGCGTTCGCGCCGTGCGCCGGGTTCCACGACGAGCAGGACCCGATGCTCCGCGCCGAGCGCGCGCAAGCCCGCCTCGTCGCGCCCCCACATCGCCAACTGCGGCGCGCGGCCATGCTTGGCATTGAGCGGATGATCGAGCGTGTACACCGGGCGCTCGCCATCGAGGGCGAAATCCAATTCTGCCGCGAGCATGAAATTGTCCGCGACCAGCGTCGAATCCGCGAAGCGCGGCTGCGCGAGCAAGGCCCGCGTCTGCGCCGCGGCTTCGCGCCAGCCGACGAACTGCTGCGGAAACGCCTTCATCCGCGCCAGCACATCCGCACCGCCGGGAATCGCGGCCATGCCGAGGTAAGCGAAGGCCAGCACGCTGCCGAATGCGAGCAGCGCAAATGTCGCGATCCGAAACCACGCCGCGACGCGGGCTTCGCGCAACAGCACCGGCAATGCGATCAGCAGCGGCAGATAACCCGGCAACGGCCAATGCGCGCGGAAGCGCGTGTCGTCGGCGAACAGTCCCAACACGAAGTACGCAAGGATCGGCACCGCCGCGCAGCACAGGAACAAATCCCACGGAATCCCGTTCGCATTGAGCGTAGCCCGCGCAGCGGGCGAAATCGAAATGCCATCTGTGCCCTTCGACTTCGCGCCTTCGGCGCTACGCTCAGGGCGAACGGACAGGGTTCGAAAACGACAGCGGTATTGTTTCCATGTCCGCCATAACGCCCACAACAACAAACCGTAGAACAACGGCGTGCACACCAGCGCCTGTTCCAGCGGCTGCACCAGCGCATCGACGTGGAAATGCCAGGGATTGCGCTGCACGAGCTGGAAATCCAGCGCTGCCCAGGCGTGCGTCGCGTTGAACGCGAGCGTCGGGACGATACCCAGACACATGATCGCGAGCGCCAGCCACAAGCCCGGATCGCGCCACAGCGAACGGCCGCGCGCGGTCAGCGCAAAAAACGCAAGACCTGCGGCGAACAACATCGCGGCGCGGTAATGCGCGAGCCACGCGAGCGCGAGCGCGAGGCCAAGCAAGGTCCAATCGCGCAGTTTTCGCTGGCGTGCGGCACGCTCGATCGCGTGCAGTGCCAGCGCGCTCGCGAAAGTGAGCGGCACGTCCGGCAAGGCGAAGATGCCGAGCGTACCGAGCAACGGCAGTCCCAATGCCAGCATTCCTGCACGCCAGCCATCCACCGTGCCGAAAATCCGCGCCGCGATGCGCACGATCAGCAGCGGCAGCGCCGCGCCGAGCAGCAGGAACGGCGCACGCATGGCCAGCGTGCCATGTCCGAATGCCGCCTCGCCCGTCGCAATCAGCCAAGCCGTCAACGGCGGCAGATCGCTGTAGCCCCATGCCGGATGCCGACTCTCCTGCCAATACCAGGCCTCGTCGCCGAATGGCGCGAGCCGTACGGCAAGCACGATCTTCGCAATGAGCAGCACCGCCCAGACGACCCAGAACGCCGTTCGCCAACGTCGCTCGCGCCGCGGGACTCCACCTGCGTCTGGATTGCCTATACTCACCGCCATGAATGCCCGCCTTGTTTCCGCCGCAATCGCACCACCACCCGATCCCGCACTCGTCGCCGCGCTCGAACGCGCGCAGGCGCAAGTCAACCGCGTCGTTCTCGGCAAGGCCGCGCCGGTGCGCCTCGCCTTCGCCTGCATCCTTGCCGGCGGGCACCTTCTGATCGAGGACCTGCCAGGCGTCGGCAAGACCACGCTGGCCCATGCGCTGGCCGCGACCCTGGACCTTTCCTTCCAGCGCATCCAGTTCACGTCCGACATGCTGCCCGCCGACATTATCGGCGTGAGCGTGTACGAGCGCGAGAGCGGCGCTTTCAAGTTCCATCCCGGACCGCTGTTCGCCCAACTCGTGCTGGCCGACGAGATCAACCGCGCGACGCCGAAAACGCAAAGCGCCCTGCTCGAGGCGATGGCCGAACAGCAGATCACGGTTGACGGTGCCACGCGCAAGTTGCCGGATCCTTTCTTCGTCGTCGCCACACAGAATCCGGTGGAACTGGCCGGGACTTATCCACTGCCGGATTCGCAGCTCGACCGCTTCATGCTGCGCATTGGCCTGGATTACCCGGATCCCGCCGCCGAACGCGCCCTGCTCGCGTCCAGCGACCGCCGCGAACTGCTCGCGCAATTGACGCCGTGCCTGTCCACCGCACAACTCGTGCAACTGCGCGGCGCCGTGGCGTCGGTGCTGGCAAGTCCGGCGTTGATCGACTACGTGCAGGCCCTGCTCGCCGCCAGCCGCAGCCATGCCGAGATTCGTGTGGGATTGTCGCCGCGCGCGGGCCTGGCGCTGCTCAACGCCGCACGCGCGCATGCCCTGCTCGAAGGCCGCGGCTATTGCGTGCCAGAAGACGTGCAGGCCGTGTTCCCCGGCGTGGCCGCGCACCGGCTGATTCCATCGGCATCCAGCAACAGCGGCCGCGATCGGCTGGCGGCGATCCTGCTGGAAAAAACGCCGGTGCGATAAACGCATTCGTGAACGCGAGCGCCGCCACCGCTTCGCTCAAGGCCCGGATGTTCGAATACGCCGAACGCCGCCTGCCGGCGCTGACCCGGCTCAAGCGCGTCGAGCCGCTGCCGATCCGGCTCGACCGCCACCGCATCTACGTGCTGCCCACGCGCTTCGGCCTGATGCTGTCGGCGCTGCTGCTGGTCATGCTGCTCGGCGCGCTGAACTACAACAACAATCCGGCACTGCTGCTGACCTGCCTGTTCGCCGCGGCCGCCTACCAGAGCGTATTCGCCGCCTTCGCCACGCTGAACCGCCTCGAAGTCGCTGCCGTGCGCGCCGAGCCCGGCCATGCCGGCGGCGACCTGGAATATTTTATACATTTCCACATTGCGGCGCGACCACGGCGCAGCCTGCGCCTGCGCACGGCAGACACGGAAATCGCTTTCGATCTCGACACCGACGGCGCCGTCGCACTGCGCATTCCCGCATCACGGCGCGGCTGGCTGCGTCCGGGCCGGCTGCGCCTGTGCAGTCAATATCCGTTCGGACTGTTCGAGGTCTGGAGCTGGATCAATCCCGAATTCGCCGCGCTCGTGTATCCGCGCCTGGAGGCCAATCCACCGCCATTGCCGCGGCAGGGCGCGCAGGCGCAACGCGAAGTCGAGCGCAGCGGCGGCGACGAGCTGGCCGCGCTGCGTATCTACCAGACCGGCGATCCGCCGCGCAATATCGCCTGGAAGGCCAGCGCGCGCCGCGACGAGCTGCTGGTCAAGGAATTCGAGTCGCCCCGCGGCCACGAAGTCGTGCTCGACTACGCGAGCTTGCGTGGACTCGCGCACGAGGATCGCCTCTCGCGCCTCGCCACCTGGGTGTGCATGGCCGAATCGCAACGCACGGCGTATGCGCTGAGCCTGCCGCAGGCGCGTATCGATGCTGGACTCGGTCCCGAACATCGCCACGCCTGCCTGCGCACACTCGCGCTCGCCCCGGGAGCCGTGCCTTGAAATCCGCGCCGCCGCTGACCGAGCAGCAATTCCGTCTCACCGCAGCCGCCGTGTTCGTTGCCGTGTTGCCGCACCTGTTGCGCCTGCCGTGGCTGATTTCACTGCCGTTGCTCGTCCTGTTCGCGCTGCGCTGGCTGCAACACCGGCGCGGACGTGCGCGCCTGCCGGCATGGATCAAGCTGCCGCTGGTGCTGCTGTTCCCGATCCTGATCGTGTTCCACTACGGCAACCTGTTCGGACGCGAACCCGGCAGCGCGCTGGCCTGCGCCATGCTCACGTTGAAATTGATGGAAACCGAGAATCGCCGCGACGCGCGCGCGGCGATCTGTTTTTCCGCCTTTGTGCTGATGAGCGCGCTGCTGTTCGACAACGGCTTGTGGATTACCGTGTTGCTGTGCGCGGCGCTCGTCGTCCTGCTCGCCGCGCTGCGCGCGCTCGAATCCCTGCACACCGCATTGCTGCCGGACCTGCGCTCCGGCGCGCTCGCCCTCGCCGGCGCGCTGCCGCTGGCCGTGTGCGTGTTCGTGTTCTTCCCGCGCCTGGGCTCGCCGCTGTGGGGCACACCGAACGACACGACTGCGCGCACAGGCCTCGGCGACCGCATGGCGCCCGGCACCATGCAGGAACTGCTGATCGACGACAGTCCGGCGTTCCGCGTCGTGTTCGACGGCACTCCGCCGCCACGCGACAAGCTCTATTGGCGCGGCCCGGTGCTTTGGCAATTCGACGGCAGCGCCTGGACACGGCCCGAGTGGCTGGCCAGTGCGCCCGGTGATGGAGAAGTGCGCGTGCGCGGCGCGCGCGTGGGCTACGAAGTCACGCTGGAACCGAGCGAGCGCCACTGGCTGCTTGCGCTCGACGTGCCCTTGCTTGCACCCGATGGCGCCGTGCGTGGCGCCGACATGAGCCTGGTCAGTCGCACGCGCGTGGACGATCCGACGCGCTACCGCATGGTTTCAGCGCCGGACTATGTGCTCGAACCCGCGCTCGATCCGCTGCACCGGCGCCTCGCCCTGCAATTGCCGCGCGGATACGATCCGCAGGCACGCGCGCTGGCACAACGCTGGCACGATCAATTCCACGGCAACGCCAATCTCGTCATCCGTTCCGCGCTCGATCTGTTCCACAACGAATTCTCGTACACCTTGAATGCGCCCCTGCTCGGTCGCGATTCGGTGGACGACTTCCTGTTCGATACCAAGCGCGGCTTCTGCGAACATTTCGCCTCGTCGTTCACGTTCCTGATGCGCGCCGCCGGCGTCCCGGCGCGTGTGGTCACCGGATACCAGGGCGGATACTTCAACAAGCTCGGCAACTACTGGGTGGTGCGCCAGTCGGATGCGCACGCCTGGTCCGAAGTCTGGCTGGAAGGCCGCGGCTGGGTGCGCGTCGACCCAACCGCCGCGGTCAGTCCGCAGCGCGTGCAACTCGGCGCGCGCGCGGCGGCGGGCGCCAGCGCGGCGTGGTACCAGGCGGACTGGCTGATGGATCTGCGCAATCGCCTGGACCTCGTCAATCGTTTCTGGAACGACGCCATCGTCCAGTTCAACGCACTGCGCCAGCAAAGCCTGCTCACGCCATTCGGCGTATCCAGGGCCGACTATCCGCAACTGATGCTGGCCATGGTCGCAGGCGGCGGCCTGTTGCTGGGCTTGTTCGCCTGGTGGGTCATGCGCGCGCCCTGGCCCGCCGGCGATGCGCTCGATGCCGCCTACGCGAAATTCCGGCGCAAGCTCGCGCGCGCGGGCGTGGCGCACGATCCGGCCGACGGGCCGCTGGCGCTGGGCCGCCGTGCCGTCGCCGGGCTGACGTCGCCACAGATCGTGCAGCAGTTGTTCTCGGACTATGTCGGCCTGCGCTATGCCTGTGCGTCACCTGCACCTGAACGGATACAAACTTTTACGCGCGCCGTCGCCGCATTGAGGCTTCCCGCCGCGACGCGAACGGCGCGACAATCGTCCTGACAGGAAGCAGAACCCGGAGGAACCGCCATGCGCAAATCCACCTTCACCACCATCGCCCTTGCCGCGCTCGCGCTGGGCGGATGCGCCACCGTGCCGCCGCAGCTGGCCGGACAGAATTTCAGCGTGCTCGCGCCGCAGCAGGCCGCGCAGCAGAATGCGGCGGGCGAGCGCGTGCGCTGGGGCGGCAGCATCGTTGCCGTCGTCCCGGAAACCGACAAGACCTGTTTCGAGATCCTCTCGCGCGAACTCTACGCCGATGCGCGGCCACGGCCGGGCTCGCAAAGCAGCGGGCGCTTCATCGCCTGCAGCAAGGGTTTCTACGATCCGGAGCTGTACAAGAAGAATCGCGAAATCACCGTGACCGGCGCGCTGGCCGGAACCGAGAAGCACAAGGTCGGCGGCTACGACTACACCTACGCCCGGGTCGATGCCGACAACGTCTACCTGTGGCCGCTGCGCGATCGCCGCGACAGCAGTTACGCCTGGCCGTACTACTACGACCCGTTCTGGGGTCCGTGGGGGCCGTACTGGGGTGGCGGTTTCTGGACGCCGCCGGTGGTGATCGTCAGGCCGCCACCGCCAAAGCACTAATCAGCCCGGCGGCCACCGCATCTGCCTGCCCGCGAGCAAATGCAGGTGGATGTGGAACACGGTCTGGCCGCCGCGCTCGTTGCAGTTCATCACCACGCGGTAGCCGTCGTCGGCGAATCCTTGTGATTTCGCCCAGCGCGCGGCGGCGAGCACGAGTTTGCCGATCAAGGCGGCATCGGTTTCCGTCGCATCGTTCAGTGTCGCGATGGCTTTTTTCGGGATGAACAGCACATGCACCGGCGCCGCCGGCGCAATGTCGCGGAACGCGAGGATTTCCTCGTCTTCGTAGATGATGTCCGCGGGAATCTCGCGGCGGATAATCTTGCCGAACAGCGTATCGCCCATGGGATTCAGCCCTCCAGGTTTTGCCGCGATCCGAACGCATGCGCCAGCGTGCCGCGGTCGATGTATTCGAGCTCGCCGCCGAGCGGCACGCCATGCGCCAGGCGCGTGGCACGCACGCCGGCCTGGAGCGCGATCTGGCTGAGCAGGTGCGCGGTCGCTTCGCCCTCGACGGTTGGGTTCGTCGCCACGATCAATTCGCGCACTTCCCCTTCGCCCAGCCGTGCGGCGAGCAGATCGAGCCCGAGTTCTTTCGGTCCCATGCCGTCCAGCGGCGACAATCTTCCGAGCAGGACGAAATAACGCCCGCGGAAACCGGTCGCCTGCTCGATCGCCAGTTGATCGGCAGGGGTTTCCACCACGCACAGGGTTTGCGCATCGCGCGCGGCGCTGGCGCACAGCACGCAGATCTTTTCTTCACTGAAGGTACGGCAGCGCGTGCAGTTGCCGATGCGCTCGACCGCAGCGGCGAGTTGTTCCGCGAGCTTGCGCGCGCCGGCGCGGTCGCGTTCGAGCACATGGAAGGCCATGCGCTGCGCCGTCTTCGCGCCCACGCCCGGCAGGCAGCGCAGGGCTTCGATCAATTCGTTGAGCAGAGGCGATCCGGACATCGATCAAAACGGCAGCTTGAAACCCGGCGGCAGGTTCATCCCGCCCGCCACCTCGCCCATGCGCTGCGCGCTCGCCGCGGCAACCTTGTTAACCGCGTCGTTGATCGCGGCGGCGACCAGATCCTCGGCCATTTCCGGATCGTCGGCGAACAGCTTGCGGTCGATGCGCACGCTGCGCACTTCGTGGCGACCGTTCATGGTCACGCTGACCACGCCGCCGCCGGATTGACCGGTGACTTCGAGCTTGGCCAGTTCTTCCTGCGCACGCTTGAGGTCGTCCTGCATGCGCTGGGCTTGTTGCATCAGTTGCGCCATGGGTCCGCGCATGTCACTTCTCCACTGCCTTGATCGATTCGGGAATCACGCGCGCGCCGAAGTCGCGGATCATGCCTTGCACGACCGGATCGGCTTCCAGCGCCTGCTCGGCGGCCTGTTGGCGCGCGCTGCGCTGGTCGCGCGCGATGTCGGCCGGCGTCTGCCGCGGCGCGGCGGCGGATTTCTCGAAACGCACCGTCACCGCACGGCCCAGCGCCTTGCCGAGCGCATCCTGCATTTGCGTCACCAGCAACGGTGCGCGCAGATGCTCATGATCCGGTTTGAGTTCGAGACGCACGACACCATCGTCGATGCCGAGCAAGGCCGCGTGCTGGGCGAGTTGTCCGATCGGCCCACGCAAACCCGCCGCGGCGATCAAGGCGGGCCAGTCTCCCGCATCCGCCGCCTGCTGCGCGTCGGCATGCGTACCGGCCGGCGCCGCCACAGGCGCTTCGCGCGCCGGTTCTGGCCTGGATGCGGAAACTTGCGATGACCGCGGTTCAGATGGCTTCGTCTTTGTCGACTCGGGTTTCCGAACTGCGACGGCCTGCTTCGTGTCCACCGGCCGGAACGCCAGCATGCGCAGCAGAGTCATTTCGAAACCCGCGCGTGGCGTCGGCGCGATCGGCAGGTCGCGACGCCCGGTCGTCGCGATCTGGTAATACAGCTGCACTTCCTCGGCGCCCAGCGCATCCGCCAGCGCGGCGATGCGCGGGTCGCTGTCCACCGTGCCGACCAGTTGCGCGATCTGCACGCGATGCAACGCCGCGGCGATGTCGTCGAGCACACCGGCGAAATCCGGCGCGAATTCGGCCAGGTGTTCGACCTGCGCCATCAACTTGGCGCCGTCACTCGCCTGTACGGATTCGAGCAGGGCAAATACCTGGCCGCGCTCGATGCTGCCAAGCATCTGGCGCACCTCGGCGGCGTTCACCTTGCCCGCGCCGTAGGCGATGGCCTGGTCCAGCAGCGAGAGTCCGTCGCGCAGCGATCCGTCGGCGCCGCGCGCGAGTTCTTCCAACGCTTCGCCGTCGTAGCCGATCTGTTCGGCGTCGAGGATGTGCCGCATCTGGCCGACGATCTGTTCGGGCAGCAGGCGCTTGAGATTGAATTTCAGGCAGCGCGACAGCACCGTCACCGGCAGTTTTTCCGGATCGGTCGTCGCGAGCAGGAACTTCACGTGCGGCGGCGGTTCTTCCAGCGTTTTCAAAAGCGCGTTGAACGCGGATTTGCTGAGCATATGCACCTCGTCGATGAGGTACACCTTGAAGCGGCCGCGCGAGGGTGAATACTGCGCGTTCTCGATCAGGTCGCGCACGTTGTCGACGCCGGTGTTGCTGGCCGCGTCGATCTCGATCATGTCCATGAAGCGGCCGGCGTCGATGTCGCGGCAGGCCGCGCATTCGCCGCAGGGATTGGACGACTGCCCGCGTTCGCAGTTCAGCGACTTGGCGAAGATGCGCGCGATGGTGGTCTTGCCGATGCCGCGCGTGCCGGTGAACAGGAAGGCGTGGTGCATGCGCTGCGAGTCGAGCGCGTTGGACAGCGCGCGCACGACGTGCTCCTGGCCAACCAGCTCGGAAAATTTCTTCGGGCGCCACTTGCGGGCCAGGACTTGGTACGACACGGCTCATCCCATTCGGAAGAACCGTGATTGTAGCTTTTTTGAGGAGTGCGGCTACGGATGGCCGCTTCGTGATCTTCGCGGTCCTGGACGACCGCAGCAGCATGATGGTGGCGGCCCCGTCAGCCGCATCCCGGCACCCGAATCATTCACTACCGTTGCTGCCTTCCGGCCCTGGCGGGGTTTGCAAACTATCGTCGCGAGAGAACCAACGGGGCCACCATAAGTGGTGGATTGAATCTGGCGGAGAGAGCGGGATTCGAACCCGCGAAGCGGTTTGACCCGCTTACACACTTTCCAGGCGTGCTCCTTCAACCACTCGGACACCTCTCCGGATGAAAACTTTTTCGCAGAGATTCGTCCCTGAAGCGTGAGCCATTCGGCATCCTGCCTCATCCGCGCACCGCTGACACGACGCGCGACCTCTCCGAAAAGGCCGCGCAGGATACCGCACACGCGCTGCCCAGACAAGGCGATTGCGTTACTCCACCGGCGTGTTGTCCGGATGCAGCCAGCCCGATTCGCCGTCGGCGTAATGCTCGTTCTTCCAGATCGGCACGCGCCGCTTTACTTCATCGATAACGTAGCGGCAGGCATCGAAGGCGTCGGCTCGGTGCGCGGCGCTGACGCCGACCCACACCGCCAGGTCGCCGATGTCCAGCGTGCCGACACGATGCGCGCAGCGCACATCCATGATCGCGAATTTCTTGCGCGCCTCTTCGAGAATACGCTCGCCCTCGGTCTTTGCCAGCGGCGCATAGGCCTGGTAGCCAAGACGCAAGACCGCGCGGCCTTCGTTGTGATCGCGCACCCAGCCTTCGAACGTCGCGCAGGCGCCCGCGCCCGCCTGCGCGAGTTCGCGCGTGAGCGTGGCGGCGTCGATGGGATTTTCACTGAGGCGGAACATTTCAGCCGCCACTCACGGGGGGAATGAACACCACCTCGTCGCCATCGCGCAACGCCTGTTCCCAGCCAGCGAACGCGCCGTTGATCGCAACGCGCAGCCGATCTTCGCCCAGGGCGAACCCGTGGCGTGCGCGCAATTCCGTGTACAGGCCACGTGCATCGCCGGCGCGCGATTCCACCTGTTCGGCATCGATCCCGGCGCGGTCGCGCAGCGAGGCAAAATACAGCACGCGATAATTCATCCGAGGATTTTCCCTAGACGCACACGGCGTTTGCCACCGGATTTCTCCAGCAGCCGCACATCCGCAATCACGATTTCGTGCGACAGCGCCTTGCACATGTCGTAGACGGTGAGCGCGGCGACGCTCGCCCCCGTCAATGCTTCCATTTCCACGCCGGTCTTGTGCGTGACCGCGACTTCGCAGCGAATCGCCAACTCGGTCGGCGTGGCAAACTCCACCGTGAAATCGCAACGCTCGATCGCCAGCGGATGACAAAACGGTATCAACTCGTGCGTGCGCTTGACCGCCATGGTGCCGGCGACGATCGCGGTATCCGCGACCGGGCCCTTTTTCGCGCGCATGCCCTGTGCGCGCAGGGCACGCGCTACCGCTGCGGGAAAACGCACGATCGCCTGCGCAGTGGCGCTGCGCGCGGTCGCGACCTTGGCGCCGACATCGACCATGCGCGGGCGGCCGTCTGCGCCGACATGCGAAAGCGTGGACTTGGGTTTGCTCATGTCATCCGCCGATACTGAACATTTCCACTTTTTCGGGATTCCCCGCCTTGCGCAGCTCGGCGCGCAATTCGCTGTAGCGATCCGTTCGTTGGCCCCAGCGCCCACCGATCAGGCGCGCCAGCTCTTCGTCGCTGGCGCCGTCGCGCAGCGGACCGCGCAGGTCGAAGCCGGTGCGGGCGAACAGGCAGGTGTAGAGCTTGCCGTCGGCCGACAGGCGCGCCCGCGAGCAATCGCCGCAGAACGGCTGCGACACCGAGCTGATGAAGCCGATCTCGCCGGCGCCGTCGGCCCAGGCATAGCGCTGCGCGACTTCGCCGCGATAGTTCGGTTCCAGCGCGTGCAGCGGCCAGCGCGCCGCCAGGCGCGCGAGCAGTTCCGCGCTCGGCACGACATTGGCGGCGCTCCAGCGGTTGAGCGTGCCCACGTCCATGTATTCGATGAAGCGCACGACGTGCGGCGTGCCGCGAAAACGCTCGGCCAGGTCCGTCACCTGATGGTCGTTGACGCCGCGCAGGACCACGCAGTTGAGTTTGATCCGCGTAAAACCGGCCGCCTCTGCCGCGGCGATGCCGGCGAGCACTTCGGCGACCTCGCCACGCCCGCCGGATAGCTCGCGGAACGTGTCCGCATCGAGGCTGTCCAGCGACACGGTCAGGCGTTGCAGGCCGGCCTCGCGCAACGCGCGCGCGACCCTGGGCAACAACACGCCATTGGTGGTCAGGGCGATGTCTTCCACGTTCGGGATCAGCGCGAGCTGGCGCACCAGCTCGTGCAGGTCACGGCGCAGCAGCGGCTCGCCGCCGGTCAGGCGCAATTTGCGCACGCCCAGCGCGACGAAGGCGCGCGCGATGCGCTCGATCTCCTCGAAGCGCAGGCGCTGGTCCTTGCCGAGAAACACGTGGTCGAGTGCGTACTGGTCTTCCGGCATGCAGTAGGTGCAGCGGAAATTGCAGCGATCGATCACGGAAATGCGCAGATCGTGCAGCGGGCGCCGCAAGGCATCCCGAACCGGCGCATCGCGCGCCGGTAGCGGCAGCGGAGGAATCGTCGGAGCGTTCATGCACCACCCTCGGAATCGAGCACGGCGGACGCCGCGGGCGGCGGCAAGGCAACGCGTTCGCCGCGCTGCGCCACGCGATGGCCGCGCGCCGCCAGTGCCTGGCCATCGGCGACACCGCCGTAGTGATAAAGCATCATCCTGTTCCGCGTTGCGTCGGCGTACTCGCGCGTCAGATCGTCCACGCCGGTATGCGAAGGATTGCCGTGCAGCGCGCAATCGTGCGCGATGAGCGTTGGCGGCGGTGCATATTGTTCCAGCATTTCCGGAATCGGCCGCGTGTCGCCGGTCCAGGCAAACGCTCCGCGCAAGGCGATGCCGAACGAGGTCTGCGGCGCGTGATGGCGCGTTGGGAACACGTCGAACCACAGGTTCTCGTGCCAGAACCCGCGCGAGCATGGCACGGCGTGGAAGCCGTCCCAGAAATTCGCACCCCCCTCCGCCACCACCTGTGGATAGTCGGCCACGCGCGATTGCAAATGCGGAATCAGCGCGGCATGCGCATACAGGCGCACCGTGCCGCGCAGTGCGGCGTCGAAATAGACGCGATAGAACAATCGCTCGAGGCCTGCGACGTGATCCATGTGCGTGTGCGTGACGTAGACCGCGCGCGGCGGCTCGGCGTAGGCATCAAGGTACGTGGTCAGCGTTTCCGGGCCACAGTCGATCAGCAGCAGCGGCTTGCCGTCGCGCTCGAGCACGGCGCCGGACGAACCCAGTTCCACTGCCTGCGCGGAACCGACGCCGAGAAAATGCAACGCGAAGCTCACGACGCCCCCTCCTTTTCCCAAGCCGCCATCAGTGGCTGCCACAGATCGCGCTCGAATTCAGACGCTCCGTTGCGTGCGGCGCCAATTTTCAGCAACGAGCGCCGGAGCCGCGCCAGGTTCGCCTGCTGCCACGTGCGCGCCGGATGGCGCAATTCGCCGCGATCAAAGTCGATCAGCCAGACCGTGGCGTTTGTCAGCAAGATGTTGTGCGCGTTCAAATCTGCGTGATAGACGCCTTGCGCGTGGAAGCGCGCGATTTCCGCACCGACGCGCGATGCGATGGCGGCATCGAATTTGCCTTGCCCGATCAATTCGGCCAGCGTCGCGGCCTGCTCGACGCGACGCGTGAGGATATCCGCACGATACCGTGGGCCTGCGCGCCGGAAGCGGGCGGCGATCGGCTGCGGCACCGGCAGGTCTTTTGCGCGCAGCGATTGCAGCAGGCGGAATTCGGCGAAGCTGCGCGTGCGTTCGGGCCCGGTCCACAGATAGCGGTCGCCAAACACGTGCGCCGCCATGCCGCCGCGCCGGTAATGGCGTAGCGCGCAATTGCCGAATGGTGCGTCGACGAACATCGCGCTGCCGCGGCCGCCCGTCGTCGCCTGCGCCGCCGCACGCGCGTGCCAGTGCTCCGGCTCGAACCAGTCCGGGTCGAATGCCGCTTGTGCGACGGCATCCGGGTCGAACACAATCGCGCCGTCGGGCGTGGGTTGGACTTGCGCCTGCATCATCATTGCCAGTTTAGCAGCCCGCATGCCGCACACCGCGTTTTCCGCCACCCGTCCCCCGCAATCGCTGTGCCTGCTGCGCACCTCGGCGCTGGGCGACGTGACCCACGTGGTGCCGCTGCTGCGCACGCTGCAAGGTACGTGGCCGCAGACCCGACTGACCTGGATCGTCGGCAAGCTTGAACACAAACTGGTCGGCGACATTCCCGGCGTGGAATTTCTCATCTTCGACAAGGCCGCCGGCTGGCGCGGATTCGCCGCGTTGCGCCGGCAACTGGCCGCACACCGCTTCGATGCACTGCTGCATCTGCAGGTTGCGCTGCGTGCGAACCTGGTCAGTGCGCTGGTGCGTGCGGACCTGCGCATCGGCTACGACAAGACCCGCTCGAAAGATCTGCACGGCCTGTTCGTGAATGCGCGCATCGCGCAGCGCAGCGGCGAGCACGTGCTGGATGCGATGGCGAGTTTTCTCGAACCGCTGGGCCTGAAACAAACCACCGTGGATTGGAACATCCCGATTGCGGATTCCGCGCAAGAGTTCGCCGCCAGGCACCTGCCCGGCGATGTCCCGACCTTGCTGGTGAGTCCCTGCTCCAGCCATCGCCCGCGCAACTGGCTTCCGGATCGCTACGCGGCGGTGATGGATCACGCTGCCACGAACGGTTGGCGCATCGCGCTATGCGGCGGACCCAGCACGTTCGAACGCGAGTTCGGCAATGCCATCGTGAGCCGGTGCAAACAGGCACCCATCGACCTGATCGGCAAGGACACGCTCAAGCAATTCCTCGCCCTGTGCCGGCGCGCCAGCATCGTGCTGACGCCGGATTCCGGTCCCATGCACATGGCCAACGCGGTCGGCGCCAAGGTGCTCGGCCTGCATGCGCCAAGCAATCCGGATCGTTCCGGGCCGTACTCGGACCGGCGCTGGTGCGTGAACCGCTACGACGCCGCGGCACGCAAGTTCCGCGGCAAATCCGCCGCCGAATTGCCGTGGGGCACGAAACTGGAATATCCGGGCGTGATGGAGTTGATCGCGGTCGACGATGTGGTCGAGCGCTTTGAGAAATTCCGCGAGAGTCAGGCTGGCGTTGCGCCGTAATTCTGGTAGGACTTTTCCTCAACCAACTGCGAGCCGAGCTTGAGGTTGATCGCGCGCTTGACCGCGGCGCGCTTGTCGTTGGTGAAGTACACCGCGCGCGCCAGCTCGATGAAACGCGCATCGAAATCCTGCGCCTTTTCCTTCAGGCGGATTTCGTCCTCGATGTCCCACAGCGACTGGTTGATGCGCTTGAGTTCCGCACGTTCCGCGAGAATATCCGTGCGCGAGGCCGGATGCTGCGCCCAGGTCGCATTGAGCATGTCCAGTTCCACGCGCACGTTGGCGAGCTTGGCCGCATCGCGCATCTGCTCGGACTTGATCTCCAGGATGGTGATCTTGTCGATCAGTTCGCCGAAGGAAACGGGGGTGGAGATCAGGCTCATGTCGGGAGTGGCGGAGAGGGTGGGATTCGAACCCACGGTGCGCTATAAACGCACGCCTGATTTCGAGTCAGGTACATTCGACCACTCTGCCACCTCTCCGGGTGCTGTCGAAGGCGCGCATGATACGGGCAGCGCGGCCAATTCTCAACCGTCAACGCTTGCCCTCGACCCGCACCGCGTGCACCGCGCGTGAGCGATTGCGCGTGTAGACGTACACCGACGCCGGTGGCACGTTCCACCAGGCGAAGCCGCCGCGGCGCACGGAAAGATCGAGTTCGTCGAGCAGGTCGCGCGGCACGGGCGATTTCGGCCCGTAGGTGAACTGGATCAAGCGGCCATCGGGCTTGAGCACGGAAAATGCGGCCTGCAGGATCTCGGCCTGAGTCTGCCGCGACATCGACAGCAGGCCAAGTCCGCTGATGATCGCGTCCACGGGACCTTGGTCGAGATAACCGTCGCGCTGCGCGATCGGCTTCAATTCACGCGCATCGCCGCATTCCACGCGCACGTCGGGAAAATGCGCGCGCAGGTGCTGGTACAGCGCCTCGTTGAGTTCGAGCACGAGCAGGTCGCGCGGAGCGATGCCGTGCGCCAGCATCGCGCGCGTAAACACGCCGGTGCCGCCGCCGAGTTCGATGACGCGCTGCGTACCGTGCGGCAGTTCGGAAATCATCTGCCGGGTCAATTGCCGGCCGGACGGCGACAGCGCGGCGATGCCAAGCGGATTCTTCAGCCATTGGCGAAAGAAAGTCCACGCCTCGGGAGCGGCGACGCGCTCGTTGGGCCTTGTCGGCGAAGTCATGGAAGAGTCCCCTGCATAGCCTCGCTATGCTAGCAGGTTGTCGATTCCACGATGGTTAAGCGCATGAAAAAAGCCCGCCGCGCGGAACGCGACGGGCTTCGCGCGAGAACCTGCGCGCTCAGCGGCAGTAGCGCGGGTCCGACGATCCGCAGGAATAGCCGCGGCTGTAGCCAGCGCGATGATAGCCACGGTCGTAGTAGCGGCTGCGAGAGTGGCTGCGGTACACCGGCGCAGAGTAGTAGCTACCGTAGTAAACGGGCGCCGGCGCGTAGTACACAGGAGCGGGCGCGTAGTAGTAGCTGTCGTAGTACGCCGGCGAATAGTAACCGCCACCGTAATAGCCACCGTCATAGTAGCCGCCGCCGTAGTAACCGCCTACGTTCACGTAGCCGTGGCCGTGATGACCACCCCAGTAACCAAGACTTACGCCGGGCAGGTTGATGCCGATGCTGACATGGCCACCAGCGAACGCGGCCGGAGCCAGCGCCAGGCCGGCCATCACGAGCAAGCCCAGAACCAGTGCACGGAACCCACGTTTGCGAATCGTCATGGTCGTCTCCCGGAACAACTTCGTGCGATCGGAATGTCGCAGGCGCATGGTCGATCCGCGCGGCTGAATCGAAACTGAAATTCACCCGCCACACTCTGGCTTGTTCAGCTTCGCTCCGACGAACCTGAACGCGATCACTTCAGGCGCAGTTCCCAGGCTCGATGGATGCGTGCATGGCGCGCGAAATCGAAGGGAATTGTCTGCGCACTGATCTCGCGGATCGCGAAGCGCGCGAGTCCCTCCTCGTCCAGCTTGAAGCGGCGGAAATTGTTCGAAAACAGGATCGTGCCGCCGGGCAACAGGCGGTCCGCGCACAGGTTGAGCAGGCGCACGTGGTCGCGCTGCACGTCGAAGTCCTCGGCGCGCTTGGAATTGGAGAACGTCGGCGGATCGACGAAGATCAGATCGAACATCGCGGAATGCGATTGCAGGTACGTCGCCGCGTCATCGCGGACCAGCCGGTTGCAAGCAGGATCGAGATCGTTGAGCGCGAAATTGCGCGCGGCCCAATCCAGGTAGGTCTGCGACAGATCCACGCTGACCGTTTCCGCCGCGCCGCCTGCCGCCGCGTAGACGCTGACGCTGCCGGTGTAGCAGAACAGGTTCAGGAAACGCTTGCCGCGCGCCAGCTCGCGCACGCGCGCGCGCAGCGGGCGGTGGTCGAGGAACAAACCGGTGTCGAGGTAATCGTGCAGGTTGACGAGGAATTTCAGGTCTCCCTCGTTCACTTCCAGGAATTCGCCGCGCTCGTCGAGGCGTCCGTACTTTTCGCCGCCCTTGCCGCGCCGGCGTTGCTTGAGCGCGATGCGTTCGCGCGGAATTCCCAGTGCCTCGCCCGCAGCGCGCACCAGCTCGCGCCAGCGCGTGCGCGCGAGGTTCTCGTCCACGCTGGCCGGCGCCTGGTATTCCTGGATGTGCAAATGCTCGCCGTAGATATCGATGGCGGCGGCGTATTCGGGCAGATCGGCGTCGTACACGCGCCAGCATTCAATATTTTCGCGCGCGGCGATCTTGCGCAGATGGCGGAAATTCTTCTCGATGCGGTTCTTCACCATCTGCGCGCCGGCCGAAAGCGGCTTCGGTTCCGGCCGCGGCGCATCCTGTTCGGCGATCTCGAAACTCAGCAGCGTGCATTCGATCGCGCCGTTGTACAGCTTGTAGCGCTTGTCGGAGCGCAGGCCGAGCGCATGACCGTGCGCCTCGTCCGCGGCGATGACGGCGGCGCGCCAGCCGCGAAATTCGGTTTTCAGTTTCGCGCCGAGCTGGCGATACAGCGCGATGACATCCGCGTCCACGCCCATGCGTTCGCCGTAGGGCGGATTGGTGATGAGCAGGCCCGGCTGTTCCAGTTCGTGCGGACGATGCAGATGTTCCAGCGTCTGCCGCCCGAGTTGAATGAACCCGGAAAGCTGCGCTTCCTGGGCGTTGCGCTTGGCCTCGTTGAGCACGGCCGGGTTCTCGTCGAAGCCGAAGAACACCGGGCGCAGCGCCTGCAAGCCTGTCTGTGCGCGCGCCTGCGCCTCGTCGTGCAGCGTTTTCCACAATGCCGCATCGTGACCGCGCCAGCCGAGAAATCCCCAATGCGCGCGGCGCAGGCCGGGAGCGACGTCCGCCACCATCAACGCCGCTTCGATCGGCAGCGTGCCCGAACCGCACAGCGGATCGACCAGTCCGCCGCCGGCCGCGTAAACCTGCGGCCAGCCGGCACGCAGCAACATCGCCGCGGCAAGGTTTTCCTTCAGCGGCGCCAGCCCCGCGCCCTTGCGGTAGCCGCGCTGGTGCAGCGGCGGACCGGAAAGATTGAGGCCGACGATGGCGCGGCCACGGCGCAAGACCAGGTTCACGCGCAGGCCGGGATTTTCCGTATCGACGTTCGGGCGTTCGCCGGTCGCATCGCGGAACGCATCCACGATCGCATCCTTCACCCGCAAGGCTGCGTACTGGCTGTGGGTTAGGCCTTGCACGCTGCCGACGGCGTCCACCGCAAAGCTCGTGGCAATGTCCATGTGCGCGGGCCAGTCGATGGCGCGTGCGCCGGCGTAGAGCGCATCCGCATCGGGCACGTCGAACTGCGCGAGGGGCATCAATATCCGGCTCGCGAGGCGCGACCACAGGCAGGCGCGATAACCGACCTCCAATTCTCCGCCGAAATGCACGCCGGCCAGCGCCTCGTGCACGTCCGCCGCGCCCAGCGCTTTCAACTCGTCGACGAGCAGGTATTCCAGGCCCTTCGGGCAGGTCGCGAAGAAATCGCGCATCAGGCGAAGCGCTGCAGGAATTCGCCGAAGCGGTCGGCAACGAAATCGACGTGATTCGACAACCGATGATCGTCGCGCACCAGCACGATCTCGTCCTCGCGCGCACGCGCGAACGCGATCGCCGCATCCACCGGACACAAGGCGTCGCTCCAGCCATGCACGAGCGCGGTCGGCACGCGCCTTGCCTCGAAGCGCCGCGCATAACCCGGAATCGACAACGGCAGAGCCATCAGAAACAGGCCGACGCAATTCAATTCCAGCGACGCGAACCCGGATGCGAACGCACCCATGCTCGATCCAGCCAGGATCACCGGCACATCCTGCGGTGCGTGTTCGACCAGCCGCGCAATGCGCTCGTCGATGCGGCGCACGTCGCCGGACGCGTCGAGATCGCGGTAATCCGGGCGCACGCTGGAAAAGCCCATCGGCTCGGCAATAGCTGCCAGCGCACTCACTTTCGTGGCGTCCGGACTGCTGTGCAGGCCATGGGAGAGGATCAGGAAAGGCTTCATGCGACAATTATCGCATGCCCATCGCACTGCCCATCCACGATCAACCCCTGCCCTACGTGGCGCGGCTCGAAAAGCGCCCGCTGTCGGCAGTCGACCTCGTCGTGATCCACTGCACCGAATTGCCGGACATGAAGATGACGCGCGAATTCGGCGAGCGCATTCGCTACGAAAAATCGCAGACCGGCAACAGCGGGCATTACTACATCGACACCGACGGTACGATCTACCGCTACGTTCCCGACGATCGCGTGGCCAATCACACCTACGGCCACAACCCACGCTCGATCGGCATTGAACTGTCCAACATCGGCCGCTATCCACACTGGGGCGACAGCCACCACCAGAACTGGACAGTGCCCTACACCAAAGCGCAAATCGACGCCCTGCTCGCGCTGCTGCGGCAGTTGCGGCAGGAACTGCCGAATCTCAAATACATCGCCGGGCACGAAGACCTCGACACGCGCCTGGAGCCGGCCAGCGACGATCCGAAGGTGATGCTGCGCCGCCGCCAGGATCCGGGTCCGCTGTTTCCGTGGCAGGACATTGTTCCTGCGAGCGGACTCCAACGTTTGCAGCCTTAGGAATTTCCATGTCGAATCCCATCGTCGGCGAACTCATCGACCTGTTGCAGCTCGAACGGCTGGAAGAAAACCTGTTCCGCGGCCAGAGCCGCGACATCGGCACCAAGTACGTGTTCGGCGGACAAGTGCTGGGACAGGCGCTGTCGGCGGCGCAACGCACCGTGGATGGCTCGCGCGCGGTGCATTCGCTGCACGCCTATTTCCTGCGCGCCGGCGACATCGAGGCGCCGATCGTCTTCGAAGTGGACCGTGCCCGCGACGGCAAGAGTTTTTCGGTGCGCCGCATCATCGCGATCCAGCACGGCGAGACGATCCTGAATGCCGCCGCCTCGTTCCAGATTGCCGAACCCGGCGTCGAGCACCAGCTCAGCATGCCGGACGTGCCGCCCCCGGAAGACCTGAATCCGCCTGAACCCGTTCCAGCCGAAGAACTGGCCAGGCTGCCGGTGAAAGCGCAGCGCTGGCTGGCGCGCAAGGGACCGTTCGAATTCCGTCCGGTCTATCCGCGCAACGAATTGAAGCCAGCGAAACGCCCGCCGTTCCAGCAGATCTGGTTCCGCCTCGCCGGACGCGCGCCGGACGACGATACCCTGCATCGCGCGATGCTGGCTTATGCTTCGGATTTTCACCTGATCGGCACGGCCACGCTGCCGCACGGGATTTCCTACCTGCAGCACAACGTGCAGATGGCGAGCCTGGATCACGCAATCTGGTTCCATCGCCCGTTCCGCGTCGACGACTGGCTGCTGTACGCCTGCGACAGCCCGAGCGCGCAGGGTGCGCGCGGCCTGACCCGCGGCATGATCTACACGCGCGATGGCAAGCTCGTCGCCTCGACCGCGCAGGAGGGCATGCTGCGTGTGCTGCCGGACACGCCTGCGCCATGAGACAGATATTTTCCTCGCCGCGCATCGAGAACGTCGAACGCATCGTTACCCTGCTCAACGAAGCCGGCATCGAGACGCGCGTGACCAACCGTCGCGCCTACGCCGGTCACGATTACAAGGGTCCGAGCTATAGCGCCAAGCAGGATTCGTCGACATGGCCGGCGGTGTGGATCGTCAATGCCGAGGACCAGCCGCGCGCGCGCGCGATGCTGCGCGACATCGGCATCGCGCCGGCCACGCGCTTCGCCGAGGAACTCGCGCAGGCGCGCGAGCAGAAGGCGCCGTCCCGCGCGGGAATGTCCCTGGCGGCGAAGCTGCGCATTGCATTGATCGGCGCGATCGTACTGCTAATCCTGCTGCGCTATCTGGGTATTTACTGACGGCGCTACACTGCAAGCGTGAAATCCGACGTCGTCCGCCTGTTCCAGACCCTGCCGCATCCGTGCGGGTATTTCGCGGAGCGCACGGCGCAGAACCTGGTCATCGACCCGGCTTCGCCGCATCTTCCACAAGTATACGATGTCGCATTGGCCAAGGGCTACCGCCGCGCCGGCGGCCACGTCTACCGGCCGCACTGCCCCGGTTGCCGCGCCTGCATCCCGGCGCGCGTCCCGGTCGCCGAATTCGTTCCCGACCGCAGCCAGCGCCGTTGCCTGGCGCGCAATCGCGATCTGGAATTGCGCATCGCGCCGCCGGCATTCACCGACGAATACTTCGACCTGTACCGGCGCTATCTCGATGCGCGCCACCGCGATGGCGGCATGGACGATCCGGCGACCGAGGATTTCGAACGCTTCCTGTTCACAGCGTGGAGTCCGACACAATTCATCGAACTGCGCTTGCACGGGCGCCTGCTCGCCGTTGCCGTCACTGACTTCACCGCGACGGGACTGTCGGCGGTCTACACATTCTTCGATCCGCACGAATCCGCGCGTGGCCTTGGCACCTGCGCGATCCTGCGCCAGATCGAACTCGCGCGCGAACGCTGCTTGGCTTATGTCTATCTCGGATTCTGGATCACGCGCCATCCGAAGATGGACTACAAGGCGCGCTTTACTCCGCTGGAATTGCTCGACGGCGGCGACTGGCGCCGCCTCAATCCTTGCGCGCCTGGAAGCCGAACGGATGATCATCGTGCAGCGACATGATCAGCTTGACCATCGCATGCGGGATGCGTAATTCGAGCTCGGTTTGCTGGCCTTTCGCATCCGTGCCCTGCAAGGTCATCTCGAAATACGCACCGGACGCGTCAATGCTGGCGCAGACGATGTGCTGGCCCGCCGGCGCGTTGCTCAGATACGGCTTGATCGCGTCGCCGAGTGCGTCCAGCGCCTGCGGAAACAGGAACACGGCGTAACTTTTGGTGTCGGGCATTTCGCGCACTTGATCGAATGACGTCGGGATTGTAACGGACTCCGACCGCGTTATGCTTGGCGTTCGCCAACCACGCCGAGTCGCCATGCGCATCGTGTTTTCCATCCTGTTCGCGCTGCTGCCTGTACTTGCGCAAGCCGCGCCCGTGGACGATGTCTGGATGAGCGTGCTGCTCGACGGCCGCAAGATTGGCCACATGCATACGACGCGCGTCATTCGCGACGGCAGCGTGATCACGACGCAGAAGATGGAAGTCGAGCTGGATCGCGTGGGCGTGAAGGTGGGTCTTTCCACCGGCGAAACCGATGCAGAATCTGCCAAAGGCGAACCGCTGGCGTTCACTTCGCGCACTGCGATCTCCGGCATCGCCAGCGCCGTGCAGGGCACGCGCCGCAGCGACGGCCGCTTCGACGTGGTCAGCGAAGTCGGCGGCGCCAAGTCCACGCGCGTCATCGATTGGCCACACGGCGCGCTGCTCGCCGAAGGCCAGCGCCTCGCCGAGCTGAGCGCG